>QHBZ01000288.1:11416-14955 GCA_003244055.1 Pseudonocardiales bacterium | reverse complement strand
ATGGCCGCCGCCGACGCGCTGGCCGGCGAGTCCGCTCACGGGACGCTGCGTGGGCTGCTGCTGGCCCCGGTCAGCCGGTCCCGGCTGGTGCTGGTCAAGGCGGTCGGCGTGCTGGCCGTCGCGGTGGCCGCGGTCGCCGCGGTCGCCCTGCTCGGGATCGTCACCGGGCTGGTCCTGGTCGGCCCGTCCGGGACCGCCCACGGCATGCTCACCCTGTCCGGGACCGAGGTCGGGCCAGGGTCGGCGCTGCTGCGGGTCTCGCTGGCCGCGGCCTGGACGGTGGGCCAGCTCGCCGCGGTCGGTGCGGTGGCCCTAGCCGTGTCCTCGACCACCGAGCACCCGCTGGTGGTGCTGGCGGCGGTGTTGGGAGGCCTGATCGTGTTCGGGGTGCTCTCCGCTATCCCCGCCCTGGACTGGCTGCAGCCGCTGCTACTGCCCACCGGATGGTTCGCGATCACCGATGTGCTGCGCGACCCACTGCCGCTGGACGGGCTGGCCTCCAGCAGCCTTCGCGCGGCCTGCTACCTGCTGATCGGCCTAGCCCTCACCCTAGCCAGAACAATCACCCGCGAGGCCTGACCACATCCGTGCGCCCGTGCCTCTGGTGGCATTCGACCCCGCCGCCTAGCGTCGGTGGTTATGCCAGATGCAGTGGTCCGGTATCGGTCGATGGTGGCGGACAGTGCCCGGTGGGAGGGCTTCCCATTCCGGGACGGCGACGTCGTCATCAGCACCCCGTCGAAATGCGGCACGACCTGGACGCAGATGATCTGCGCCCTCCTGGTCTTCCAGACCCCGGACTTCGACCTGCCCCTTGCTGAGATCTCGCCGTGGCTCGACATGCTGACGACCGACCGCGATGATCTCGTCGCTGCGCTCGAGGCGCAACCGCATCGGCGGTTCATCAAGACTCACACGCCGCTCGACGGACTGCCCATCGATGACCGGGCGACCTATGTCTGCGTCGGCCGCGATCCCCGCGATGCCGGCTTCTCCTGGTCCAACCACCGGGCCAACCTCAACACGGATGCCTTCTTAGCCGCCCGGAGCAAGGCAGTCGGCCTCGCCGACCTCGACGGACTACTTCCCGACCGACGGCGGGAGCTACCGCCGACCGAGATCGCGCGATTCTGGCAGTGGGTCGACGACCCGGCGCCGGTCAGCGAGTCACCGACCAGTCTGGCGGCATTGGTTCACCACATCCGTACCTTCTGGCCGGCCACGGCCGGCGCCCCCAACCTCGTGCTCCTGCACTACGACGATCTCCAGGCTGACCTCGAAGGGCAGATGCGCCACTTGGCCGGGCGCCTGGGCATCGACGTGCCTGAGCCACGGTGGCCACAGCTCGTGCCGGCCGCCCGATTCGGCGAGATGCGGCGCAGGGCCGACCACCTGGTGCCCAACCGGGGCGACGACCTCTGGCGCGACAAAACGGAGTTCTTCCACCGCGGGACTAGCGGGCAGTGGCGCGCGCGCCTGGACAGCGACGACCTTCACCGGTATCACCGACGCATCGCTGAACTGGGCGACTCAGAGGTGGCTGGATGGTTGCATCGAAACCCGGCGGCCGATTAATCGGCTTCTGCCAGGATGACCGCCATGGCAGAACTCTGGGATGACGAGCAGGTTGCGAGTGCTCTGGCAGCACTCACCGACTGGCAGCGCGACGGTGACGCGATCGTACGCACCGCGAAACTGCCCAGCTTTCCCGCGGCTATCGAGGCGGTCCGCGCCGCGGCGGAGATCGCCGAAGCCCGTAACCACCATCCCGACATCGACATTCGCTGGCGCACCGTCACGTTCCGCTGCAGCACACATTCCCAAGGCGGGATCACCGATCAGGACATCGACCTTGCGAGGGAGATCGACCGCGTACTGGCGGCCGCGATGGACTGACAGCGTCACACCACCAGGCGCGACGGGGCGCAACCCGGATCGGTCGCAGGCAAGGTGGCGGCCGCCTCCGAGAGGATCCCGACCGCGCGCTGGAGGACATCGGTCGGCTGGGTGTAGGGCAGCCGCAGCCGGTCGCCGAAGGCGTGACCGGTGCCGAACCGAGGGCCGGCCGCCAAAAGCAGCCCGCGCCGCTGCGCAGCGTCGACCAGGGCGTTGGAGACCGGCGCTGGAAGGCCGCACCACAACACCAGCCCGCCCGGCGGCACGGGCACCTGCCAGCGGGGCAGCGCAGCGGCAAGTGCGCGGACCAGCGCATCGCGCCGGGTCCGCAGCCGGTCGCGGTGTTCGGGCAACGTTGCGTCGGCGGTGTCGAGCAGGTGGCAGGCGGCCAGCTGCTCGAGCACCGGCCCGGACAGCTGCGCACGCACCGCCGCGGCCGTCAGCCGCTGGATGAGGGTGGCTTCGGCGCGCAACCAGCCGACCCGCAGTCCACCCCAGAAAGTCTTGCTCAGCGTGCCGACAGTGACCGCCCGATCAGCCCTCGCGAACGCCGCGTAGGGGGCAGCGGCCGCGACGTCCAGGCCGAGTTCGGCGAGGGTCTCATCGACCAGCGCGACGGTGCCCGACGCGTGCAGGCCGGCCGCGAGGCGCCCCCGCTGCTCCGCGTCGAGCAGCAGGCCGGTGGGGTTCTGGAAGTCCGGCATGAGGTAGGCCAGCCGGGGGCTGGTCTGGCGAGCGACCCGCGTGACGTCGGCCGCGACGGCGGCGGGATCCGCTGCGTCGACGGCTACTGGCACCGGCTGGGCCCTGCTGGCCCAGATGGCGTCCAGCGCGTTCGGGTAACTGGGGTGCTCGATGAGAACCCGGTCGCCCGGACCGATGAGCACCTCCAGCGCGACGGTGATGCCGTTGAGCGCCCCGGCCGTGATGAGTATCTGCTCGGGGGTGGTCGCCAGGCCGCGCACGGTGTATCGCTGCGCGATCCGCGCCCGCAGCTCCGGCAGACCCGCCGGGTGATAACCGTGGCCGGGTAACAGCCGCGGGAGATCGCGCAGTGCCGCGGTGAACGCGGTGACGATCTCCGGGGGGGCCGCCGGGGCCGCGTGCGCGAGATCGATGACTCCTGCGGTGGGCAGCGCCGGCGCCCAGGCACCGTATGCCGGCCCCTGGGGTAGGGATGTCCAGGTCCCTGCTCCCTGCCGGGCACTGGCCCACCCGTCGTCGCGCAGTCGCCGGTAGGCGGCGGTGACGGTGGCCCGGCTCAGCTGCAGCGCTGTGGCGAGCTCCCGCTCGGCCGGCAGCCGGATACCGACGGGCAGCCGGCCATCCGCGACGAGCAACCGGATACGCGCGGCCAGCGCCGCATACCGCGGCGGACGTTCTCCGGCCAGCTCCCCTACCAGCGCCGCCAGCCTCGGCGCGGTGCCATCAGCCATGCCACTGATGACGGATTGGACTGTAGTTCACGGTCCAATCATCCTCCATACTGGCTAGGTGCGACAAGTGACCCCGATGCCTTCTCTCGCCCGCCCGCCTCGACTGGGTCGACGGCTCGTCCAGCTCGCGGCGGGATTGGTGCTCTACGGCATCTCCATGGCGCTGCTGATCCGTTCCCACCTGGGCAACATGCCGTGGGACGTGCT
>QHBZ01000288.1:0-11243 GCA_003244055.1 Pseudonocardiales bacterium | reverse complement strand
GGAATCGCGCTCAACGCGGTGGCCACCGCCGCCTACATCGGCGCCCGCCTGGGCGCAGGCCCACGCGACGGCCTGATGACCGGCCTGGTCCGCCGCACCGGCGGCTCGGTGCGGCGGGTTCGCTCGGTCATCGAGATCGCGGTCGTCGCTACCGGCTGGGCACTCGGCGGCACCCTCGGTATCGCCACCGTGCTCTACGCCCTGGCGATCGGCCCCCTGGTCCAGCTACTCCTCCCCCGCCTCTCGGTGGCACTTCAAGAACCACCAACCCACGGCTATCCGTGCCAGATCTCGTCCAGGGCGACAGCGAACTCCCGCGCAGCCTCGTCTGGATGCAGCCGTAGCCGAGACATCGCCAGGTGATAAACCTCGTCGTCGGTACGCCGACCGATCACCCAGACCACAACTACCGAGCCGTCCAGGTCGACCCGGTAGACGATGCGGTAGTCACGATCACCGATCACCAGCTTGCGGAACGTCGTCAGGTTGCCGCTGAGCTTGCTGCCGAGGGGTGATCCGCGCTTCTCGGGTTCGGTCTGAAGCATTTTGAGACTCTTCAAGACGATGACCCGCGCGGCACCGTCCAGGTCAAGGAGGTCCTCACGCGCATCCTCGGTCAGACGAACCTCGGCCATCTTCCCAGCGCCGCCTCAGTTGTCGTCAGCGTCAAGGTCCATGCCGAGCTCGGCAGCGACCTCGTCCAAGCTGTACCGCCGGCCGCTGTCGGTAACTGTTCGGGCCAGTGCCACGCTCAATAGGCGCAAGTCACCCTCGAGCTCCTCAAGCCGGGCAAGCCGCTCAACGGCATCGATGCCGACCACGGCGGCGACGGCCTTATTGTTTCGAAGCACCACTTGCGTCCGCCCCTGCGCAGCGTCTTGAATCAGCCGCGACACGCCCCGGTTGCTTGCCTCGGTCACGCTGATCAGGTCTTGAGTATCGACGTTCACTTCTGGTTCCCTCCCACAATATTACCCAGGATTCTACCCAGAAGTCGCGTTGACGCGCCAGACGATCCTCCCGGGCAATCCCACGAAGAGCCTGCGCCTGTGTCAAGCCCCACGTTTGGCGGCGGCGAAGGGCGAGCCTGACCGTCGTCTGGAGGTCGAGTCGATGGTGGCCCAGTCATACAGACGCAGACCATGCGAGCCTACCCGGCGCCCGACCCCGAACGCTGGCATAGGCCAAAAACGCCCCCAGCTGACAGTTGCCAATATTCCCGGTGGCGCCGGTGTACTGCCGCACAAGAACTGGCGACAGTTGAATAGGCGAGCTCACCAGTCTCACGGGCCGGTCTCTCGGCAAGTGTTGATTGCGGTGACACGCCCGCCCCTCTCAGTATCCCTGCCTCCCCTGGCCGACCCTACCTGGACGGACGGGAACTACTCAGGAGTCCCGGTTACGACGACCGCCACTTGCTCGTTATTGCAGGCGTACGCGGCATACCGAAACATGATTCCAGTTTTCGCCACAAACTCCTGCCAGGCTCGGTGCTCGTGTTGTTCCCACCCAGGGTAATTGAAGTACTCATCGAACACGATCACGCTTCCGACTCCTAGCCGGGGGCCGACCTGCTCGAGGACGGTGGCCGTGGACGAGTACAGGTCTGCATCAAGATGCAGGAACGCCACCTGCCCGGGATGATCGGCGAGAAACTCAGCCAGAGTGTCGTTGAACCATCCAACGACCAGCTCTGCACCCACCACTTCGGGCAGCTGCCCGGTCGCGAATGTGCCCGCTGGAATGTTCGACCGCCAGTCCTCGGGCAGCCCCTGAAAGGAGTCGAATCCGAAAACCTGATTGTGCTTTCGAGCCTCGGCGATTACTTTCAGCGTGCGGCCTTGGTACACGCCGAACTCGAGTGCCATCCCTTCGGGGGGCGCGAGGGACAGCGCATGCTCCAGCGTCGCGATCGAGTGGTCGAACGCGCGCGCGGTGGGCATCACGTCCCGCACAAAACGCTCGCTGGACACGGCGGCCTCCCGCTCGCCTGCTGCCCACAAGTCGCGCCGAGAACGAAACTCCACCTCGTGTACTGCCCTGATCACACGTTCGACCCCGGCGTTAAGCACGATCTCGTACTCGCGATAACGCGCTGCGAGCGCCGCCTCGCACTGGCGATGATGCGCGGCGGCGACCTCGTCCGCAACCCGCACCAGCCGGTCCCTCATCGATCTACGGAGACGATTCAACAATGTGACGAACCTCCGATCATTTATCCATTCATTCCTGTTAGCGATTTAGCAGCAGCCCGTTAGCCTTTTGGGACGCCGTCGGCTCCCCTGAGGACGAGCGTGTGCGGCCCATGCACCGGCGAGCTGATCGGCCAACGAGCGAGGCCGGAGCCCTGGCCCGCCGGCTCGAAGCTCAGCTGGCTGTCTCGATGCAGAGCCGGGTGTCGGTCGAGGTTGTGGTAGTTCAGCTCGAGCAGCCTGCGCATCAGGGGGCCGGCCCTGCGCATTCGCTCCTCTATCCAGTTGGCCGCGTCGCCGCGGTCAGAGAACAGATCAACGATTCGGCAATCGCAGTAGAACGCGAGTGCGCCGATTTCGCCTGGGGAACCCACCGCTCTGGCGCCAGAGGTGGCCGCTGCCACGCCGGACGCTGCCGCGGCATACTGTGCAGTTGTGGCCCAGTTGGAGGAGATCGGCGTTGTCGTCCAAGAAAGACCGTTATGGACCTCGAAAGCGACGGTTAGCGCGACCCCTGCTGCGAAGGTGCCGTAGACTAACCGCCGCCAGGGCAGCACCATGGCCGTGGTTGTGAGGCACAGAGTGAGCCCTGCGACGACCGGCCCGTAATACCATTGGTACGGCGGCGTTCCGAGGGTCGCGAACACGCCGAAATGGGCGATCCCGCCAAGGCTGAACACGACCGCGAGGGTCCCCGCCGCAGACCAGCGTCGCCGCGCGGCCGCGGCGGCCCAACCGAGCAGACAGGCAACTCCGGCCAGCGCCGGCAGCCACCCGACCAACGATGCAGCGGGAAAAAAGCGGGCCCACATCATCGGGCCGTCGAGGAACGTGTCCCCGCTGTCAAAGTGGTTGACGACAGTCTTGAAGACGAATGTGTCCGGGATCGCCGAGCCCAAAACCCACCAGCTGAACGCGTACCACGGTAGCGTCACCGCCACGGCCGTGACCGCGCTGCGACCGAGGCGGCGGCGTCCTGGACTGAGACCAAGGATGATCACCGAAGCGAAAACGATCAGATCAGGGCGTGCCAGAGCGACCAAGCCGGTGATGACGCCGGTCGAAGTCGGGCGGCCGGCGAGTGCATAGCGTGCAACGCCAACCACCAGCGCTGTGCCCAAGTAGGTCTCAAGCCCGATCGTCGAGATCAGAATCGGATTGACCAGCAGCAGTCCGACGACTGCGGCAGGGAAAGCGCGAATCGGGAGGCGCGCGTCCTCAGCGATGCGAGTACCCCACCAGGCCATAGCCGCCATCGTGGTCATCAGCAGGATTCCCACTGCCACCACAGGATGGCCGATCACAACGATGATTGCGGCCAGCAACAGCACGTTCAACACCGAGGTCGCACTGTTCGAGGTTAGACCCTTGACCATGCCCCACTGACCGTGCTCGGCAAGGGTCCGGGCGTAGGAGAGCGTAATCATGCTGTCGTCGAGCATCGCCCGGTGGGCGAATCCGAACATAACGCCGCCGGCGAGACCGGCCGCCGCTACCATTGCCGCTAGCCGAAAATTGGCCCCCGCAAACAGTGCAACAGTGCGGGCAACCAACCATTCCGGTACCCGATGCAACCGCACCGCGGTCGAGGTGGGTGCGGTCGGTTTCGCGGACCTCAGTCTCCCGCTGCGCACATCCTGCATATCAGCCTCAGCGGGCATCGAAGAGCCGCTGCCAGTTCTGCTTGCTGGTTAATTCCGGCATGGCAGCCCGGTACCGGCGCCGTAGCAAAGGGCCCTCGCGCACGAGGCGGGCGATCACGCGTACACCCCGGATGCCCAGTTTCAACATCGTGCTGCGGTCGAGGCGGCGCACCCGAACACCCTCCTGCGACGGTTCCGTGACCACCGCTGTCGCGAACAGGGAGACGTGCCACCAGTGCGCATCACGGGCGCTGACGGCGGCGATGGCGCGGGGCTTGCGAAGGACCTGCCAGAGCAACCGTTTGACAAGCACCAGACGCGGCTTCGACGGTGTCGGTCGCGCCGCGGTGATCGGCATCGCCGTCGAGGGGATGCCGAGGATGCCGTGCGTGGGATGGCGGGTCGTCTCAGGATACTCCGCACGGAGCTTACGAACGGCGGCCGCCGCCTCCACGCCGCCGTCGTGCAGCACCTCCGGTCCCGCCAGGAAATCCTCTATGGCCATGATCAGGGTAGCTGCGAGGCCGTACCGCATCGAGACGATGTAGAGCAGCAGTTCCTTCACCAAGAATCGTGGCGTGTCCATCCGGTTGGGCCGACCGTGCAGCGCGTTGACGATCAGCGAGTTGCGCAAGCTGAAGTAGCGAGGCCAATCATCCCAATCCTTCCAGTGAAAATCCGCATGCCAAACTCCAGCACCGGGCAACGTCACCGTGGGATAACCGTGCATGCGGGCTCGCAATCCGTACTCAATGTCATCCCACTGGAAAAACAGCGGCAGGGGGTAACCGATTGCGGCTACAACTTCGAAGGGGATGAGGCAGGCCCACCAGGCGTTGTATTCCGCGTCCACCCGGATGTCCTGGCACCGCTTGGTCAGGTCTGCTTGGAAGAGTGCGTCGCTGGCAGGCACTCCGGGTCGCAGGATTGTGAGGTTCGTGGTTTCTGCTCCCACGTGCAACTGATCTGGATGCAGCAGGTAAAGCATCTGACCACCGACAATGGCGGGTACGGTCGTGCAGTTGGCGAAGGTCGAGAGCCGGACCACGGTATCGGGTTCCAGCATGATGTCGTCATCCATGAACAGAATGTGTGCATGGTTGGTCGGGCCGACCTCCATGACCTCGTACAGACCACGGGTGAAGCCTCCGGCGCCACCCAAATTCGGCTGCTGGAGGTAATGCAGCTTCGAGCCGAAGGCACGCTGCACATCGGCGAATCCTGCTCGGGACTCGACGGTGTCGTTGCCCTGGTCGACGACGTAGACCGCGTCCACCATCGACAATGTGGTGTCGTCGAGGGACAGGATATTCAGGGTGTGCAGGCAGTCGTCGGCGCGGTTATAGGTGCAGATCACCACGGCCGTCGGACAAATGTGCTCGGGCTTGGCCACCCACCAGCGGACAGCGTCGATCGCCAGCGTGGCCTCGCCAGTGGACGCTTCCAACCACATCGCCCCGCCGTCGACGAACCTGTCGATACGCGCCTGCAGCCGCACCTGCTCGTGCAGCGCACCCTCGACCATGACGGTGGCGACAGTGCGGACGTCGCCGACACTGTCCGAGGCCCGGATCGAGATTCGTCCCGTGCCCTCGACCATCCCGCTGACCTCGACCTGCGTGGCCTCGGTCCATCGTTGCCAGTAGCTGGCCGGGAAACGTCCGAAAAAGGTGTTGGTGGTCAGCCGGGCGTGCGGCTGGATAACCACCCGCTCCCGGGCCCGTTCGACGACTCCCTCGGCGCTGCACGAGTAAAGATCGTCGGGTGCCTCGGGGAACGGAGCAGCGAAGAAAGCGCGCTGGACGATCAACTGTCTCTGGTCAGACTTGCCACGCTGGTGATCGACCACGTCCCGGTCAAGCATGCAGCCAACCCCTCCGTCACTCCCCCGTTCGTCCGCCGAGCACATGAGTCCATGCCATCCCTCAACCAGACACGGAATCTAGCTGGACGATAGGCCAAGAGCGGTGCATATCTTACCCGTTAGTGTATTGTTCACCAGATTTTTGATTACTTAATGTCGTTCGAATTCATCGAAGGAGTGTCATGCACTCGGCGGTGTGGCTAGCGACCTGGCGGTGGACGCAGAGACCGGCGCGGCCCGCATCGGCCCGAGGTCCTGGCCGGCCGGCCCGTACCAAGACGTGTCCCGGATGTCGAGCTGGGTCCAGTCGCACAGGACGACAAAGCCGCCGCCCAGCACGGATCACGGGCGGCTCAAGGCAAACGGACGCCCGGCGGCGCGACCCGAGCCGCATGACGCTGGTACTCGACGCAGGGGAGCCTCAGCGCGCTACCCGCCCAGCAAGCTCGGCTCCAGGAATTGCGTCGGGAGCCGTGGCCGGCGCAAGTACCAGCAGCAGGCCTGACCGAGGCGCCGACCGGAAACGATCGTCGCGGCTACCCCGTCGACCCGCGTGATGGCGACGCCTCGCCGGCTAGACGACGACGTGGAGGTTGACGCCGAGCAGCACGAGAGGCCAGAGGAACATGGCCAGGAGAAAAGATAGGAGTTCACCAATAGTGTGAATCGCATATCCGTTAGTGAGCGCCACCACCACGCCGATGATTACGTATGCGACACCAAATAGCGAAACGCCATATTCGTGCATGGTTTCTCCTTAGATTTCGGGCAATTTCAAGGCACGCATCATCGGCCACGCCGAGGACCGCCGCGGCTCTCGCCACAGATAGGCGTTGACGGTCGCTGCGGACTCCTGCCGACCCGCCCGGTGACCAGCCTCGGCACGCAGCTCCGACACGCTCAGCCCTCTCTGTCGTCGTGTACGGAGTGTATCCACGCATGCCCTGATCATGGAATGCTCTGAATACGGAAACCTGCGAGACTCTGTACCGACACGCCGGACTGTGGCGCACCGCAGCGTGTCTAGCTGCTCGAACGTGGCCCTTACACGTTGAACCGGAAATCGACCACGTCGCCGTCGGCCATCACGTACTCCTTGCCCTCCATTCGGACCTTTCCGGCGGCCTTGGCGTGAGCCATCGAACCCGCCGCGACCAGATCGTCGTAGGACACGATCTCGGCCTTGATGAACCCGCGTTGGAAGTCGCTGTGGATCACGCCGGCGGCTTCGGGAGCAGTGGCTCCGGCCCGGATGGTCCACGCCCTGGATTCCTTGGGCCCGGCGGTGAGGAACGTCTGCAGCCCCAGAGTGTGAAAACCGGCGCGGGCCAGTGCGTGCAGCCCCGGCTCGGGCTGCCCGATCGAGTCCAGCAACTCTCGTGCGGACTCGGGGTCCAGCTCGAGCAGCTCAGACTCCACCTTGGCGTCGAGGAACACCGCATCGGCGGGGGCGACCAGTTTGCGCAGCTCCGCCTGCCGGTCGGGGTCGGCGAGCACGCCCTCGTCAGCGTTGAAGACATACAGAAACGGCTTGCCGGTCAGCAGGCTGAGCTCAGCGAGCGCGTCGACGTCAAGCTCCGCACGCGCGGTGAACAAGGTGCGCCCAGTGTCGAGGACTTCCCGGGCGGCGTGCGCGGCGGTCAATGCGGCGCGCCGTTCCCGGGGGTGCGTGCGAGCCTCCTTCTCCAACCGCGGCAATGCGCGGTCCACCGTCTGCAGGTCGGCCAACACCAGCTCGGTCTCGACGGTGGCGATGTCATCGGCCGGGTCGACCCGCCCGTCGACGTGCAGCACGTCGGGGTCGTCGAAGACCCGCACCACCTGGCAGATCGCGTTGGCCTCGCGGATGTTGGCGAGGAACTTGTTGCCCAGCCCAGCGCCTTCCGATGCGCCCGCGACGATGCCCGCGATATCGACGAACGACACCGTGGCCGGCACCACCTTGACGCTGTCGAAGAGCCCGGCCAACTTGCCGAGACGTTCATCGGGTAGCGCAACCACCCCGACGTTGGGTTCGATGGTCGCGAAGGCGTAGTTCGCCGCGAGGACGTTGTTGCGGGTCAGCGCGTTGAACAAGGTGGACTTGCCGACGTTGGGCAGCCCGACGATACCGAGGGTGAGGCTCACAGGACGTCAAGTCTAGGCCACCCTCCCCGCGCGTCTGGCGGCGCATTCAGCGGGCTGAGCGGGGCTGTCGGGCACCGCTTTACCCCGCTGAGCCCGCTGAATGCGCCGGAGGCGGCATGTCTCGGCGGTTACTGTCGGTGGGGTGTTGCAGACTGTGACCCGTGAACTACTCCTGGTTGATCGGCCTGGTGGTCGGGGTCGCGGTCGGTGCACTCATCAGCTGGCTGGTGGGCGCTGCCAGCCGCCGTGTGGCGGTAGCCGAGGCCGGCCGGACGGCGGACGCCGCCAGGGCCGCCATCGAGGCCGACCTCGTCGCGGCCCGCCGCGAGGGTGAGAGTGCCGCCGCGGCCAGGGACGCCGAGGCGGCACGGGCGCAGCTGTACCTCAAACGTGCCGAAGAGGCCGGGCAGCGGGTCGCGGCGACGCAAGCGGAACTGGCTGGGCTGCGTGCCGCGCTCGACGCCGAGCGGACTGCCGCAGCCGATCGGGAACGGCTGCTCACCCATCGCGAAGCCGAGCTCAAGGACAGCTTTCAGGCCCTGTCGGCGGAGGCGCTGTCGCGCAACAACGAGGCGTTCGTGCAACTCGCCGAGGCACAGTTCGCCAAGGTCACAGCAGCCATGTCGGCCAAGTCGGATGGCGACGCCACCCAGCGTCAGCAGGCCATCACGGCGCTGCTGGACCCGATAACCCAGAGCCTGCACCGGCTCGACGGTCAGCTGCGCACCGTGGAAAAGGAGCGCGAAGCCGCCTACGCGGGCCTGCGCGAGCAGGTCGGCGCGATGCACCGTACGTCCGAACAGCTCCAAAGCGAGACCCGGCAGCTGGTCACCGCGCTGCGCGCGCCCCAAGTCCGCGGCCGGTGGGGCGAGCTGCAACTGGAGCGGATCGTGGAGCTGGCTGGCATGGTCGAGCACTGCGACTTCTCCCGGCAGGTCACCGCCACTGACGCCAGCGGCGACGACGACGCGTTGGTCCGCCCTGACCTGGTGGTGCACCTGGCCGGTGGCAAGGTCATCGTGTTGGACGCCAAGGTGCCCTTCAGTGCCTACCTGGAGGCGGTCGAGGCCACCGACCCGGACCGTCGAGCTGCCCGGCTGGCCGCGCACGCGCGGCACCTGCGCACGCACGTCGACTCGCTGGCCCACAAGTCCTACTGGCAACGCTTCGAGGCCAGCCCGGAGTTCGTGGTGTTGTTCGTCCCGGGCGACCCGTTCCTCGAGGCAGCACTGCAATCCGATCCGGCGTTGCTCGAGCACGCCTTCGAGCGCAACGTCGTGATCGCCACCCCGACCACGCTGATCGCGCTGCTGCGGACGGTGGCCTATACCTGGCGGCAGGAGTCACTGGCGCGCAACGCCGCGCGGGTGCACGAGTTGGGCCGCGAGCTGCACTCCCGGCTGGCCACGATGGGCGGCCATGTGGCACGGCTGGGCAAGCAACTCGGGGGCGCCGTCGAGGCCTATAACCGCACGGTCACATCGCTGGAATCGCGGGTACTGGTCACTGCCCGGCGCTTCGGTGAGCTCGGTGTGGTCACCGAAGCGCTCGACGCGCCCGAGCAGGTGGAGCGCAGTCCCCGCATCGTGCAAGCGGTGGAGCTGGTCGCGTCGGCAACGGACGCGCTCATCGCACTGGAGCCGGGACAATCAAACCCGGCCGAACCGGGTTCCGGCCGCGAACTGGATCCTGAACACACCGGTGAGAGCTGGGCGTGGGTCAACGAGACGCTGCACCAGTCGCGGGACGAGGATGAGCCGCGGTCTACTGTGAACGAGTGACGGGGATCCGAACCCGAAGCACCGCCCAGCGCGGGACTTGGGGCGAGCGCGCTCTGCTACCCGATCGCGTCGGGATGCCCTGGTGGGCGGCTGCCTTCTGCGCGCTCGCGCTCGCCGGGGTCGGCGCGTTCGCGGATTTGGAACGGCTCAACCGGCTGGGCGTCGTGTTCGAGGTCTGCTATTTCCTCGGTTGCCTGCTTGCCGTGGTGGTGGTGCAGCGCAAGGGTCTGTTTGGTCCGATGGTGCAGCCTCCGCTGATCCTGGCGGTGACGGTGCCGGGGATCATCCTGGCGATCGGCTCGCATCCCACCGGCGGGGGCATGGTCGCCACCGCGCTCGCAGTCGGCACTCCGTTGATCAACGGCTTCCCCATCATGGCGATCACCACCGGGTTCACCCTGGTTGTCGGCGTCCTGCGGCTGATCACCGAACGGCGCCCGACCTCGCGCCACGACCTCTGACTGCCATCCATCGGCCGAATGGCCCATCCGTGAGAACGACGAGCTGCCCAGGCCGTTCAGCGCTATTGAGCTCCGGATCGGGCAGCACCGATGGAGCGCTTGAGCTCGCGCGGTAGCGAGAACACCAGCTTTTCGTAGCCTGATGGACGGGCCTGCGGTGATCAGGCGGCCGATCTGCTATGACCTGCTGGTTTGTTCTCGTTGTGTCCTGTTGTGTCCTGACGCGACTTGACGTCCGACGGCCTGGGCACGGCCTGATCTTGCTCGCTCCGTCTGTGCACGACCACCCTGGCAGAGGCAGGGAGACCCTGCGATTAACAGATGCAGGCAGCCCCCTGACCGGATCGCAGGACGTGGGTATGCGACGTTCGCCGGATGGTGTTCAAGTGTGTCACGGTGCTGCTCGTTGCGGTCAGAACTGCGGTCACGCGGTTGCAGCCGTTGCCCTGTGCGATCACCAGGCTGAGAGCCTATTTGTCTCGCTCGTCGGGTCGGCATGCGAACAGCACGGCGCTGGGTGTCTCACATAGGACAGATGGCCCGAAGCGGGTATCTCGTCGCCTCGGCGAGTTAGTCCCGTCGACGCGGGGCGCCCTGTTGAGCGTGGAGCGACATCGACGCAAAGGGCACTCGCGTCCCGGTCTCTCCGGCGCCGTTCGTCCGCGGAACGAGCACGGGCCGCCTGAGCCGCATAGGTGAGGAACGGGGCGTCCGTTCGATGACAAATACCTCTCCTCGGGGCCGGCCCGGTGGCCGACTATCGGGGTTGCATTCGTTCCAGCCGGGGCCGGGCCGGGGTGGGGTGGGCAGCCGCGACCCGGACCCCGCACGTGGTTAGACATCGCGGGCTGTCCTCGCCGGCCTGTCGATGACGCTATGTGCTTGCAACCACGAACGCGGTACCCCTAATGGGGGTTGATCGGATGAGTCCAGTACGGTGCGTGTGCCCCGGAGGACGAGCCTATGGGGCTGCGACGCTCCGAGGCGCGGCCAGCAGCGATGTGTTGTGGCTGTACCTCGTTGGTCTAAGTCGCGCCTACGGGCACGAGCTAGACCACTCCGCGGCGCGGTAACGATCCTGCGAGAGCGAGAGGTGGCACAGTTGCCTAACCCGTCCATCAGCCTGCCGGTGTTCATGGACTACGCCAACGAGCGTAAATATTCAGCCCGTGGGC
>QHBZ01000287.1 GCA_003244055.1 Pseudonocardiales bacterium | reverse complement strand
CCCCGGTCCGACCCAACCGTCCAACCCAAAGGCGCCCGGCACTCCATGACCCCCGGGCGGTGCAAGGGCAAGGCCCACAAGCCCGAACACCTGGGCATTGCTGGTCGCCGCGTCCTGGTATCGCGGAAGTGGTCGAACAAGACCCTAAACGTATCGTTATGTAGTACATCCACCCGAACAGCCCAGCGGCAGGTACCCGCAGGTCAGTCACCGGACGGCAGTGCAAGCGGGGGCGGGGGCGGTGGCCGGTCTCGCCGGTTGCGCCCGACGAATCCGGTAGCTGAGATGTCTATTTTGCCCACTACCGGTGATCCACCGACAAAATCGGATATTACCCCAGTCTGACCTGCGACGTTCTGCGACCGATCAACTTCGTTTTCCCTGGTCACGGAAACGGCCGATCAGTCCAGCGACTCGGGCACCGCGCCCGTACCGGGCACTGCGAGCAGACCTCGGCGGCAGCGGTGTACCGCTAATGGCGCTTGCTTGTGGTCTGACGGCCACGGACGTCGTCGACGGCGCGTACTGACCTACCCAGGCCGCCTCGGGCAGGCTCGGAGTACCTCGCACGATCGCAGCCAACAGTCCCCTACGCCATCGCGATCCACACGCTGCCAGTGTCCAGCACCGGCGTCGAACTCGCCCGGTACGCACTCCGGCAGTGAACGCGACTCACTCGCGGTGAACACCAGGGCCTTGCCGGTCGGATCGGCCGGTAGAATTCAGTTCTGTTCTTGGAATCAAAGGAAGGTGGCAATGACCGGATCTAATTTACCTGCGGAATGGTTGCCTATGCTCCGAGAGGCCGGAGTTGCGGCGCAGTCCATATGCGGCGGGTTGACCGCATTGCGCCGTGCGAACTACGCCGAGGCTGAGTATTATAGCTATGCGCTGTTCAATCTATCCATAGGCTTGGAACGACTGTTTAAGCTAACTATCCTAGTAGATCGACGAGCGCAAGGATTGTCATATCCGGCCAATGACGAGTTCAAGAGGAAGTACGGACATGATCTTAAGCGCCTGCACAGCTCAGTTGAAGAAATTAGGCGTCGTTACTCCGACAAGCTGTCTTGGTCACTTCCTGATGAAGATGATGCTGCCGCGGCACTCGGAGTACTGACGGACTTCGCTAGGGCAACAAGGTACTACAACCTCGATCTCCTCACCGGAAAAGCTGATATCCATGCTAGCCGAGATCCAATAGAGGCGTGGTATCTTGATGTCGGTCGCCGGATTCTTTCACGTCCAAAAAGCCAACGCTACATCGCCCGTGCGCAACGCAATGCAGCTGCGGTCGATACCCTAATCGGTGAGCGCACATTTGTACTTTTTGCCGCCGAGGATGGTGCTCCAATTACCACCGCCTACGACGCGGAGCTCCGGATCATTTTGAATGAATTGATCCAGAGGGAAAGTGTTGTGATATGCGCCTGTTTGGCTCGACAAGCTGCTGAAGTTCTCCAACAAGCTGTTCCTGCCGCGCACGAGGCGGGGGCATCCGACGTGCCCTACATTGACGAGTTCTTTGAGATTTTTAACAACGAGGAGTCGGTGTTCAAGCGGCGGAAGAAATTCTCCTTGCGGGGCTAAGAATGAAACTAAATCTCGACTAGTGAACGACATTTTGCAGTGCTGGGCAACTCCGGCAGACAGTGACCGTGGCCTCGTAACGCCGCTGCCGCTGCCGCTGCCGCTGCTGCGGCGGAGACGTCGTCAAAAAGCTGGTACTGACCTACGCACACGGCTCCGGGCAGGCTCGGAGTACCGCGAACGACCTAAACGTACCGCTATGGAGCTACTCGGCCCAGCACGAGGGGTTCCAGGACGCGGATGATGGGCTCTGTCCCGATCTCCGTTGCGCTACCCATTTCTTTGTCGGGTCCGGATGCCATCAACCCGAACCGTCAATCCCGCTAAGGTGAGCCTCACGACGAGGGTGAGCTGAGCGAGTCGACCGGCACACCGGGGCAGGGATCAGGGGCGCGTAGCCGGACCGACGCCACCCCGTACCCCGACAACGACGATCACGGCTTGGCGACAGTCGGGCACCGCGTAGCCTTGGAGTCACCTCTTCGCCGAGGTACACCGCCCCCGGGCGACGGTCCCGGGGCATCGGCGGAGGAGATCACCTCGGCGACGGAAGTGGTGCTCGGTGGACGCTGACGACGACGCGCAGAGGATCGGCGCGCGTGCTCGGATGATCCGCCGTCGCCGCGGGTTGAGCCTGGAAGTTGTCGCCGGGCTTGCTGGCATCAGCGGTGGCTACCTTTCGATGTTGGAGAACGGGCGGCGTGGGTTTAACCGGCGTGGCCTGCTGGAGGACCTCGCTAGCGCGCTGGGCTGCTCGGTGGCCGACCTGACCGGGCAGCCGTACCTACCAGCGGACCGGGCGTCCGCCGATGCGCTGGCGGCCCTGCCAAGTATCCGGTTGGCACTCAATGACTTTGGTCCCATGGACGTGCCCGACGTGACGCCGCGCCCGCTGGAAGCGTTGGCGAGTTTGGCGGATAGGGCCAACGAGCAGTGTGGGCAGGCGAATTACTCCCTAGCTGGTCACGAAGTGGGCAGTCTGCTCGTTGAATCGCAGGCCAGCGCCTTTACCGTCGTGGCGCCGGCCGAGAAGCGGGACCAAGCGTTCACCGCTGCGGTTACCTCATGCTTCGCGGCCGGCGTGGTGTCCAGTCGCGCGGGTAACATCGACCTGGCGAGCACCGCGGCACGGCGCGGCTATGACCTTGCCAAACAGCATGACAACCCGGGGCTCTTGGGGTTCGCTCGCTGGTATTGGGCTCTTGAACTCACGAGCATGGGCGCACGTGGCCGAGCGCACGCGGTGCTCTCCGAGGGGATCGACGACCTGACACCGGCGGTGCAGTTTTCTGCTGCGGACACGTTACCCGCCGAGATAGTCGGCATGATGCACCTTCAACAGGCCCGGACCGCGGCACGGCAGCAACGCGCCGATGAAGCGCACGCACACCTGGAAGAAGCGGCGCGAATGGCAAACAGGGTGGGCGAGCGCAACGGGATGCGGCAACACTTCGGGCCGACCAACGTTGCAGCGTGGCGAATTTCGATTGGGGTGGAGCTCGCCGAGGGCGCCAAGGCATACGAGGACGCCACGGCGGCTCCGATCGCCATTGACGCCCTGGGCAGCCGGGAGCGGTCGTCGTCGTTGTACTTCGATTTCGCCCGCGTGCTGGCACAGGAGGGTGGTCCACGCGACGGGGATGCGATCCGTCACCTCGACACGGCTGACCGCGTCGCGCCACAGCGCATCCGCAGCGATCCGCTGGCCCGGGAACTGGTGCTCACCCTGGACCGGCGTGCCCGGCGACGGGTGTGGGAGCTGGACTCGCTGCGTAACCGCTTCGGCGTCGGGAGCGCCAAGTCTTAACGGAATGTTGAGGTCCGGCGCGATCTAGACCGCAGTCTCTGCCGAGTGACCAACGGCACCAACGACGAACCCGCTTCGCACTCTCTCGCTGACCGTGTCCTCACCCCTGCGCAGGCGCTGGTCGAGTTCTTCCTGGCCAACGCCGATCGGGGCAGCAACGCGGAAAACGATCTCTTCATCGAAGAGCTGCTGAGACGACGGCGGGCAATCCAGGCGCTGGCCAACCCGTTGACAGGCGGGTGATCCGGTGACCGGTGACCAGTCGCACCGGTTCGCCCTGACGGGTGCGGATCGTGAGGGCCGTAACCGGACCATCATCCTGTGGCGGGAGTCGGATCTTGTCGAGGGCCGCGTTCAGCGCCGGGTGGTGATCACGGTGGACGCCACCACGAACACCGCGACGGTGCTCACTAGCTCCGAAGCCATCGAGGTGGCGCACGCGTTGCTGGCGGCTGCGCAGTGAACGCACCGATGACCGACCCGCCCCGCGCGGTGACCGCCGGCACCGGCGACGTGTGTCCCGGCTGCGGGACCACCTCCGGTCCGGAGGTGTGGTGACCGTGCCGCCGATCCCGTACCCGATCCCGTACCCGCACGCGCCGCAGCCCGGTACCCGAGTGGTCACCCGTAGCGGCTCGACCGCGCGAGTCGGCCTCTATCAGACCGAATATTTCAAGGGCTGCTTTCCGGTCACGATGCTTGACGGCCCCGAGAAGGGTATCTCCCTGACGTTGATACTCACCGACCTGCGGTGTGATGCCCGGTGAGTATCCGGTGGGGTTTGAGTGTGGCGGATTGGCACGACCACGCCATAGACGACCACCACGATCACCCGTCCGGTGTGTTCACGGCCCGGTGCGGGCATTCGCTGATGATGGTCACGCCGCTGCGGGACAAATCGTGCGGCACACAGTGCGAGGCGTGCGCGGTCGCCGTCGCAGTCGACACCGGGGAGCCACGGTGAATGAACCCACTGACCGCCCGGCCTATTTCGATCAACTACGTATGTCTGTCGAGGAGATAGCCCGGACGCGGTGGACGCTCCGGCAGGTCGCTGCCCTCGCTGATGAGTCACCCGGGTTGACGGCTGAGCAAATACGGGACCGCCTAACTGTGTTGGCCGCGGAGTACGGGCGGCGGCCCTAGTGCCCCGGTCCGGTCGTCAGCAGAGCCAACTCCTGGCGACCGGACCGGTACCAACCAACTGAATATCCAACCGGGTCGCCGCCGTGCGGTTGAGCCCAACCCCCGTAGCTCCCCCGACGCGACCCGGCCGGTTCCAAGATCGGAAAGAGACCTAGCCAAATACGGATACGACCCATTTTACAACCGCTTCGACCCCGTTCACGATGGGGCCAATCGATATCACGAGACCGCTGCAAGCGCTCAACAATCCCAAACGAAAGGCGATGCGGTCTTTGCGGGTTTGTTCAATTCTGACAGGTATCGCTTCGTTCTCCCGGACATATGTCTCGAATCCTGCGCGGCCGCCAGTTCCCCGCTTCCGATTGCGTGCGGGAGGTGGCCGGGTTTCGGGCCGACCGATTCCTAGTTTAGCGCTGGCTTTCATCCACCAGTGATACTGCGGACAGCCAAATATAGTTCCAAAGGACCTATTCCTGCACGGTCCTTTCCGTCCGAGGAAATGACATCTCGTCGGCATCGCCAAGAAGAAGAAGCACGCCAAAGCGAAGAAAACAACAGGGAGATAAACGGCTAACTTCGCCCATTCGTGATGCGTAATAAAATAGAATATTATAGCGATAATGGCGCCCCACAAATATGCATTATCGTCTTTCTTGCGCGCAGCCACTGCCATCCCGACCCATTCAGGTGTCAATAGATGATCTCCCGGTTCGTCTATTGTCGCTCAGTCGTGCTCCGACGATGCTCGGCATTCGGGTGACTTCATCATGGTGGGCGCATCCCCTGGACCATAAACCACACGCGCTGTTAGAGCGCGCACAGTAATAATTTCCAGCAAATAGTAAACGGAGAGGCACCGACCGCGCCCTGTTCGTGGCTTTTGCGTTGTTAATCGTATCTGCCCGCTTTAAGTGCTTGGGCCGGACGGTTGATGGCTAACCCCAAATTGATGAATTTTGTATCAATATACACATCAGATTGCTCAGATAACTCAAGCGGCACAGCACCTACCCGCGAGTCCAGGTACGGGGGAAGGAGCGCGAGGTGGGGGACGACCAGGAGTGGCGCACGTTGCCAGACGGTCGGCGCGTACCCATTGGACCCAAGAAAAATAGCAATGGCGCGGCTCTAGGAGCGGCCGCAGCCGTCGTGCTGGCGGCGCTCGCTGGCGGCGGCGCGGGCACCGCCGCCGCAGCCAGTGGTGCGGCCGACGAGTTCAGTGCAGGCACCAGGACAACCCAGAGCCAGGAAGCCGACGAGTTCAGCATCAACTCCAAAACCTCCCGAGGCAAGGCCGAAATACGCATCGCAGGTGATGAGGATTCCATCAGGGTAACTACTCGTTTACGGCGCGCGGGCGGACATCCCACCGAACTCGACGCGAAGCCCGACAAAAACTGCGCAGACCATTCCGACGGCGATGTCCACGCTTTCTTTATCGCGCATCCGTGTATATCTCTCTATCGGACGCTCATCAAATATACGGACGGTGACTACGTAATTGTATTTCTTATCGCAACGATCGAAATGCCCGACAACGACACCGCGGCAGATCTTCACTCGCTGCTCTCATCAGACCACACCGGGGACATCACCCCACTCTCTTCTAAAGGTAAAAACTACCCCTACGTCCCCTTCACCTCCGGGTTGACCACCACCACCCTGCGGGACACAGTCGTGACCAACACCCGGACTCAAGCGGTTGGCAGCACATCGCGCGCTGAGGCGCTCGGCTTCCTGACCACAAGTCTGCTGTTCGGTCTGCGCTGAGGGTCCACACTCCGGTGGCGTCAAGCCTGGAACGTGATAAAGGCCGCCGACAGACAATGGATGGACACGCGGATCTCGGGTATCGTGTTCGGTCCTCGACGGGCGCAATAACGGAATCGGCCGGATAAGGCAATTACGACCACCATAGCGGAAGATATAGGCGGTATCGATCACTTTCAGCCGGAAAAAGAAGTTCTCAACCAGTTAACGGCGCAGATGATCGACCGCCACCATTGTCATCCTAAGCTACGCGGGCATTGAATTGCCATTGTCGCCATTATCACGTTAAGTTGCAAACAAGTGCAAATGGCGAATGGCGAATAGCGAATAGCCCGTTGTCACGCTCAGTGAAATAGCACCGACCATGATCACCAAGCTCCGCGGCCGTTTTTTACTGGAGAGGGAAATCGAAAAATATAGCAATATCCGTTTGCAAGAATGGCTAAAAACTGAAGATCTCCGCTCAACTTAGCTTTTGTCGTTGCTTTCGTGACTGTTGGTTGCGATGATTCACTGGCCGCTGTTGTTCGCATTCTATTGTTCATTGTTTTGTGCGTGTTCGCATTGTGTGAATCGTTTGTTGCTGTTGATTCCATTGTTTGGTAGCGGTGTGTAATCGTCGCGGACGTCATTAAGCGCACCGACCGATGGCCGGTGCGCTTGGTTGAGTTCGTGGTGCTGGTTACCGTGCGTGTTGTGCGCGGGCGCGGTTCTCGGTCCAGTCGGGTTGACCGACCCAGCGGCAGGAAGTGCAGCTCGGGAAGTAAATGCTGCCGTACCTTCCGCTGACTCTTACTTCTACCCTGTGGCTGGTTCGGGAAGCGCACATAGATATGAGCGTATCGAGTTTGTGAGTTTATCTGTACCGCTATTCGTGCGTATTCTGTCACCATTGTTTACCAGCGCCTGCTATTGCGTACGAGTTGATACCGCTCTGGGTGCGTTTGGCGGAGTGAACCGTCGCGGCAGTTGCAACTCCGATGCGCTGGCGTCAAGTTCGCTGGATCGAGTGGGTCGCCCCCTTGCGCGAGGCCAACAATGTGGTGAACGGTTGCGGCGAGTCGGTGACGGTAAAAGATGGTGTAATCGATTGGCAATCCGCAGAGCGCGCATGGTAGTCCGTACAGTGCGCCGTTCGCGATTACTTCGGCTTGGACTTTCCGCCAGCGAAAACCGGTCCGACCAGTTCCGCCGCTCACCACCCCGTCACCACCGTCGGGAGTTCGGCACTGGGGCGCATGATCGGTGCGCTGGCACGAGATTATCGGGGTCCGTCGGGTCCCCGCCGTCCGCGACGCCTATAAGCCTGTGAACAGCGGCACGGGCATACCGGATTGGCCGTCCGCAGATCCAGCATGGTGTACGGTTCGTTTTCCCGCTGTCGAGGCAAACCGTTTCCGCGTGCCGTATCGCAGCTGCTGGGTCTAACTGATCGCGGAGCATGGGTTTAATCTCCTGGGCGTGCGCGCTAAGCGGTCGGTTGCGTGTTTCTCGGTATTATTCGTCTTCGTCTTCGCGGCGACTAACCGACCGGTCGCCGTCCTTATCGTCTTTATCGTTGATGTCGTCGAGTAAGTCGTTCAGGTCGTCGTTCAGGTCGTTCAGGTTGTCCAGGTCGGCGTCATCCAGCAGGCCCTCCTCGTCGCTCTTGCTGTCCTTGCTGTCGCTGCGCTGGGTCGGTTCGGCAGCGCCACGGGACAGCAGGCCAGCGCCCCGTTGGGTGCGGGTAGCCGCCATGGGTGCCGTGGCCCCGGAGATGCGCTGGGTGCCCGGTGCGGGCATCCTCACGGCTTGCTGTTGCACGCGGCCCATATCTGATCGGTTCATTCTCGTCAACTCCAGTTGAACGGTCGGTTGGTGCGCTGGTACCCGCCGAATCACCCCGGCCGCCGTGCCGCGAAAAGCAATGCGGCGGGTACCGCGCTCACCCCGGTGCGGGAAACGAAGGGAGAAAGAAAAACCAGCACCGGGAGTCTCTATTTTTTTATGTCAGCGAGATGCCAGGTGACAATGCCAGCCTGAAACATTCCCGGTGAACGGGGGCGCCGCCTTGGTCGAGACTAAAGGTACCGTTAGCGAGTTGTCGGACTTCGACCGTCGCGTGGTCAGTGTTGACTGGTTTTTCGCAGAACGCGCAGGTCGGTGCAATGGTGACTATCGCGTTCACCGTTTCCATGACGTTTTCTTTGACGTTTTCCGTCTGATCGTCACCCCGAATTTGGGGTGGCTTCGGGTTGCGATTCCGGGGTGTCGCGCCGGAATCCGAAAAGTTCGAGGTTCCATTTCATGGCACGTAGAACCCGAATTTTTCGATCCGATCAGCGGCGGCCAAGATAACGGCGCGGCGGTCTCTCAACACGTCGATACAGAGATCCATGGCCTTGCGCATGACGAATACGTCATAAATCGCTAGCGCTCTGTGGTCACCTTTGAGCCCTTTAGCACCGTTCGGGAAGGCGTCCCGCCTGAATTTGTTAATCCAAATTTCCGGGGCCATTATTGTGGCAGCCAGCTGAATGGGCGTCCCGCCTTTACTGAAACCACACTCGCCCGAACCATCCGGGCAGATTGTCGCGTATTTGGCGTCGAGTCCGACCGCGGTGGCCACGCAAAGATGAGCAGCTTCGTGCTCGGCGGCTTGACGCTTATCCCTCGCGCAGCGTTCCTCACGAAGCGCGTCGCGCGGCGTTCGTAGTTCGCCTGTTCCGAGAGCGTTGCTGGCCAAGATGGCGTCGTGCATATTGAGGCCTTGCGTCAAGAATTGCCTCACAACATCTTGCTGTCGCAAAGTCAGAGATGCGAACACTCGCCGTGCGGCCCGCTCGGGTGGCGTGATCATTGGGCTCGTTTCTGGTATTTTGTCACGCTGCGCACGTCTAGTTCCCATCTTCGGCCGACGCGGCGGCCGGTGATTCGTCCCGACCGCGCGAGGTGCTGAATCTGCCGGTTGCTGAGGTTTAGCCGTTCGCTGCTTTCCTCGACCGTGAGCATTTCACAGGTGGGGTAAACAAGCCCGCGGCGCGTTGCGGTGTCGCGTTGTGCGAGGTCGAGGCTGGTTTCCCAAGCGCGGCCTGCGGCGACTATGGAGCTGATTGCTTCCTCGATGTCGCCGCCGTGGGTCCATCCAGCGGTGGCGCGGAACGCCCGAACCTGCGGCGAGGTCAGCAACCGGGCCAGCAGCGCGGCGCCCGATCCGCTGACCAGCGCGGTGGGTTCGCTGACGAACCGGACGGTCATTCGTTTGCGGGATCTTCGGTGTAGTCGGCGGGAAGCAGCGACGAATGGATGCTTGGTGTCATAGGGTGAGTG
>QHBZ01000286.1:1969-3909 GCA_003244055.1 Pseudonocardiales bacterium | reverse complement strand
TTGGAATCGGTGTTGACCAGCCGCAACGCCACGCTCGGCGACATGGTTGCGCTGCTGCAGCGCCAGCACGACGCCAAACTCGACGTCGTCGTCCCCGCCCGCGACCTCCGAATGAGCGGCGGTGACCTGCACATTGAGGGCATTGGCGAGCCCACCATCACCCGCGATGGCGTCACCCCGGCTCGCGGGGTGTTCTGCCCGAGCGTGATCTGCGACGGGGGCATCGCTGAGAAGCTGGGCATTCCCTCGCAGTACCTGCGGCGGATGCGCGAGGAGCAGGTCGGGCTGCTCGACTGCAACGTCAACACCTGGCTCGCCGCCGAGCCGACCAAGCGCTACTTGATCCGCACCCTGCGCGGCGAGGGTGAGCAGCCGGGCATCGCCCGGGCGCTGCTGTCCGAGAAGTACAAGATCACCGACAATCTCGACGTGCTGATGGCGGTGCTCGATGGCATCCGCCGCACCGGAGTGCACACCGAGATCTCCCGCTGCGACCTGACCGAGAAGCGCATGTACGTCAAGGTCCGGTCCCCGGAGGTCGCCACCTACGCCCCGCAGCTGCTCGCTGACTACCGCAGCCCGTTTTCTGGACTGCGCGGTGCGGACAACCCGGTGGTCTTCGCAGGGTTCGTGATCAGTAACAGTGAGACCGGGCACGGCAGTTTCTCGATCATCCCGCAGGTCACCATCCAGGTGTGTGACAACGGCATGACCTTCACCCGCGACGCCATGCGGGAGGTCCACCTGGGTGGGCGCCTGGCCGAGGGGGTGATCCGCTGGAGCGCTGATACCCACGACGCCGCCCTGGACCTGGTGGTCAAGCAGGCCCGCGACGCCGTCAGTGCCTTCCTCACCCGCGACTACGTCGACGCCAAGATCGCGCAGGTGGAGGCCGAGGCGGGCATCCCGGTCCGCGATGTCGACGCCACCTTGGAGTTCGTCGGCAAGCAGCTGCGGTTCACCGCTGAGCAGCAGAGCACGATCCTGAACCATTTCATCGACGGGGGCGACCGCAGCTGCGGTGGCGTGCTGCATGCGGTCACCAGCACCGCCCAGACCCTCGCTGATGCCGATGACGCCTACGACATGGAACGCCGGGGCCTGAACGCGATGACCCTGGCCGCCTCCTTCCAACGCTGACCCTGGTGCCGGCCGGACCGCGCGTTCGGCCGGCACCACCTTCATCACCTGCCGGCTGAAACAGGCGCTGTGTGTGTCGCGGCGCTCCCTTCCGAGACCGAGGAGACACCCGCATGGCTGCCTTCACCGTCCCTATCGAGCACATTGATGCGCTGCTGAGCGCCGGTCTGGTCTTCTGCAGCGTCAAAGACCCCTGCGCTGGTACTACCCACCGCCCACCACGGCCGAGCCGGACACCGCGCATCGCGAACGCGCGCTCACTTCGGCTACCGTTGGGCGGGTGGGCTCGATGCTGCTGGCCGAGAACGCCCGCTCGTTCAATCACTGCCACGACGAGCTGGACTGGGAGCCCGTCTATCTGTTCCACCCGCTGCCGGGCGCACCCGATCCGCTGGTCGTACTCAAAGCGATCGCGTGCCTGCAATACCAGTCCTGCGAGCACCCCTGGGTGGCTCGACAGCGAAGCGCGGGTGTTCTGCCAGGCGCTGCGGGCAGTGACCATTCCCGCACTGCCCGGCTACCACCAAGCCCCGGGATGGCCCCATCGAGACCCGAGCGATCTTCCAGCAGCGGCGCAGCACACCACGGTGGGGTCAACGGTGATGGCGAGTAGGCCCGCGCACGCCGTCGCGCTCCACACTGGCCAGTGGTAGCTGCCTCGCAGCCGGGGCGCTCATCGGGTTGTGCCCGGATTGCCGGCAACCGAGAGCTGGTCCCGGCAGGCACGGGGGATCCGGGTTTCTCCTGGCGACAGCGCGGCCGTGGCCCAAGCAAGGCCAACAGAGCGGGGGTGGTGGTGT
>QHBZ01000286.1:0-1955 GCA_003244055.1 Pseudonocardiales bacterium | reverse complement strand
ACACCACCACCCCCGCTCTGTTGCGGGCTGCTGGTCCACGCACACCGCACTGACCAGGAGCAAACCCGATGCATGTAGCTCAGCCCGTCCCGGACGACCACTACCTTGTCGCCTCACCCGAACCCATCGAGATCATCGCCACCAAGCCGCCCGCCGGCACCCGGCACCACCCGCGGTGGTGTGACCGGCAGCACTGCATCACCGGCGACGACGGGACCCGGCACACCTCCACACCCACCCGCCTGACCACCGGTGAGCAGATCTTCGCGCTGACCCTCATCCAGCACGACCCCCACTGCGACCCCGAGCTGCTCATCGAGCTCACCGACACCGCCGACCCGGACGGCCTGCACGTGCTCGCCGTACCCGAGATCAAGGCACTGGCCGAAACCCTGCTCATCGAGTACCTCAAGGCCGCCGCCCTCGTCCCTGCGGCCCGCAATCCCAGCACCACCACGGTGGAGGTGACCGGGGCGTGCCACGCGCCATGACCAGCGCTACCCGCGGGTGCCGGGCCACCGGTCCCGGCACCCGCAACGCGCTGCGGCGCGCCGAAGAACCAGGGCTGAGCTGCTGATGCTTCCCTCGAAGCGGCATCACACCCGAGCCGGCAACGCGGCTCACCGCGGGGGTGGGGACGTTTCAGACGGCGCTGGCCGACCACGAGGAGGGGGTGTCATCGCCGGCAGACATCGTGGTCGTGCTCGCCGCGACAGAGCCTTCAGAAGGCGCGGCAGTGGGTCGATGGTGGTTCAGGTCCGGGGCCGGTAGCGCAGGGCCAGGGGCCGGTCGGTGAGGGCCCGCGCCTCGATGTCGGTTCCGGGTACCGAGTCCAGGTGTAGGCATCCAGGACGATCGCCCGTTCCCTACCAACCCCGGTCCAGTTGACCAACCGCGTGGACCGGCCGGTGCTCTGCACGGCCGCCCATCCCTGGTGGCCCTCGTCCCCCATGAGGCCGCCGTGTGCACACAGCGCCCGTGCCGCGTCCACGATGCGACAGCGCCAATGCGGGCTCGTCAGCTCGGGTGGCCTTCCACGGTCGAGATCACCCTCGGTCAGCAGTGGAGTTGTCATGCGGACAACGGTGCCATGAGAACCCGGCCCGGCGGAGGGGAGTCTGAGGCTCGGGATCACTGAGTCGGTGACTTCGATGGCGTGGGTCTTGCCGGTGCCGCAGTTCCGGATCAGGCAGAGTGGCCGCCCGGCGGCGACCCAGGCCGGTGCCTGGCAGCTGGCGATGGCGTACAGGTTCGGTCGGTGACGCTGGTCCCGGATGGGGGGCCTCCGGGTCTCGGTCGGGTGGACCGCCCTTAGGTCAGCACACCGTGATGGGGCCAGCGACGATGAACCCGGCCGACCCATCCCGGTGAGATCGCGTGCGATGGGTCGCTCGGCTGCCGTCGGGCTGGGCGATCACACCGGGATGGGCCAGCCGGAACCCCCGCCGTCCCTGCGGGACCCCACCACGGTGCGCTGAGGCCAGGGCCGCGTTCCCCTCGCCCGAGACCCGGAGGCCCTGATGACCGTCTTGACCAGCGCCCACCAGCAACCAGTGGATTTCTCGTGGATGTCCGACGAGGACTACGTCGCCTACCTGCGAGGTCTCGACGACGAGCTGATCGAGCGTTACTACGCCCGAGGACTCACCCCACCGATGACGCCCCTGTCGAGCGCCCTTGCTGAGCTCGAGCCGCCGTTCNNCTGGGTCAGAACGGGGAAGCGAGTCGGTGGGGCTTTCGCTTCCCTTGCGCGGTCGGCGGCGTGATCGGGGCCGTCGCGTCACCGGTTGGCGCGTTATGCGCCGGTTCGGGGTGAGGGAGCGTGTTCGAGGAATTCTCTTACGGCGGGGATTCTTCCCTGCCGGGCGAGTTTGGTGCGGAGGCTGGTGAGGGTCTGGTCTCCCGCGCCGAGTCGATGGTGGTGTGGCAGCGCAGTGCTTGGGTGCCCAGTCCGG
>QHBZ01000285.1 GCA_003244055.1 Pseudonocardiales bacterium | reverse complement strand
TCACCCCGGTTGGCGACCAACAGCGACTCGAACACGCGACCATCCCCCCGACCACCGCTGGCTCGTGGGGAGACCTTACCCAGTCCGCGCGCAGCGGTCAGCTGGTGCTCGCGGGCGTGCGATCCAGGTCCGGTTCCAGGTAGATGATCCGGGCGGCGGGGACGGCACCCCGGACCCGCGCCTCGGCCTCGTCGATGACCCGGGCCACCTCGGCGGTGGTCATGGTGGCCGGCACCGCGATCTTCGCGGCGACCAGCAGCTCGTCCGGGCCGAGGTACTGGGTCCTGAGGTGGATCACCCGGTCCACGCCGCGGCCCACCATCGCGGTACGGATGGCGCGCAGCTCCACGGGCCCGGAACCCTCGCCGATCAGCAGGCTTTTCGTCTCCACGATCAGGATGATCGCGATGACCCCGAGCAGCAGGCCGATGCCCAGCGTGCCGATCGCATCCCACGCCGGTTGCCCGGTAAGCACCGCCAACCCGACCCCGGCCAGGGCGAAGACCAATCCGACGAGCGCGCCGGAATCCTCCAAGAGCACCACGGGGAGTTCCGGGGACTTCGACTGCCTGATGAACCGCCACCAGCTACCGGTGCCCTTGAGCGGCCTGGACTCCTTGATCGCGGTACGGAAGCTCAGACCCTCCAGCACGATCGCCACGACCAGGATCCCGATGGCGACCGCTGGCGAGCTGATCTCTTCGGGGCTGTGCAGCTTGTGGACACCTTCGTAGAGCGCGAATACCGAGCCGAGGCTGAACAGCAGCAGCGCCACCACGAAGGAGTAGAAGTAGCGGTCGCGACCGTAGCCGAACGGGTGCTCCGCGGTAGCTTCCCGCGTGGCGCGCTTGCGGCCGATCAGCAGCAGGCCCTGGTTGGACGTGTCGGCCAGCGAGTGCACCGCCTCAGCGAGTATCGACGATGACCCGGTGATCAGGAAGCCGACGAACTTCGCCACCGCGATACCGGCGTTAGCCGCCAACGCCGCGACGATCGCCGTTCTCCCGCCCCCCGCTGACACCCTCTCGCCTCCTCACAATGTGTCGCCTAACCACCATGTCGCCTAACCGCTGTTCAGAACCCTGGTGCGGTCGCTCCCATGGCCGCCACCGTAACCGCTGGCCGCCGGTGCATCGCCGACGAGCCGGCTTTCGAAGCACAGGGAACTACTCCTCGATGGCCCCGCCGATCCGCCGAAGATGCCGCCGGAAGGTGTACGACAGATCGGTGGAGCGCCGCGCCAGGTAGTCGTCGAAAGCTGTCTGCGCAGCGTCTCAGTCACCCTGCTCGGCCCGGCTCAACGCCTCCAGGAACACGTCCACGCTGCCGTAATGCCGCGCCGGCAACGCGCGCCCCGCGATCCGATGTCCAGGGACGACCGCGCCGATTCCGGGCGGCGCGGCACGCAGCGGCAGGTCGCTGCGGACGCGGGCATCAGCCACCAGCGACGTGGACAGGTCAGCGAAAGCCTTCAGCATGGCGTTCTCCCGGGCTCGATCCCGTCACCTTCGGCGGGGAGCCGAGTGCCTCAGCGCGGGGGGTGCGGGCACCACGGACCTCGGTGTTACTGTCAGTGACGTCTGGGCAGGGACTGTTGCAGTGTACGTAGTTGCCGTGGACGGCAACTTTTCGCTCGAAGTTGCCGTCCACGGCAACTGAGTAAATGGATACACCCATCTCCTTGTGGGGCAGAAGTGGCGGACCGCCGCCTCGTACTGCGAATGTCGCGGATCGTTATTCAGCGCCGTGTGGCGGCCCAGGGTGGGCCGGTAACGGCGCTAGGCCGGGTAGCGCGCGGAATAGTTGCACCGGGCCTGGGCCTGGGCACAGGGTGATGTCGGGGTCCTCGGCGGCCAGCCATACCGAGCCACCTCGGCGCACGGTAACGCTGTCGCCGTCCAGGGAATGCAACTGCGCCGAGCCCCGAGTGCACAGCAGGATCTGCGGCCACCGACTGTGCAGGCACGCTGGGGTCGACTCGCCGTCGGCCCATTCCAGCCGAGTCAGTTGGAACTCCTCCGCCAGCGTTCGGTAAGCAGTTTCGTTCGGCCCCACCGGTTCACCGCGTTGTACCGGCAGCGCACCGTGGGAAAAGTCCAGTACCCGCAGTAGCTCCGGAACGTCGATGTGTTTCGAGGTTAAACCGCCGCGCAGTACGTTGTCTGAATTCGCGCTGATTTCCACACCGGTGCCCCGCAGGTAAGTGTGCAGGTTACCGGCGGGCAGGTACATCGCCTCTCCCGACGCCAGCACAACGTGGTTGAGCAGCAGGGCCGCGAGCACCCCGACGTCACCTGGATAGGTCTCGGCCAGCTCGAGAACCACCCGGCACTCTGCCCGAAAGTCGCCTCCGCGAGGGGCCCGAAAGTCGCCTCGAAAATCGTCGGGCGGAGTGTGGGATGAGCCGCACACGCCGTCGCGCCGCAGTAGCGCCACGCAGGCATCCAGGGTGCCGGGCAGTACTGCCTTCATCGCTGCCTCTGGCATGGTGATCCAGGTGGTGAACAGGGTTCGCAGCCCGTCGGCATTGGGCTCGGCCGCGAGCATCGCGCGGTAGGGATCCAGCGCCGGCACGTCCAGAGCTTCGAGCAACTCGACGGTGCGTAGCGGATCCCGGAAACCGGCCAGCGCCTGGAGCTCGGTGAGCGCGCAGATCAGCTCGGGTTTGTGGCTTGGGTCGACGTAGTTGCGTTCCGGCGCGTCCCGGGGGACACCCCGGCCCTCCTCGCGGGCGAAGCCCTCAGCAGCCTGCGCCGCGGAGGGGTGGGCTTGCAGGCTCAGCGGTTCCTCAGCGGCGAGCACCTTGAGCAGGAACGGCAACTGGCCACTCCAACGCTGGGCACAGCGAGTCCCGAGGTGCCGGTATGGGTCGGCACGAAGCGCCTCCAGCAGGGAGGTCTGGGCGCCGTCCGCGTGCATCAGCACCGACGGATCCGCCGGGTGCGCGCCCAACCATAGCTCCGCCTGCGGGTGCGGGGCCGGAACCGGGCCGCCTAGAAGCTCCGGTATCGCCGTCCGGGAACCCCAGGCGTAAGGCCGAACCGCGTTGCGCAACAGCTCCACAACCACTCCCTTACCGCCTGCGCATTCGTTCATCCAAGGGCCGAGCCGGTCGAGCCGATCCAACCGGGCCGGCCCAACACCCCCCGGCTCAACCCGAGATACAGCGCGGCGAAGTCGAACCGTAGGGCCAGTACCGCGGCGGCACTTGCCGCGGCCCCCGGGTCGCCCTGGCGCACCATCAGCTCCTCGTCGGCGGTCACCACATCGGCGTCGGGCAACGCGTCCAACGCCGTGGCCCGCTCAGACTCGTTACCGGAATCGGCGAGCACGCCGAGCAACACCGGTCGGACCGCCGGCATCGCGCCGCGCGGCGGCACGTCCCCAGTCGGATCCAGGAGCGAATCCCCGATCGGATCCCCAAAAGGATCACTGAACACGTCGGCCGCCGCACTCCCGCGAACCGCCTCCCGGCGCAGCACTGGCAGCGCTGCCGCCTCATGGAATCCCGCCGCGTGTGCCACCACCCCCGCATGCGCGGCGAGCGCCCCGGCGCAATGCACGGCCACCGCGGTTGCCACTGGATCGGTCCCCCACAGCAATGGGGTTCGCCCAGTAAGCCGCAACGCCAGGGATTTGGCGGGGTTGACCAACAACTCGTGCGCGACGTGGTCACGCTCGGCTTCCCGGTCCAGCTCACCGGCCAGTGCCTCGACGTCGGTGGCTAGCAGACCCAGGGCATCCAACAGCAACAAACCGGCGGTCAGCGTCCGCGGCAGCGCCAACCCCGGTGGCACCTCGATCCTGGGCACCACCAGCACCGCTCGACCTGCCACCGCGGCCACCACAGGACCGTCCGCGGGCGCGGTCAGCACCACCTGGGTTCCCCGGCGGACCGCCCGGTCGAGGCCCTCGGCCAGCTCCCGATCACCTGGATCGGTGGTGTTGGCCAGCACGATGTCCAGCGCGCCCACCCACATCGGCACCGAGCGGGAGGTCACCACCGGTACCGGGCAGGACGGCCCGAGCAGCGCGAGCAGCAGCGGTGCGGCGGCGGACGCCGCACCCGGTCGGGTCAGCAGCACCAGGGCGCGTGGACGTTCTCCGGTCAGTCTCCGCAGACCCGCCTCATCGGCCGCGGCCGCCGTGGAACGCACCTGCGCACCAGCGGTTGCTGCAGCACGCAGCAACCCGCTGGTGTCGATGGCCTCCAGGCGCCCAGGGTCGTCGAGTAAGTCGTCGTCATCGTCCTGGAATCGGCTACGGTGGGATTCCATCACCCGGCGCCCGGCGCGCTGGCAGTGCCGCTGCCGGCGTCCGGTCCGGTGCCGGGCAACGCCTCGTGCAGCAACAGCACCGGGATGCCATCGGTCACCGGAAAGCTGCGCCCGCACACGGCGCAGGTCAACGCGTCTGCGTCCGGGTCATCGGCGGTGCCGGTGCGCAGCTCGGCGTGTGCCGGGCATGGGCACGCCAAGATCTCCATCAACGCAGCATCCAAGTCCACAGCCATCGTCGTTGCCCTCCTCAGTCGCCACGCACCAACGCCAACACCTCGTCGCGCAACACCTCAACCGCCGCGGTATCCGGAGCCTCGACGTTCAGGCGCAGCAGCGGCTCGGTGTTCGACGGGCGCAGGTTGAACCACGAACCGTTGGGGCACCGTACGGTGAGGCCGTCGAGCTCGTCGACTTGGATGCCTTCTCGGGCTGCGAAGCGCTCCCGCACGGCCGCCATCCTGGCCCGCTGGTCGTCGACCGTGGAGTTGATTTCACCTGATGCGGCATAGCGGCTGAACTCGGCCATCAGCGCCGACAGCGGGCGCTGCTGCCGGCCGAGTGCGGCGAGCACATGCAACGCGGCGAGCATCCCGGAGTCAGCGCGCCAGAAACTGCGGAAATAGTAGTGCGCGGAATGCTCGCCACCGAAGATCGCACCAGTCTCCGCCATCTGCTGCTTGATGAATGAGTGCCCGACCCGGGTGCGTACCGGCCGCCCACCGTTTTCGGCGACGATTTCCGGCACGGCTTGCGACGTGATCAAGTTGTAGATCACCGCGGCACCGGGCTCGGTAGCCAACTCCCGAATCGCGACCAACGCGGTGATAGCGCTGGGGCTCACTGGCTCCCCGCGCTCGTCGATCACGAAGCAGCGGTCCGCATCGCCGTCAAAGGCCAAGCCGAGGTCGGCGCCATGCTCGCGCACAGCGGCCTGCAGATCCACGAGATTCGCCGGATCCAACGGGTTGGCCTCGTGATTCGGGAAATTGCCGTCCAGCTCGAAATACAACGGGATGACGTTCAGCGGCAGCCCTTCGACAACCGCGGGCACGGTATACCCGCCCATCCCATTGCCGGCATCCACAACGACGCGCAACGGCCGGATAGCGGACAGGTCCACCAGGGAGCGCAGGTACTGAGCGTAATCGGCGAGCATGTTCCGCTCAGTGACGCTGCCGCCACCCGGCCCTGACTCGAGGCCGCCCTCCACCGCGATCCGGATCTCCTCGAGCCCGCTGTCCTGGCCAACCGGTGTGGCCCCCGCTCGGCAGAGTTTGATGCCGTTGTACCGGGCCGGATTGTGGCTTGCGGTGAACATCGCACCCGGCAGTCCGAGCCGCCCGGAGGCGAAGTAGAGCATGTCGGTGCTGGCCAGCCCGATGGAGGTGACGTCGAGACCACGGCTGGTGACGCCGTGCCCGAACGCGTCGGCCAGGCCGGGTGACGAGTCCCGCATATCGTGTCCGATGATCACTGCTCGCGAGTGGGCCGAACCGTCCGACCGCCCGACGAACTCGGCGAAAGCCGCTCCGATGTCACGCACCACCGTGGAGTTCAGTTGCTCGCCGACGATGCCGCGGATGTCGTAGGCCTTGACGATCGCTGACAGATCAGGCACTGCTCTCCTCACATCGGACCCGTTCAACAGACGTTAACCCGCAATGCGCGCCCTGGGCGGGTCATCCCGGGGATCGGTCACCCCGCTGCGCCTGCTGGCTTCGGCATGGGGACGGGTTCAGTCGTCTACCGGGTCGGGAAGGACTCTGAGGTGGCTCCGGCGGGCGCCGGGCGCTGCCACGGCGGGGACGGGATCGGCCGGTCGGTCGGCTCGACCGGCCTCGCGTACCGCTTCGGCCAGCGCGGTGAGGTCATCCACTGAGGGCTCCGGCTCGGCGAACTCGCCCTCGTGACGCACGACATCCCAGCCCCGCGGCGCCGTCAGCCGCAGCGCGTGCCGCTCGCACAAGTCGTAGGAATGCGGCTCGCTGCAGGTGGCCAGCGGGCCCACCACCGCGGTGGAGTCGGCATAGACGAAGGTGAGCGTGGCAACTGCCGCGTTTGTGCACCCGGTCCTCAAGCATCGCCGCCCAGTGCGCACGGCCGGACCATAGCGCGCAGGTCCGACCGAGTGCAGCAGGCGCGCGCAACCGCGCGGAACACTGCCCTACGGCGCAATCTCGATCGCGACCCGATCTCGACGGCAGTCCAATCTCGACGACAGCCCAGTGTCGGCGGCGGCGTAGTCTCGGCAGATGGCGGTGACCCGGTCAGCCCGCTCGCGGCTACGCAAACGCCGCGACCGGCGCGGCCGGGGCGTGCGCGGCTTGCTGTACCCCGCCACGCTGCCCGCGGCTCGCAGCCGCGCGGAGCGGTTCGACGCGATCGTGCTGGAGGCGCTCGAACCTATCGACGAGCGTTGGCACGCTGAACTCGACAGGCTCGACGTCGCCGTCGATGAGGTGCCTGAGGTCACTGACTGCGATCCGACCACTGTCAGCTGGGGCAGCGACGTCGTGGAGGACGGAAACGTCCCGCTGGCCCGCCTGGTTCAGGCCGGCGTGGACCGCGCCGGCTTACCCACCCGAGCCCGGATCGTGCTCTACCGGCGGCCGCTGGAGACTCGGGCCGCCGACGGCGGCGACCTTTCCGACCTCGTCCATGAAGTGCTGGTCGAGCAGGTGGCGAACTATCTGGGCCTCGACCCAGACACCGTCGACGGCTCGCCAAATGTGGACTGACGCCCGGTTGGATCAACGCAGTGGACCGACGCAGGTGAACTGACGGGCAAGCAGGCTGACCGACCGCGGCGAACTACCGGTTCAGGCGGCGCCGAGAGGGCAGCGCAGTGCCCGCAACGAGCAGCAGCAACGCGCCCTCGATCAGCAAGAGTGCCGTTCTGGCGACGTCCGAACGGACCACCCGAACCGCTGCGGAGTCACCCCGCACCGGGACCGCGACCTGGTGGCCCCACCCTCGTACCACCGGAACCGACCGGCCATCCACGCTGGCCTGCCAGCCTGGCTCGTCGTTGGCGGCGACCACGAGCAGCCTTCCGTCCGCGCCGGGCGCTACCCGGACCGCTACCCGCGGCGGCTGGGCCGGCGCAAGCACGCCGCTGACTCCAGGTTCGATGGGTGGAGCGGCACCGCTGCGGGCCTGCTCCGCCAGCGCCGGACCCAGCAGCTCCGCGCCCGACACCGGTCGCACCACTCGCAGTACCGGCTGGCCATCCGCGGTCCGGGGCGCGGGCCGGGCCAGCGGCCCAGCCGCGGCGAGGGCACGGACACCCTGCGCGGCGGTGGGCAACACCACGAACTGCACCCCGGTGGCGGCCACGTCGGCCATCGCGGCGGACGTCTCGCCGGGCTGCCCGGCGCGCAGTGCGGCTGCCACCCGCTCCAGGCGGGCCCCGGTGGCCCGCAGCGGGGCAATGTCATCGTCACCGAAGCGTGCGGTTCGCGATCTGGTCAGCCGTACCGGCTCACCCGGAGCACCGATGACGAGAACTGATGTGTCAGACCGGTCCATCTCGGCGGCCAGTGATGGCGCCAGTACCGGCAGGCCGGCCGGGGGACCGCTGGTGAGGGGACCACTGGTGCCCACCGCGACAGCCGCCGCCGACAGCGCCGACAGCCCCATCCACGGCATCGCCGACAATCCGTTAGCCCCCTTGTCGCCGAACCACTGCCGGGTAGGCTCCGCGGTTCGGCTGGCCAACAGCACCATCCACAGCAACCCGCAGCCAGCGAACAGCAGCGCACCTCCGGTGAATCCAGGCCGGGGATCACCACCGGCCAGCGGCCGCATCGGCAGCCGAATCAGCAGCGCCGCCGCGATGGCCCCCAGCAGCACCAAACTGATAGCCGGCGCCATCGCCCGGGATGGCGCGATGGCGAGCGCGAGGAGTGCCGCCACCAAAACCACCACTCCTACCCACGGTGCGGCGCCCGCACCGCCGGGGTCCAAGGCGAGCAGGCGCAAAAAGCCAGGCACCTGCTCGGGCACCACGGCTCCTACCCCCTGCAACAGCACCTCGGGACGTTGAATCACCACCGCCGGCCAGGGCAGGAGCAACCCCAGCGGCAGGAGCACGACGGCGAACAGTCCGACCGCGCGGCGCAGCGTCGTCACCCGCGGGGCCGGGATCACCACGAAGCCGATGAGCACCACGGTCAGTATCAGCAGGTGCACCAGAGGAGCGAACGCGCCGATCACCGCAATCCCGAGAGCGGTAGCGGCCGCAGTTGACAGCCAGCCGCCGGAACGTCTGCCCGTCTGACCTCGTAACACTGAAGCGACACCGGCCAGGACGAGCGGCAGCAGCAGGTAGGTAACCACGACGTCGATCCGGCCCTGCGCCAATCCAGCGATGGCCGGCGGGAGCAAGGCGTATGCAGCAGCGACCAACGCTCGACGCTCACGACTGACCGGCAACGCGCGGGTGGCCCGGTAGGCAGACAGGGCAGCCAACGGCAGCGCGGCCAACAGCACCAGCGACACCGCGGCAGCCGGTGACCCCACCGGCAGCCCGAGCATGCCGAGGACGGCCAGGGCAGCAGGCGCGGGGGCCGCGCTCCCGCCGCCGACCGGGTGCCACGACGCCAGGTAGGACGACCAGGTCTGACCCAGACTCTCCATCGGGAGCAGCCTGCCCCCGGACAGGTCCAAAGCCAGCCGGTGGCGGTTGAGCAGCACGGCGAGCACCGCCATCGCCCCGACCAGCAACGCGGGCGCAGAGAGCAGGAACTCCCGGATGCGCGTGCCTACTCCCACGTCGTCCAGCGTGAGCACACTCGAGTCGCTACGGTCCGGAACACCTTGCGGGTTCGCTGGGTCGGAGTGCTTGGGCAGCGGCGAGGGCCTCGGCCGGGTTCGGGTGGCGGCTTCCGCCGCGCCGTCGTCCGCTGCGCCGTTGCCCGTGGGGGCGCTGGGGGCTACCGGCGTCGCGACGTTGCTGCCGCTGCGCGAACCGCCGGCGCGACGGGCATGGTCGTCACCGGCAGATACCCGAGCAGTACGCGACACGCCGACTCCTCCCTGTCCATCCCCCTTGGTGGGGGCACACGGTAACGTCCCCTCGCGACCGGCGCGGAGTCCGGGCGGCGGAGAATCAGACCGCGCCGCGTTTGAGCCTGCGACGCTCGCGCTCTGACAATCCGCCCCAAATACCGAACCGTTCATCGAAGGCCAACGCGTACTCCAGACACTCGGCGCGGACCTCGCAGCCCGCGCAAATCAGCTTCGCCTCCCTGGTGGATCCACCCTTCTCGGGAAAGAACGCCTCCGGATCGGTCTGAGCGCACAACGCCCGCTCCTGCCAGTCCTGCTGATCCTGTTGGTCAAGCCCGTCGAATGAGCTCCAGTCGCCCTGAAGCTCGACCCTGTCATCCGCAAGCCAGCTGATGTCGCTCTCATCCATGGCGGTCCGCCCTTCTCGCCATAGAGTTCCTCCCCGGTTCCGCGCCTTCCCGGGCTACGAGCCGGGAGAATAACAACCTTGTGATTACACCCCTGTCATCGGGGATGCAAGTCCTCCGAGCTGATCCGGAGCCCTACCAGGCGTGTCGAGGTTGACACGCCGCGTAGTCGGGTGACCGCAACGGTCGCTTCACCCGGCCGACGGGCTAGGCGGCCGGTGGGTAAGAGTAGGTGTGTGCCTGCCACCGGCCTGGCCCCCAGCCCGCTGTTCCTGCTGCTGCTCGCGGCGACCGCGGCCGGCGGCGCGCTCGCCGCGTTGACCGGCGGCACGGCCCGCACCGCCGGCATCGTGGCGCTGGTCCTCGGCGGGTGGGCGGTCGCCCTGTGCCTGCACGAGTTCGGGCATGCCCTGACTGCCTACCGGGGCGGCGACCGTTCGGTGCGCGCCAAGGGATACCTCACCTTGGACATCCGGCGCTACACCGACCCGGTGATGTCGCTGCTTCTGCCACTGGCGCTGCTGGCGTTGGGCGGAGTCCCGCTACCCGGCGGCGCGGTGTGGATCAACCGCGGCGCCCTGCGTTCGCGAGCGGTCGCCTCGGCGGTGTCGCTGGCCGGTCCGTTGACGAATCTCGCACTCGGGGTCGCCATCACTGCCGTGGTCGCCATCAGCGACCTCCCGGACGGGCTCGCGGCGGGCCTGTCCTATCTCGCTCTGGTACAGATCCTCGCGTTCGTGCTCAATATCCTGCCGGTGCCGGGGTTGGACGGGTTCGGTGTTGTGGAACCCTATTTGCCCGCGCGGGCTCGCCGGTTTGCCGGCAGCCTCGGCTGGTATGCCCCCTTGTTGCTGTTCGTTCTGATCATCGGCGTACCAGCGGTGGGAAATGCTCTGTTCGGCGCCAGCTTCGCAGTCTTCGCCGCCCTCGGCGGCGATCCGTTGACGGCGGTGGACGGCCTCCAGGAGTTCCTCTTCTGGCGCTGACGAGCCGGCTGCCAGCCAGCCAACTCGACGCCTGATCAGCACCGGGATAACGTCAGTGTCGTCACGGTGTCTCGTATGCACTTTAACCGGGGAACTGCGAGGACCAGGGATGGGTCTAACGGCTCGGCTGGACGGCTTCCAGCAGCGTCATAACTGGCTGGGTTTCCCGTTGGCGGTGATATACAAGTTCGTCGACGATCAAGGCGGCTACCTCGCCGTCCTGATCACCTACTACGGTTTCGTCTCGCTGTTTCCCGGGCTGCTGCTGCTGATCAGCGTGTTGGGCTACACGTTGCAGAGCCACCCCGCCTGGCAGCAGGCGGTGCTCGGCTCGGCACTGCAGCAATTCCCGATCGTCGGGCCGCAACTACAGCAGAACGTCAGCTCGATCCACGGCAGCAGCGCGGGCGTGATCCTGGGCATCCTCGGCGCCGTCTACGGGGGCCTG
>QHBZ01000284.1:22803-46038 GCA_003244055.1 Pseudonocardiales bacterium | reverse complement strand
CTTCGGCGTCACCGCAACCCAAGTACGGCAATGGGTGTGGCTCGACCACCCCGACCATGTGATCACCGAACTGGGTGTGGACGACGCGGAAAGGTAACCGACAACATGGCTTTCGGCAGAGACTTCTACGCGGCGCTCGGACGCCTCGTGTTCGAGGCATCTCACCTCGAACACGAGGTCGCCTTGCTGCACGCTGTCGCCAAGACCAGCGGCGGCGTCACGGCCAACGGCGAGGAAGAGGACGACCTGCCGGCAGTAAAGACCCCACGCGGAGTTTGGAGGGAGCTGGACGGCGGTCTGAATAAACTTGGTTCTCATGACGACCTGCGAGAGTCTGATCGGACGGTGATCGACGACTGCAAGGCGTGGGTGGACGAAGCCAAGAGGCTTTTGGGAGAGCGACATCGTAGGGCTCATGCCTTTTGGCTAATGGACCTTACTGCCGTCGCGGCCGGGGAACCGGGAGCAGAAGCCATCGACGTTGGACTGGATCTCCGGACTGGGGCGCGCCTTTCGAGTGACTCACAAGAATTGGAAGCGCTTGCCGATCAACTTTGTAATCATCGGGCCGCTGCCGTGCGCGTGTGTCTTCGCGACAGGCTGATCGTCGCTCATCAAAGAGCAAACCCAAGACCCTAGGCCCTGTGGTTTCAGTGATCCCACTCCGTCCCGGAATCCGCGCAAGGATACGCCTACCCCCGCATGCCGGAGGTGCTCGCCGGGCGGATCCTCGCGCACGCCGCCATCGGTCAAGGCCGGGTTCCGGCTGCGGACGGTCAGCATCCGAATTGAATTTGGATGGACGGGCCCCACTACGTCCCGCGACTGCCGGAGAGGTGTTCTAGCCACCGCCGTCGGGAGTACAAGCTAACCGTAGGGTGGGCGCTGTGCCGAGAGCTGGGTTGGATAAGGATCCGCGCGATGTCGCGGCGATGTTCGACGGGGTGGCTCGCCGCTATGACCTGACCAACACGGTGCTGTCATTCGGTCAGGATCGGTGGTGGCGCCGGTGCACGAGGATCGACGTTGCTGCGGGGCAGGGGGAGCGAGTGCTCGATCTTGCCGCAGGCACCGCGGTCTCCACTGTGGAGCTGGCCCGCGCCGGGGCGTGGTGCGTGGCCGCGGACTTCTCCCTGGGGATGCTGCGCGCGGGGCGGCATCGCAAGGTGCCGCTGGTCGGAGCCGACGCGCTGGCGCTGCCGTTCGGTGATGGGGTATTCGACGCGGTCACGATCTCGTTCGGGCTGCGCAACATGGCGGATCCCGACGCCGCGCTGGCCGAGCTTGCCCGGGTCACCCGGCCGGGCGGTCGGCTGGTGATCTGCGAGTTCTCCACGCCCGTCTGGCGACCGTTTCGCACCGTGTACCTGGAATACCTGATGCGCGCGCTGCCGGAGGTCGCCCGGCGGCTGAGCAGCAACCCGGAAGCCTACGTATACCTCGCCGAGTCCATCCGGGCCTGGCCCGACCAGCCTGCGCTAGCGCAGCGCGTAGCGGCGGCTGGCTGGACCGACGTCGACTGGCGCGACCTCACCGGCGGCATCGTTGCACTGCACAAGGCGGTCAAGCGCACGTCTTAGACGGGTTAGTCTTGGCATCAGTGTCCGTCGAAGTCCGTCGAAACCGTCAGGGAGCCGTGCACCAGCTTCGTCTGCCGATCCCGACCCGGGTCGTTGTGCTGGTGTCCGGTACCGGGACGCTGCTGCAGGCATTGCTCGACGCCGCCGGCCCGGACTATCCGGCCCAGGTCGTCGCGGTCGGCGCGGACCGGGCCGGCACCGTCGGGCTCAAGCGCGCCGAAGATCGCGGGCTACCCAGCTTCGTCGTCGACCTGGCCCAGCACCCCGACCGGGCTTGCTGGGACGTCGCGCTCACTGACGCCGTCGCCGCCCACCAGCCGGACCTGGTCGTCACAGCCGGCTTCATGAAGATCCTCGGGCCGGCGTTTCTGGACAGCTTCGCAGGTCGGATCCTCAACACCCATCCCGCGCTGCTGCCCGCGTTCCCCGGCCGGTACCCGGTGGCCGATGCGCTGGCGCACGGGGTGCGGGTGACCGGCGCAACTGTGCACCTGGTGGACGCCGGCGTGGATACTGGCCCGATCCTGGCCCAGCGCGCCGTCGAGGTGCTCCCGGAGGACACCGAAGCGCGGCTGCACGAGCGAATCAAGACAGTGGAGCGGCGGTTGCTGGTCGACGTCCTCGCCGAGCTGGTCCGCCGCGGGTGCACCGTCACCGGACGAAAGGTCTCACTACCGTGACTACCGAGGTACGCCGGCCGGTACGCCGGGCGCTGCTGAGCGTGTCGGACAAGAGCGGGCTACCTGAGCTGGCCACCGGGCTGCACGCGGCCGGGGTACAGATCATCTCCACCGGCTCGACCGCGACCGTGATCGCCAACGCCGGCGTGTCGGTGACACCGATCGAGGAGCTCACCGGTTTCCCGGAATGCCTCGACGGGCGGGTCAAGACCCTGCACCCCCGGGTGCACGCCGGGCTGCTCGCCGACACCCGCAAGCCCGAGCACGTCGCCCAGCTGGCTGCCCTGAACATCGCGCCGTTCGACCTGCTGGTCGTCAACCTTTACCCGTTCGAGGAGACAGTGGCCGCCGGGGCCGGTTTCGACGAGTGCGTCGAACAGATCGATATCGGTGGCCCGGCGATGGTGCGCGCGGCCGCGAAGAACCACGCCTCGGTGGCTGTGGTGGTGGACCCGGCGGCCTACACCGACGTACTGGACAACGTCGCCGCCGGTGGATTCACCCTGGCGCAGCGCCAGGCAATGGCCGTCGACGCGTTTCGACACACCGCGGCTTACGACATCGCCGTGGCATCGTGGATGGGATCCTTCGAGTCTGGCGAGTTTCCGCTCTGGGTGGGCGCCTCCTGGCGGCGGGCGACGACGTTGCGCTATGGGGAGAACCCGCACCAAAAGGCCGCGCTGTACACCGCCGCCGGTGCCACGCGAGGATTGGCACGCGCGCAGCAGCTGCACGGCAAGGAGATGTCCTACAACAACTACGTCGACGCTGACGCCGCCTGGCGCGCCGCGTACGACCACGACGGCGCCTGCGTCGCGATCATCAAGCACGCCAATCCCTGCGGTATCGCGGTGTCGGCCGCCGGGGACGTCGCCGACGCCCACCACAGGGCACATGCCTGCGACCCGGTGAGCGCGTTCGGCGGGGTGATCGCGGTGAACCGCGAGGTCACCGTCGAGCTGGCCAAGCAGGTGAGTGAGGTGTTCACCGAGGTACTGGTGGCGCCGTCCTACGCCGAGGGCGCCGTGGACGTGCTGACCCGCAAGAAGAACATCCGCCTGCTGGTCGCCGAGCCTCCGCAACGCGGCGGTGTCGAGTTCCGGGCACTGTCCGGGGGACTGCTACTACAGACCCGGGATGCGCTGGACGCTCCCGGCGACGATCCGGCGTCCTGGACGCTGGCCACTGGTATGCCGGTGGCCGAGGCGACCCTGGCGGACCTGGCCTTCGCCTGGCGGACCTGCCGCGCGGTGCGCTCCAACGCGATCCTGCTCGCCGCGGATCAGGCCACTGTCGGCATCGGGATGGGGCAGGTGAACCGGGTGGACGCCGCCCGACTCGCGGTCAGCCGGGCGGGGCTCCGGGCGGCCGGCTCAGTGGCCGCCTCCGATGCGTACTTCCCGTTCCCCGACGGGCTTGCCGTGCTGCTCGACGCCAGGGTCCGCGCTGTGGTGCAGCCCGGCGGGTCTGTCCGCGACGCCGATTCGATCGCCGCCGCGGAGGCTGCCGGGATACCGCTCTACCTCACCGGCACCCGGCACTTCGCGCACTAAAGCGCTTGGCGAGCCACGCGGCTCGACCGGTTACGCGCTGCGGGAGCGGATCACCGCGGTGACCAGCTCGGCCAGCTCGTCCCGGGTGGGTCCCTCGGGGACGGGTGGGCGCCAGCCGCTGGCGTAAATCTCCCGTGCGCGTGGTTCCACGGCGGCGAGGCTGGCGGGCAGGGCGAGCATGGCGATGTAGGGACCGACGACCTCGAGCATCGCGGGATCGACCTCGGTAGCCGCCATGATCAGGTCGGCGGGCAGGGGCCGGGTGAGGTCGACGTCGTGACCGGACCAGCGCCGGATCAGCTCGGCGTCCCAGTACACGTGGTCGGCGAACCACGGCTTGATGTTCTCGGCACACCAGTGATCGAACTCCAGGGAGCACGAGGTGAAGTCGCGCCCGTGCTCGTCCAGCAGGTGCACCAACCGTTGGGCCTGCATCAGCGAGGTGGCTACCCCCCGTCCGACCGAGGGGTTGGTCGTGCACACGGCGTCCCCGACGAAGATCAGTCCATTCGCAGCGACCTGACCGGCGTTGTTGAGCTGCCCGCGGTAGGTGTTGTGCAGCCGCCCGCCGGGCAGGACCGCGGTGATCGGCCGGGACCGGTCCGGCTCCGTCCATGCCGCAAGGGATGGGATCGCCCGGCTGGCGGCCTCGAACACCTCCTGGAATCGCAGTGCCGCCAGCTGACGGTTCGTGCTGGCCCGGGCGATGAGGGTGGAGAAGGTCCGGTTGTCGTGGATGAACACGATCGCGTGGTAGCCGGGGTAGGTGGTCACCATCCCGAACGGTGCGTTCATCGGTCCGTTCTCGGCGCCCGGCAACAGCTGGTACTGCCGCGACACGTAGGCGATTCCGCAGTCACCGCCCTCGACTGGTCCCCGGAAGGTCCGGGTGAGCTGATCGGCGTGGCCGGATGCGTCGACGACCAGGTCGGCATCCACCTGGTGACCGTCCACCCGGACACCGACGGCGCGTTCCCGTTCGCAGCAGACGTCATCGACGTGACCGGTCCGCAGCGTGACGCCGGGCTGCGCCTCGGCGGCTGACCGCAGGACCCGTTCGAAGACCAGGCGCCGGCAGCGGAGTCCGACCACTCGCCCGGGCTGGCCGGGTTGATCGGGCAGTGTGGACGGCTGCGCTCCGGCTGTGATCAAGCCATCCCAGACCTCCGGCATCTCGGCGACAAGAGCGTCTACGACCTGCAGGCGGAAGCCGTGCGGATGGTGGAACTGCATCACGCCCCTGCGGTTCCACGACCCGTCTCCGTCCGGCCCTGGGTCGCGATCGATGGCCGTGACCTCATGCCCGTGACGGGCGAGGGCGATCGCGGTGAAGAGCCCGGTCGGACCCGCGCCCACGATGGCTATGTGCATGTCGGCTCCTAAACCGTCAGCTATCGGTTGTAGATCAACTCGACCACGGTGCCGGGCCGCAGACCGGTGCGCCGCGCCGCCGAGCCCGCGCGGCGGGCCACTGCGAGGTGGCCGGCGGAGTCGACCAGCACGACGAGCTCCCCTTCCGCCACGTCGGCAAAGGTCGTGCCGAAGCGCACCGGCTGCTCGCCGGCCGGCCACCGCAGCGTCACCGATACGCCGGCCCGCAGGCCGATCGCGGCCAGCTCGGATGCTCCGGCGGCCAGAGCCACATTGCCGAAATGGTCCACGGTCAGCACCTCGACGCGGATCTGATCGCTGCCGACCTGGCACACCGGCGCCGGTTGCGTGACCAGCGAGGCCGGGTCGACCGCGGGGCCGAGCGCGTCCGGTGGTACCCCGCAGGCCAGATGAGCGGCCGCCGGAGCGAAGACGTCCCGGCCGTGGAACGTCGCACTGACGGCCGGCAGCCGGTACCTGGCCTCGACGAGCTCATAAGCGGCGCGCACCCCGCCCAGGGCCTGCGCCGCGGGGACCAGTAGTCCGTTGTCCGGCCCGACCAGCACAGCGTCACCGCTGACCAGAGCCAATCCGCGCCGCGCTGTACCGACCCCGGGATCAACGACCGCGACATGCACCGCCGGTGGTAGCCAGGGCAGCGTGTCGGCGAGCACCACCGAGCCGTGCCGAACGTCGCCCGGCCCAATCGCATGCGAGACGTCCAGCACCCGAGCGTGCGGTGCGACCCTGACGATCACCCCGTGGCACGCGGCCACGAACCCGTCCGCGCTGCCGTAGTCGGTGCACAAGGAAATCCAGTCGAAGCCCGCCACACGGCCGGCGGGACCAGGCTCAGTCTTCACGGTGGGAAGCATGCCGGGTAGCGATTCAGGGGGAGGAATCGAGGCCGACGTTCCCTGACTACCGCGCGGGGAAACTGTCTATCAAATTGACACTTGAAGCGTCTATCAGATAGACGTACGCTGGTGAAGGCGCGTGAGGTGAACCGGCGCATCGAGCGGTTGGGCGGCCTGGTGGTCCGGCAGACCGGCTCACATCGCCGCTACGTCGTCACCTACACCGACCCTGCTGGTGTCGAGGCGAGGGCGTTCACCACAGTGGCCCAGCACGCCGGCGATATTCCGGCCGGGACGCTACGGGCAATAGAGCGCGATCTTGAGACGGCGTTCGGGAAAGGATGGCTGCGATGAGCACCGAGCGGGTCTACCGGGTAATCGTGACCCGTGAAGACGGCGCCTGGCTGGCCGACATCCCCGAACTGGAAGGCGCGCATACGTACGCGCGGACCCTGCCTGCGCTTGATCGGGGGGTTCGCGAAGTCGTGGTGATGGCCGATGATCGGCCCGATGAGGACATGCCCGCGCTGCGGCTGGCTTATGACTACCGCACCGGCGATCCTGCTGTGGATGTGACCGCCGCGGAGATCCGGACCTTGCGCGAGGAAGCTGACCAGCTAGCGGCGACCGCGACCGCACGCACCAGCGCGGCCGCCCGGCTGCTCGTCCACCGCGGCTTGTCGGTGCGTGACGCCGCGGCGATCCTCGGCATCAGCCCGCAACGCGTCTCTCAGCTCACCGGCACAGCCAGGGCTAGTTGACCCCGGAACCGCTGGCGATCGTGCTGTCGTAGTGACTGGCGGGAGCCAGCCATGTCTTCGGAGAAGGTCCTGTCCGTTCGGTTGTTCAGCTGCCAGGACCCGACTGGTGGGGTCAACGCCTCAAGGTTCGCCGAAGATCTCGTGGGTACCGATCCGGCGCCACCTGATGCCAGTCGTGCCGTCGATCTTGACCCACTCGAACGTGGCGCGACCGTCCGGACCGGTGAACCGGGTCATTTCCCAGATGCGGGGCGCACTCACAACTCTCTTGATCCGGAGGCTCCCCGGCCATCGTGGTAAGACCCGTGCCGCTCGCGCAGGTAGAAGCCACGCCCGTCGACGTTGCCGGTGATGACGAACGGCGCCGCGACCGGCCGCCACTGCGCGGTGACGCCGAGGTCCTGGGCGTGCCGGGCGAGTTCCGCCTCCCCAGACTGGATCCCCGCATCCACTCCCAGACCGTCGAGCTGCCCGGCGAACTCCTCCCACGCCCGTTTGCGCTCCTCGGCGGTCAGCTGGCAGCCGCAGGACAGCCCACCGTCGTGGAGTTCTGCGTTGGCCGGCTTGGGATGGCAGCCGCAGTGACAGTCTGCGGCCGCGTCCGGATCCCGCACCGGCGGGCCGGTGCACACTGCGGCGCGGCGGGCTGGGCGCCGGTCGGCATCCTGACGATCACGCTCCGCGCGCCAGGCTGCGGTTTCCTCGGCACGGCGTGCTTGCTCCTGCGGGGACGGTGGCAGGAGCTGGCGTCGGCGAGCGGGATGCACGGCCACGTCGACAAGGATGGACCCTGCGCCCGGTGGCCACACCCCGTTTTCCGGGTCGGGCGTGAGCGAGGCGCAGTACCAGCCCCCGGACGGATTACAGCGCGGTGGGCGTCCGCTGCCTAGGGGAGTCCTTCGCGTGGCGACGTGCGGAAGGTCGCGGTGCAGCGCAGGACGATCGCCGAGATGATCAGGCGTAGCTGGCGTAGCCACGCTCGGGGAGGCTCACCTCAGCTCCTCTCGTAGCGCCCGTTCCACGGCCAGTTCCGCTTGTGGACCCAGCTTCGGTACCGCTTGCAGCAGGTGCAGGCGACTGGGCGCCCTCGATCGAGCAGCTCTGCGATCGCCGAGTCGATGACGTCCTGGTCCGTCCCTGGTGCGGCGGTCTCGACGGCAGATTTTCAGGATCCGGCGGTCAGCCGAGTGGGGGCCCGAGTTGCTCGGCCCCCCACTCGGCCGGGCGACGTCGTGAAGGTGTTGGCTGAGTTCCCAGCGCTGCCCTTCGGGATCGGCGACGACGGCCTGGCGCAGGCCCCAGGGTCGGTCCCGGGATTGGTCGAGGATCACACCGCCCGCCAGGCTCGCACGAGAACAGGCCTGATCCACGTCATCGACGAACACCAGGGTGATCGACGAGGTCTCGCCGAACCGACCGCCGGTCATACCGAGCATGAGGACCGCGCCGTCGCGCTCGAGCTCGACGTGACCGATCGGTCCCCCGTCGGGCACGGTGAACCGGATCGCCTCCCGGAAGCCCAACACGTCGATGAGCCAACGGGCCGCGGCCGCCGGGTCGCGATAGAGCAGGTAGGGCACCGCCGCCGGATATCCTCGTTTCGGGTCATACATGGGTGTCTCCTCGGCGAGCTAGTCGGGGTGGCTGACGATGTTGATGACATGGCCGTGAGGGTCGCGGACGAAGAATCGGCGCACTCCCCAGGGCTCGTCGGTGAGCGGATGGACGATCTCATAGCCCAGCTGCTGGGCGCGGGCGTAGGCGTCGTCGACGTCGGCCACATCGACGGACATGACCGAGTCCTCCGGCGCGCTGGCGTCACCGGTCACCAAGCTCACCTGGGCGCCGCGGTTGTCCGGCGACCGGAAGCTTGCGATCCAGCCGAGGTCGAACGCCTTCTCCAGCCCGAGAAAGTCGACGTAGAACTCGTGCCCGGCCGTGGCATCTCCGACCTTGAGGTTGGGGACGATGCGATGGATCACCATGTCCCGACCCTCGCGCATCGAGGCGTACAGGACAACCCGATCTCCTCGATGGGCGCAAGGTCGGTCTTCCGCCTCTGGTCGGGGAGGTGCGGGTTGACGGCGTCGGACTGCTCGGGTTAACTAGTTATCGAACAAATGTTCGAAACAGTGACGCTGCCTTCCCCGCGGCGGATCTGGGTGCGGCGGCTTGACGTCGGCATCCATTCGTGGGGAGGTCGCGGGGATGGTGGGTGCGGGCGTCGCGTCGGTGTTGCAACGGGTGCTGGTTGCGCCCGCGTCGAGACTGGGGGAGCGACTCGACGCCCCGGGGGGCCGGCCGCCGTTCCCGGTAGTCGAACCGCTCGCGTCGGTGCTGCCTGGGGGACTGCGACCGGGATCGGTGGTCGCGGTGCAGGGCTCGATGGCGTTGCTGCTGGCGTTGCTGGCCGCGGCCACCGCGCAGGGGGCCTGGGCCGCGCTGATCGGCGTCGGAGATCTAGGGGTGGTGGCCGCAGCCGAGGCTGGGGTCGTGGTGCAGCGGCTAGCGCTGATTCCTCAACCTGGGCCGGATCCGGCTCCAGTGGCCGCTGCCCTGCTCGACGGGGTGGCGCTGGTGGCGTTGGCGGGCACTGATCGGATATCCCCCGGGGCGCGGCGATCCCTGGCCGCCAGGGCGCGGCAGCGCGGATCGGTACTGCTTCCGCTCGGTCGATGGCCGGGCGCGGACGTCGAGCTGGACTGCCGTGCCGAGGCCTGGCATGGTGCCGAGGCCGGGCACGGACGGCTACGCAGCCGCGAGGTCGTGGTGCGCGCGGTGGGTCGCGGTGCGGCGGCTCGGCCTCGCGCCGTCCGCTTACTGCTGCCCGGTCCGGGCGGCCAGGTAACGGAGGATCCCGGGGACCTGACCCCGTCGATCAGACCGGTGGCGGGAATCAGGGCGGTGTGTTGATGACGCCTCCCCGTGTGGTGGTGGTCTGGTGCCCGGACTGGCCGGTGGTGGCGGGGTCGGTCGCTGAGGGCTTGGCTGGGCAGACACCGGCGGTGGTGGTAGCCGCCAACCGGGTAGTGGCCTGCTCGGCGGTCGCCCGAGCGCAGGGAGTGCGCCGCGGGCAACGCCGCCGTGAGGCACAGGGGCGCTGCCCGGAGCTGGCCGTGCTCGCCGACGATCCGGACCGGGACGCCCGGATGTTCGAGCCGGTGGTCGCCGCGGTCGAGGCCCTGGCGCCCGGGGTGGAGCTGGTGCGTCCGGGGTTGGTCGCTGTACCGGCTCGCGGCCCGACCCGGTACTTCGGTAGCGAACCCGCAGCGGCCGAGCGGATCGTCGACGTGGTCGCCGCGCAGGCCGGGCTGGAATGCCAGATCGGCATCGCCGACGGCTTGTTCGCTGCGACCTTGGCCGCGCATCGCGGTCTCCTGGTGCCACCGGGTGGTTCGGCCGGTTTTCTCGCCGCCCTGAGTATCGCCGAGCTGCACCAGCCTGCTGATCGGAATACAGCTGATCGAGCCGCGCTGGTGGACCTGCTGCACCGGCTGGGGTTGCGTACCCTCGGCTCGTTCGCCGCCCTGCCCGTCGATGATGTCGCCTCCCGGTTCGGCCTCGCCGGGGTGTGCGCGCACCGGCTTGCCCAGGGGCTCGACGAGCGTCCGTTGGCCCGACGTCATCCGCCGGTCGACCTCACCGTCACTCGCCGGTTCGACCCGCCGCTGGACCGGGTGGATGCGGCAGCATTCGCCTCCCGGGAACCCGCGGAGCAGTTGCACGACGCACTGGTCGCCCGCGGTCTGGCCTGCATCCGGCTCGGGATCAGTGCTCGCACCGAGGCCGGGGAGGAGCTGCACCGGGTATGGCGCTGCGCCGAGTCGCTGACCGCATCCGGGATCGGCGATCGGGTGCGCTGGCAGTTGGACGGCTGGCTGACTTCCCGCGGATCACACCACGGCGCGGGTATCACGCTGCTGCAGCTGATCCCCGAAGAGGTGATCGGCGGGCAGGCCCTTCAGCGCGGACTATGGGGGGAGTCGGGGGAAGACGATGAGCGGGCCGGCCGGGCACTGGTCCGGGTGCAGGGCATGCTCGGACCCGAAGCAGTCCTCATCGGAGTGCTCGGCGGCGGCCGGAATCCCCACGATCGGGTACGGCTGGTGCCCTGGGGCGAAGACCCGACTCCGGCGCGCGATGTGGATCCTCCCTGGCCGGGCCGGCTGCCTTCACCGTCCCCGTCTCGGGTGCCCACCCACCCGCTGCCCGCCGAGGTGTTTGACGCTGCCGGACGCGTCGTCGGGGTCAGCGGACGCGGGAGGCTCACCAGCGTGCCGTACCGGATCACGGTAGACGGGAGCCCGGCGCGCCGCGTGCTGGCCTGGGCTGGGCCCTGGCCGGTCGAGGAGCGCTGGTGGGAGCCCCGCGGGGGGCGGCGCTGCGCGCGATTGCAAGCGGTGCTGGACGCCGACCCCGCTGGGTCGCTCGCGGTACTGCTGGCCTGCGAGACGGGCCGCTGGCGGGTCGAGGGGATCTACGAGTAATGGGGTGGACGCGTGGCGGCTAGGCCGGGCACGAGCGCATCCAACATGAGTTCGAGCGCCGCAACCAATTCTCGCGCGGACATCCAATCGCCCGAGCTCACGGCGTGCAGCGCAAGGCCGTCGACGGCCGCTACGGCGACCCGTGCGGCCGATCGGCAGTTCTCGGCCGTCGCGGCCTCCGCCGCGGTGAGCGCGAACGCCTCAGTGAGTGCCTCATGGATCTCGGCCAGGACGCTGCGCTGGATCTCGGCAAGGGCTGGCGATGTCGCCGCCCGGGCGGCGAAGGCCACCTGGATGCGTGCCTCGGCTGCACGCCTGCCGTCCACCGGTAGCAGCTCGGTGAGCACAGCCGAGATGTTGCGGCGCGGATCAGGGCCCAGGCACACCGAGGTCATCCGGCTGCGGATCCGCCGTACGACCTCGTTGAACGCTGCCGCAAGCATGTCGTCCTTGGTGGGGAAGTAGTGCTGCACGGTCCCGATCGAGACATCTGCAGCCAGGGCGACCTCACGGACGCTCACCTGGTCAAGTCCGCGCTCGGCCACGATGCTTAGCAACGCATTGGTGAGGACGGTTTCGCGCGGCCTGGGACTTGACAGCGGCTCCATGCCCAGCATCATACAGTCGTATGGGACAATGCACTCGTATGACATTGCCACGCGGCCTGGTCGTCGGTACTGCTGTGGCCGTCACTGTGGCCTGGGGGCTGTACGCCGTGCTCACCGCGCGGAGTCGTCGAGTCAAGGCGTTGATCGTGCGCACGCTCCAACGGTGGACGATCAATCCGCTGATCCGGCTGCTGTTGAGCATCGGCATCAACCCGCTGGGACTCGCGATACTGGAAACCCGCGGTCGGGTGTCCGGCCAGCCGCGCCGCACACCGGTAGGCAACGGCCGGACCGGCGACACCTTCTGGATCATCGCCGAGCACGGCGCCCAGGCGGGGTACGTTCGCAACATCCAGCGCGACCCCCGGGTGCGGCTGCGCATGGGTTGGCGGTTCCGGTGGGTCCCGGGTATCGCCGAGATCCTGCCCGACGACGACGCACTCGCCCGCCAGCGCCGCCTCATCCGCTGGCACCCGCTGCGGGCGTTCAATGCGATGAACGTCCGGGTGCTCGGCACCGACCTGCTCACCGTGCGCGTCCAGCTTCTGACAGGGCCTCAACCGACCAGCCCGGCACCCGCTGAAAAGCGTGATCAACGGGAGTTGAAGCCGGTGCAGCGTGATAGCGGGCCGCACAGTGCTGCCGCGCCGAAGAAGTGCAGCTCGAACCGTTAGCGCGGCCCGGTGGCGACTACTGCGGTGGCCCGAGCCATGGACGTTGCACGGCGTTGACGGTGTTGCACGGCGTTGCGTCGCAGCTCTAGCCGGTCGGTGCGCATAGGCTTGGACTGATGTCGTCCCTCTACGAATTGCACTCTCACCGCCCGCTGGACTCGCCGGTCCTGCTGCTGGCGACGGAGAGCTGGACCGACGCCGGCCTCGGAGCCCAAGCGGCCATCGCCCATGTTCTCGAGACGATTCCGACCGAAGTGCTGGCCACTTTCAGCGCGGACGAGCTCATCGATTTCCGGTCCCGTCGTCCCATCGTTCGAATCTCCGACGGCGTCGTCGATCATCTGAGCTGGCCTGAGATCCAGCTGCGGGCCGGTCAAGATGCCGCAGGCAGGGGCGTTCTCGTCTTGGCAGGACCCGAGCCGGACATGGCGTGGCATGCCTTCGTACGGGCCGTCGTGGGTCTGGCTGCAGAGCTGGGAGTGCGGCTGGTCGTCGGTCTCGGCGCGTACGCCGCTCCTGTCCCGCATACCCGTCCGGTCAGCCTGATGGCGATCGCCACCACGGCTGAGCTGGCGGCGCAAGTGGGCGTGGTGCCTGGCAGCGCTGAGATGCCGGCCGGGATCCAGACGGCTCTGCAAGAGGGCTTCGCGATCGCGGGCGTCCCCGCCATTGGAGTGTGGGCGCGAGTGCCCCACTATTTGGCAGCCATCCCATATCCGGCGGCCTCCGCCGCACTGGTCGATGCGCTGGCAGCGGTGGCCGGGCTCGAGCTCGACGCTGGGGAGTTGCATGTCGCGGCTGACAGCATGTTGGCCCAGATCGACGAAATCATTGCCAACAGTGCGGAATATCCGGCGCTGGTACGTCGCCTTGAGGCCGCGGTCGACGGCGAACTGACCCCCCTGGCGGACTTCTCGGATCTTCCCTCAGGTGACGAGCTCGCCGCCGAGCTCGAACGCTTCCTTCGCGGCGAGCAGGGGGAGCAGTAGCCGACGCCCACGGCGATGTCGGTGGCCCCAGGCCGTCAGAGCTGGGAATCGCGGCATCCCGAACACGATGTCGCCGACCGTCAGCGTGCGGACACGGTCGTGCACTGCCCTGACCGCGCCGCAACGTCCCAGTCCCACACCCCTGGACCATCGTCGAACCAGCGGGCCGCCGCTCCAGCGCGGCACTCCACGAGGCTGGCCTGCCGAACCTGGGCGGTGAGTATGCAATCTGGTGGCGATGACTACTGCGCCGTGGCCAGCCTCGCAACCCTGACCGGGTGATTGCATTTGATCATGAGCTTGACTGGATCACAATTGGTGAAGTCTGATAGTATCGAACACATGTTCGATACAGTCGTGGCCGACGAGGCGCTCGTTGTGGGTGCCTCAGTTGATGAGGACTGGTTCGATCCGGCGTGGCTGGATGAGGTTCCGCCGTTGGAGGACGGCGGGCAGGTGCCGGCGTCGCGGTGTGTTCCGTCGGGGTGGTTGGCGTTGGAGTTGGATCAGGGTTGTGCTGATCCGGGTGGTCTTTCGGATGCGGAGTTGATCGAGGGCATCATCGGTTTCGATCACCTGGCGTCGTGGGCGGGGGCGCGTCAGGCGGTGTTGTTGGCGCAGTTCGCGCGGCGCCGCCCGGGTGATCATCCGTTGGCGGTGGGGTGTGATCAGCCGTCTGCGGCGAGTGAGTTCGCTCCGGATGAGGTGGGGTTGGCGTTGCGGTTGTCGCGGACTGCGGCGCTGAATCGGTTGGTGATGGCCCAGGCTGTGGTGGAGGAGTTGCCGGCGACGTTGGCGGCGTGGCAGGGCGGGGTGATCGATTCGTTGAAGGCGCGGGCGATCATCGAGACCAGTTATCTGTTGCCGCGTGAGCAGTTGGGGGCCCTGGAGGAGCGGGTGTTGCCGCGGGCTGGGGAGCAGACGGTGGCGCGGCTGCGGGCCGGGCTGGCCCGGGCGGTGTTGGCGCTGGACCCGCAGGGTGCGCAGGCGCGGCATGAACAGCGTCGTAAAGATCGGCGGGTGGGGGTGTCCCCGGATGGGGAGGGGATGGCGTCGTTGTGGGCGTTGCTGTCGGCGCCGGATGCCACCGCGGCGTATCAGCGGTTGTGCGAGTTGGCTCGCGGGTTGGGTAGCGAGGACCCACGGGGGATGGACGCCCGCCGCGCTGATCTGCTTATCGAGCTGTTGACCGGGCGGCGCTGCGCCGCCACCGGTGACCCGCGTGGCCAGGATTGCCCCGAGGATTGTGATCACCCCAGCCGCAGCGACCAGGGCCACGTCCACCCCGACCAGGACGACGCACGTCAGAACCCCGCGGACCAAGGGCCGGGTAAGCCGCTGGTGTCGGTGATCGTGCCGATCACCATGCTGCTCGGGCTCGATGACCAACCCGGCGAGCTGGTCGGCTACGGGCCCATCCCCGCCGAGCTGGCCCGGCAGATCGCCGCCGACGGCACCTGGCGGCGGCTGCTGTGCGACCCGGTCTCGGGCACCCTGCTCGATCATGGGCGCGCCACCTACACCCCGCCAGCCGGGCTCGCCGAGTTCGTCCGGGCCCGTGATGTGTACTGCCGACACCCGATCTGCGGGCAACGTGCGGCCAGCGCCGACCTCGACCACACCATCGCCTATCACCCCGACGACCCCGACGGTGGGACCACCAGCGAACACAACCTGCACGCCAGCTGCCGACACCACCACCGACTGAAAACCCATATCGAGGGCTGGCGGGTCGAGCAGCACTCTGACGACCGAGTCACCTGGACCACCCCCACCGGACACACCTACACCAGCCACCCCCACGACTACCGACCCGAACCACCCCGGCCACCGCCCAGCGACGATCCGCCGCCCTTTTAGGTCCGGCTCATCATGAGCTGGAACAACCCGCCGGTGCGGTGGGCGGATCTGGAGCGGGCGCTGTCCGGGCGCGGCGTCGATCACCCGTCAGCACGGTTCCCATCAGCGCGGCCTGGGTCACATCATCGCGACGAGGAGCATCCCGGCGACGGCGGGGATAGCCCCGCGTGGACACATCACCGAGACCGCTACGAACCACCGCCGCGGCTAACATCCGCCCAGTCCGCCCAGTCCGCGGAGACCCAGTCCGCGGAGACCCGGCCGCGTATTCCCTACGCCGAGCTGCACTGCCACTCCAACTTCAGTTTCCTGGACGGGGCCAGCCACCCCGAGGAGCTGGTCGAGGAGGCGGCTCGATTGGGGCTGGACGCGATCGCGATCACCGACCATGACGGGATGTACGGGGTGGTGCGCTTTGCCGAGGCGGCCCGCGAGTTGGGCGTCAAAACCGTCTTCGGGGCGGAGCTCAGCCTCAGCCTCACTGCACCACAGAACGGGGTAGCTGACCCCGAGGGTGAGCACCTGCTCGTGTTGGCCCGTGATCCGGAGGGTTACCGCAGGCTGTCCCGGGTGATCAGCGACGCCCAGCTCGCCGGGAAAGATAAGGGCAAACCGGTCTATGACCTCGACGCGGTAGCAGCCGCCGCGGATGGGCACTGGGTGGTGCTCACCGGTTGCCGCAAGGCCGCGGTGCGGGCAGCGCTGGAGCGCGAAGGGCCAGCCGCAGCGGCCACCCAGCTACGCCGGCTGACCGAGTTGTTCGGCGCGGACCACGTCGTCGTTGAGCTCACTGCCAACGGGCTGCCGGACGACACCGAGCGCAACGACGAACTCGTCGCGCTGGCCGAAGCTCAGGGGCTGGATACCGTCGCCACCACCGCCGCGCACTACGCCACCCCGTCCCGGCACCGGCTGGCCACCGCACTGGCCGCGGTCCGGGCCCGGCGCAGCCTGGACGAGATGGACGGCTGGCTGCCAGCTGCGGCAACTGCGCACCTGCGCTCCGGTGCTGAGATGGCGGATCGGTTCGCCCGCTGGCCCGGGGCGGTCGCGCGGGCCGCCGCACTGGGTCGAGAGTGCTCTTTCGACCTGCACCTGGTAGCGCCGGATCTCCCCCCGTTCGTCGTCCCTGCCAATCACACCGGAGCCAGGCACACCGAGGCCGGCTGGCTGCGTGAACTCACCTGGCTCGGCGCGGCCACCCGCTACGGCAGCTACGACGAACGCCCCGGGGCCTACCACCAGATTGAGCACGAGCTGGCCGTTATCGAGGAGAAGCACTTCCCCGGCTACTTCCTCATCGTCCACGACATCGTGGCGTTCTGCCGCCGGGCCGACATCTTCTGCCAGGGTCGCGGATCGGCCGCTAATTCCGCGGTCTGCTATGCGTTGGGCATCACGAGCGTCGACGCGGTGGCGATGGACCTGCTCTTCGAGCGATTCCTCGCCCCGGATCGGGACGGCTACCCTGACATCGACCTCGACATCGAATCCGACCGTCGAGAAGAGGCCATCCAGTACGTCTACGAGAAATACGGCCGGGACTGCGCCGCCCAGGTCGCCAACGTGATCACCTACCGGGCTCGCTCGGCGGTGCGCGACATGGCCAAGGCGCTGGGCTACTCGACCGGCACCCAGGACGCCTGGAGCAAGCGGATCGACCGCTGGGGGCCGCTGGGGTCCACCGGTGGGGCGACGCCGGCCGCGGACGACAGCGTTGCTGGTTCGACCCTGCAAGCAGGTCTCACTGACATTCCCGAACCGGTGCTGGCGCTGGCCGCCGAGCTGGAGGGATTCCCGAGACACCTGGGCATCCACTCCGGTGGCATGGTGATCTGCTCCCGGCCGGTGGCCGAGGTCTGCCCGGTGGAGTGGGCGCGGCGGGAGAACCGCTCGGTGGTGCAGTGGGACAAAGACGACTGCGCGGCAGCCGGTCTGGTCAAGTTCGACCTGCTCGGGCTCGGGATGCTCTCCGCGCTGCACTACGCGGTCGATCTGGTGGCCCGCCACTACCGGCACCGGGTGCAGCTTTCAGATTTGCAGCCGACCGACCCGGCCGTCTACGCGATGCTGGCCAGAGCCGATTCGGTCGGGGTGTTCCAGGTGGAGTCCCGCGCGCAGATGGCCACCCTGCCGCGGCTGAAACCGAGAACGTTCTACGACCTGGTGGTCGAGGTGGCGCTGATCCGCCCCGGTCCGATCCAGGGCGACTCGGTGCACCCCTACATCCGGCGCCGCAACGGCCAGGAGGCCTGGGACTACGACCATCCCCGGCTGGCGAACGCGCTGCGCAAGACGCTGGGGGTGCCGCTGTTTCAGGAGCAGCTGATGCAGATGGCCATCGACGTCGCCGACTTCTCCCCCGCCGAGGCCGACGCGCTGCGCCGCGCGATGGGCGCCAAACGATCCACCGAGCAGATGGAACGCCTGCGCGGGCGGCTATTCACCGGCATGGCCCGGCATGGGATCATCGGTGAGCTCGCCGAGAAGATCTACGCCAAGCTGCTGGCCTTCGCCAACTTCGGTTTCCCGGAAAGCCACTCGATCAGCTTCGCGTCGCTGGTTTACTACAGCGCCTGGTTCAAGCATTACTACCCGGCAGCGTTCTGTGCCGCTCTGCTGCGAGCCCAGCCGATGGGGTTCTACTCCCCGCAGTCACTGATCGCCGACGCCCGCAGGCACGGTGTCACCATTCGCGGCCCGGACGTCAACGTCAGCGGGGTGCACGCCGGGTTGGAACCGGCCGCGGAGGGCGCGCCGGAGCAGGCGGTACGGCTGGGACTGGCCATGGTGCGCACGGTGGGTCAGCCGCTGGCCACCCGGCTGGTCGAGCAGCGGCAAGCGCACGGCCGCTACCGCAGCATCGCCGACGTGGCGCACCGGGTGGGGTTGACCACCGCCCAGGCCGAGGCGCTGGCCACCGGTGGCGCGTTCGACCAGCTTGCCCCGCAACGCCGGGAGGCGCTGTGGTCCGCCGGAGCGGTGGCCGCGCAGCGGCCGGACCGGCTGCCCGGCACAGCAGTCGGAGCCGTTGCGCCACCACTGCCGGGGATGAGCGCACTGGAACTCGCCGCGGCCGACGTCTGGGCCACCGGGGTCTCGCCGGACAGCTTCCCCACCCAGTTCCTTCGGACCGAGCTGGCCGGGCTAGGCGTGCTGCCCGCCGCTGCGCTGCCGGAACGAGAAGACGGGCAGCGGGTGCTGGTCGCCGGCGCGGTGACCCACCGGCAGCGCCCGGCCACCGCCGGTGGGGTCACCTTCCTGAATCTGGAGGACGAGACCGGCATGGTGAACGTGATCTGCTCACCGGGTTTCTGGGTGCGGTACCGCACGATCGTGCGGGCCTGCCCGGCGCTGCTGCTGCGCGGCCGGCTGCAGATCGCCGAAGGAGTGATCAACGTGCTGGCCGAGCATGCCGCGGCGCTCGACATGCGGGTGCGCTCGAACTCCCGTGATTTCCAATGACTCGCGATTTCCAGTGAGCGCCCGTCCCCGCCGACGAGTTGATCACGATCTGTGACCTGTGCGACACGACTTGTCGTCTACGACACACAGACAGCGATCATGCTGGGCAAGCCGACCCTGGGGAGAGGGGAGCGAACCAAGGTGAACTGTGACGGGGGTACCTGAGAAGGTAGCGGGTATGCCGGAGACTGCTGATGATCACGTGGTCGAGGCTGAGCTCACCGGGCCGGACTTCACCGGGCTGGACTTCACCGACGCGGTCTTCGCCGACCAGGAGTGGGAGGGGCGCTACTTCGTCGGCTGCCGGTTCATCGAGGCCGATCTGCGTGGGTTGCGCACCCGCGGCTGCCGGTTCACCAACTGCGACTTCACCCGCGCCGACCTGGGCGCTTCGCAGCACCGTGCGACGGCGTTCCACAGCTGCACCTTCCAGCGCACCACGCTGGCCGACTCGGTACTGGAGAGCTGCTCCCTGATGGGCAGCACGATCAGCGACTGCCGGCTGCGACCGTGGACGCTGCGCGAGGTCGACCTACGGCTCACCGGGCTGGGCCACGCCGATCTCCGGGAGGTGATGTTCGCCGGGTTGCGGCTGACCGAGGCGAATCTGGTGCAGGCCGACCTTCGGGGCGCCGACCTGTCCGGAGCCGACCTCACCGGAGCCCGGCTACTGGGAGCCCGGCTGGAGGGCGCCGACCTTCGCGGGGCACGGTTGGACGCCGACGCTCTGGTGCAGGCGAGGCTGACCGGTGCCCGGATCGACGTGGACACCGCGATCCGTTTCGCCGTGGCGAACGGGCTGCGGGTGGATCTCGGGATGTAACAAGGTGATGCGAGGATGCCCCTCGTGCGCGCGGTGGTGCTGGACGGCAAGGCAACCCGGGACGAGCTCTTCGCAGATCTGCGGACCCGGGTGGCAGCGCTGCGCGGCAAGGGAATGACTCCGGGGCTGGGCACCGTGATCGTCGGCGACGACCCCGGCTCACACGTCTACGTGCGGGGAAAGCACAACGACTGCGCGAAGGTCGGCATCGCCTCGATCCGCCGCGATCTGCCCGCGACCACGACCCTCGACGAGCTGTTCGCGGTGATCGACGAGCTGAATGCGGACCCATGCTGCACCGGTTACCTGGTGCAGCTGCCACTGCCCGCCGGGCTGGACACCGGTGCCGTACTGGAGCGGATCGACCCGAGTAAGGATGCCGACGGCCTGCACCCGGTGAATCTGGGTCGGCTGGTACTCGGTGAGTCGGGACCGCTGCCCTGCACCCCGCGTGGCATCGTGGAGTTGCTGCGTCGCTACGACGTACCCCTGGCCGGCTCGCGAGTGACCATTGTGGGCCGCGGCATCACCGTCGGTCGCCCGCTGGGATTGCTGTTGACCCGGCGCAGCGAGAATGCCACGGTCACGTTGTGCCACACCGGTACCCGTGACCTCGCGGCCGAGGTGTCCCGCGCCGACATCGTGGTGGCCGCGGCCGGGCGACCTGGGCTGATCACCGCTGACCTGGTGAAGCCGGGCGCCGCGGTGATCGACGTCGGGATAACCCGCACCGACGCGGGGCTGGCCGGAGACGTCGACCCAGCGGTGGCCGAGGTCGCCGGATACCTGGCGCCGGTTCCGGGCGGAGTGGGACCGATGACCAGGGCGATGTTGTTGGCCAACGTCGTGGAGGCCGCCGAACGGGCCGGCCCGTCATGACGGCTCGGACGAGCCTGCGGCCGCAGCTCGCGTTCGGTCTGGTCTGGGCCGTGGTGGTAGCGGCCATGGTGCGCATCACGCAATACCACTGGCGGGAAGGTACGGTGATCATCGCCGCCGCGCTGCTGCTGGCGGCGGGATTGCGGGCGGTGCTTCCGCCCGAGTGGACCGGGTTGCTGGGGATCCGCCGCCGCGCCGTGGACGTGCTCACCTACGGCGTCTTCGGGTTGTTGATGCTCGCCGTGGCGCTGACGATCACCGGGGGACCGCTGACCGTAGGGTGAGCTCTGCAGAATTGATCACGGGGAGGATCGATGGCACGTTCCGGCACGGTCGCCGTCATCGGCGCCGGCTTCTACGGCTCGACCACTGCGCAGCGGCTGGCCGAGTACGACCTGTTCGACACGGTCGTGCTCACCGACATCATCGACGGCCGGCCAGAGGGCCTGGCGCTGGACATGAACCAGGCCCGGCCGGTGGAGGGTTTCGAGACCAAGATCGTGGGCCAGACCACCAGCCAGGATGGTTCGGGCTACGCGGCGATCGCCGGCAGCGAAGTCGTCGTGATCACCGCTGGGGTGGCTCGCAAGCCGGGGATGAGCCGGATGGACCTGATCGAGGTCAACGCCCGCATCGTCAGACAGGTTGCGGAGAATGTCGCGAAGCACGCCCCCGATGCGGTCGTCATCGTGGTGTCCAACCCGCTGGATGAAATGACCGCGCTGGTGGCGCTGGCCACTGGGTTCCCTCGACACCGGGTGATGGGCCAGGCCGGGATGCTCGACACCGCGCGGTTCACCAACTTCGTCGCCGAGGAACTCGCCGTCCCGGTGTCCTCAGTGCGCACCCTGACATTGGGCTCGCACGGCGACACCATGGTCCCGGTGCCCAGCGCCTGCACGGTGGACGGCACGCCGCTGACCGACATGTTGCCCGCCGAGCGGATCGCGGAACTGATCACCCGAACCCGAAATGGTGGGGCAGAGGTCATCGCCCTGCTCAAGACCGGGTCGGCGTACTACGCACCGTCGGCAGCGGCGGCCCGCATGGTGCGCGCGGTGCATGAGGACTCCGGTGCCGTACTGCCGGTCTGCGCCTGGGTGGATGGCGAGTACGGGATCTCCGGTGTCTACCTGGGGATGACTGCGGAACTGGACCGGAGTGGGATACGCCGGATCGTGGAGACCCCGCTGACGGACACTGAGCTAGCGCAGCTGCGGCAGGCCGCGCAGGCTGTTGCGGCTAAACAGGCCGATGTGCACAACCTATGATGGCGCTGCGCGCCCTGTGAGTGGCGATGCGAGCTATGACTCGTATTGCCACTCACAACGAACACCATTGTGAGTGGCAATACGGGGCGAGTCATAGCTCGCATCGCCACTCACAGGTACTCCGACGGAGGACACATGATCAAGGTAGTGGGGACCGTCGTCGAGCTCGATGGTGACGAGATGACCCGGATCATCTGGCAGTTCATCAAGGACAAGCTGATCCTGCCCTATCTCGACATCAACCTCGACTATTACGACCTGAGCATCCAGCACCGCGACGCCACTGATGATCAGGTCACGGTCGACGCCGCGCACGCGATCGCCAGGCACGGGGTGGGGATCAAATGCGCCACCATCACTCCCGACGAAGCGCGGGTCGAAGAATTCGGCCTGAAGAAGATGTGGCGCTCACCGAACGGCACGGTCCGTAACATTCTCGGTGGTGTGATCTTCCGCGAGCCGATCATCTGCTCCAACATTCCCCGCCTCGTGCCGAGCTGGACCAAGCCGATCATCATCGGCCGTCACGCGTTCGGGGACCACTACCAGGCCAGCGACTTCACCGTCCCCGGGCCGGGCACGGTGACGATCACCTACACCCCGGACGACGGCCGGGCTCCGCTGGAGATCGAGGTCGCCAGGTTCGGTGAGGGTGGCGGTGTCGCGCTCGGGATGTTCAACTATCGCAGATCAATCGAGGACTTCGCCCGGGCGTCGCTGCGCTATGGCCTGGCCCGCGAGTACCCGGTCTATCTATCGACCAAGAACACGATCCTCAAGGCCTACGACGGAATGTTCAAAGACGTGTTCGCTGAGATCTACGAATCGGAGTTCAAAGCCGACTTCGAGGAGCATGGCCTTACCTATGAGCACCGATTGATCGACGACATGGTGGCCTGCGCGCTGAAGTGGCCCGGCGGCTATGTCTGGGCCTGCAAGAACTATGACGGCGATGTGCAGTCCGACACGATCGCGCAGGGCTACGGTTCACTGGGCCTGATGACCAGCGTGCTGATGACCCCCGACGGCCGGACCGTGGAGGCAGAGGCCGCGCACGGCACCGTCACCCGGCATTTCCGGCAGCATCAGCAGGGCCGTCCCACCTCGACCAACCCGATCGCGTCGATCTTCGCGTGGACCGGTGGCCTGCGCCACCGCGGCAAGCTGGACGCGACCGCGGAGGTCACCCGGTTCGCGCAGACTCTGGAGCGGGTCTGCATCGACACCGTCGAGAGCGGCAAGATGACCAAGGACCTAGCGCTGCTGGTCGGTCCCGATACCCCGTTCCTGACCACCGGGGGCTTCCTCGACGAGCTCGACCAGGGACTGCGGCACGCCATGGATGAGAACGTCCCAGCGTAGCCGGTTGAAAGGTCG
>QHBZ01000284.1:0-22738 GCA_003244055.1 Pseudonocardiales bacterium | reverse complement strand
CGGTTGAAAGGTCGCAGCGTAGCAAGCGGAAGTAGGTAGGTGGGTTGAACAGGCAGCGGTGGTTCATCGTGGGAGCCGTGCTGGTGGGCATCCTCCTGCTGATCTCCGACCACAACAAGAACAGGCTTGGTAGTGGCCTCATCAGCCCTGGTGGTGGCCTCTTCAGCGGCAGCAGCGCTGCTCCGTGCACCGTGACGGTCACTGCGGACTCTCTCGATGTGCGATCGATCCCCGACGGCAATGCTCCCGTGGTGGACCATCTCGACAAGGGCTCGGTGGTCTCCGCCGACCGCACTACCGTTAATGGCTTCCGGCAGCTCGGGACGGACCGTTGGGCCGCGCAGGAATTCCTCGATCCGACGCCGGACAGTGACTGCGGTTGACCCGACTGCAACAATCGCGGTATGCCGTCTCCTGTCACCGGTCCCGCCCCCGATCCTGTCACCGGCGGACGCCCCAGAGTGCTCTCCGGTATCCAGTCCACCGCGGACTCTTTTCACCTCGGCAACTACCTTGGCGCCATCCGGCAGTGGATCGACCTACAGGCCAGCTACGAGACGTTCTACTTCGTGGCCGACCTGCACGCGATCACCGTCGAGCAGGACCCCGAAAAGCTGCGCCGCCGGACCAGGCTGGCCGCGGCGCAAATGCTCGCCCTGGGCGTCGATCCGGATCGCTCCACGGTGTTCGTGCAGAGTCACGTGCCCGAACACACCCAGCTGTGCTGGGTGCTGGAATGCCTGACCGGCTTCGGCGAAGCCTCCCGGATGACGCAGTTCAAGGACAAATCCGCCAAGCAGGGCGGCGACCGGGTGGGGGTCGCGCTGTTCACCTACCCGATCCTGCAGGCCGCGGACATCCTGCTCTACCAGGCAGACCAGGTGCCGGTGGGCGAGGATCAACGCCAGCACATCGAGCTCACCCGCGACCTCGCGACGCGGTTCAACGCCCGTTACGGCCAGACGTTCACCGTGCCGGCACCGCACATCGTCAAGGGCACCGAGAAGATCTACGACCTGGCCGAACCGACCGCGAAGATGAGCAAGTCCGCGTCCTCGCCGGCTGGCGTGGTCGACCTGCTCGACGACCCGAAGGTGTCTGTCAAGAAGATCCGCTCAGCGGTCACCGACACCGGACGGGAGATCCACTACGACCCAGCGACCAAGCCCGGGATCTCGAACCTGCTGGTGATCTACTCGGCGCTGTCCGGGCGCGGCATCGATGACCTCGTGGCGGCCTATGACGGCAAGGGGTACGGGGCGCTGAAGTCCGACGTCGGCCAGGCGCTCGCCGACTTCGTCACCCCGTTGCGCCAGGCGGTGGCCGGTTACACCGACGATCCGGCCGAACTGGACAAGCTGCTTGCTCGGGGCGCCGAGCGAGCCCGCGACGTCGCCGGCCAGACGCTACACGCGGTGTACAACCGGGTGGGTTTCCTGCCGCCAGCGCGCTGATTGAGCATTGCTTGACTACCGTAGGAGCGCATGCGGGGAACCAGTCCACAGCAGACGGACGCCAAGCCGTCCCTGTTTGCGCGAGTCCGGGCGCGTTACTCGTGGCTGGACCATCTGGTGCGCGCCGGGCAGTCCTACACCGCCAACCACGGCGACCATTACGCCGCGGCAATCACATTTTTCAGTGTGCTCTCGCTGGTGCCGCTGTTGATGATTGCATTCGCGGTCGCAGGTTTCGTGCTGGCAGGTAACCCGGAGCTGCTGCAGCAGTTACTGAATCAGATCCACTCGGCCGCGCCGCCCGGATTGGACAAGACCCTCGATCCGGTCATCGCCGGGGCGATCAGATCCCGCGGCAGCGTGGGGATCGTGGGTCTGCTCGGCGCGCTTTACTCCGGGCTGGGTTGGATGGGCAACCTCCGCGATGCACTCACCGCCCAATGGCAAGCAACCCAGGGCCAAACAACCCAGGGGCACGACGAGCAGCCGCCAGAATCGGCAGGCTTCCTGCGCACGAAGGTCTTCGATCTGCTGGCGTTGGTCGGTCTAGGACTGGCCTTGATGGCGTCCTTCGCGCTGACCGGTATCGGCACCGCATTCGCCAGCGTCGTGCTGAAAGCGCTGGGACTAGGGCAGAACCCCGGTGCCCGGCTGGTGCTCGTCGTGCTCGCGGTGGCGGCATCGGTAGCCGGCATGTGGCTGGTATTTCTCTGGGTGATCGCGCGGCTACCGCGGCAGCCGGTCCCGTTGCGCAGCGCGACCCACGCCGCGTGGTTCGGGGCGGTTGGCTTTGAGCTGCTGAAGCAGGCGTTCGCCATTTACCTGGATAGCGTCACCAACAGCCCCACCGGACGGCTATTCGGCCCGGTGATCGGTCTGATGGTGTTCGCCTACTTCGTCTCCCGGTTTGTGCTTTTCCTCACCGCGTGGGCTGCCGTGGTCGCACAGAACCAACCGCACGTGGACCCGCCGCCTACGGAGATCGATTCGGGGGCGAGCGTCCCCGAAGTAGTGGTCGGGTCGCGTCCGGACGCCCGACGCTAGTGGCGTTCCGTTCACCGTGGCTGTCCTGGACAGTTGTCGTGCCCATAGTCGCGATAGTGACGCTGGCCCTCACCTCGGGACGCGATCTTGGTCTGGTGCTGGTGGTTGCCGTGGCCGCGGTGCTCGCCGCTACAGTGTTGGTGGCGGTGCACCACGCCGAGGTCGTCGCGTCCCGGGTTGGTGAGCCGTTTGGGTCGCTGGTCCTGGCGGTCGCGGTCACGGTGATCGAGGTCGCGTTGATCATCACCCTGGTACTCGCCGGTGGGCCGGGAACGTCCTCGTTGGCTCGGGACACCGTGTTCGCCGCCGTCATGATCACGACCAATGGCATCGTAGGTATCTCGTTGCTGCTCGGTGCGCTGCGCTACCGGGTGACGCTGTTCAATGCCGAGGGCACGGGCGCGGCACTGGCGACGGTCGCGACGCTGGCCACGCTGAGTCTGGTGCTGCCGACCTTCACCACCAGCGAGCCTGGACCGCAGTTCTCCTCCGGGCAGCTGATCTTCGCCGCGCTGGCCTCACTGGCGCTGTACGCGATGTTCGTCTTGACCCAAACTGTGCGCCACCGCGACTTCTTCCTTCCGGTCACCTCCGACGGCGGTGTGGCCGCCGAGGCCGAGGTGCATGCCCCTGTGCCGACCGCGCGGACAACTGCGACGAGTCTTGGCCTGCTCATCGTGGCCCTCGTCGCTGTCGTCGGGCTCGCGAAGGTGGAATCCCCGGCGATCGAGGCCTCAGTCCTTGCCGCCGGATTCCCGCCCTCCTTCGTCGGTGTCGTGATCGCTTTGCTGGTCCTGCTACCGGAGACGCTTGCTGCCGCGCGGGCCGCCCTTCTGCAGCGGATCCAGATCAGCCTCAATCTCGCTTATGGATCAGCGATGGCGAGCATCGGGCTGACCATCCCCGCGATCGGGTTCGCCTCGGTCTGGATCGACGGGCCGCTGCTGCTCGGTCTCGGTTCCACCCAGTTGGTACTGCTCGCCCTGACGGTCGTGGTCAGTGTCCTGACCGTGGTCCCGGGCCGGGCCACGCGGCTGCAGGGCGGCGTTCACCTCGTCCTGCTCGCAACGTTCCTGTTCCTGGCCATCAAACCCTGACCCGGCCATCAAGCCCTGACCTGGCAAATAAACCCTGATCTGGCAGACCGGGGTTTTACCCCGATGCGCGCGTGCCCGGGATGGGCGTTTACTGGAGTGGCGAGTCCCCCAGTGCCCTCCCCAACTGGGCCCGCCATTAAGTGCTAGGAGACAACCATGCAGACCCTGCTCAAGGTGCTCGGGATCATCGCGCTGATCTGGATCGGGTTCATGGTGCTGGGCGTTGTGTTCAAGTTCCTGATCTGGGCGCTGGTCATCGGTGCGGCGGTGTTCGTCGGGTCAGCCGCCTACGCCGCGGTGAAGAGCAAGTCAGACCGGCACGCGCTGGACCGGTAAACGATCAGGCCGGGTCCTGCCCAACCAGTACCCGGCGGACCAGGTGCATCGCGAGGGTCACTGATCGATCGCGGATCGTGGCGCGGTCGCCGGGCAGCACCGGGTCACTGGCCAGGGCCGCGCCGTCGCTGGTGGTCACGCACACGCACACGTAGCCGACCGGCTTGGCGTCGGTGCCCCCATCAGGCCCGGCCACCCCGGTAATGCCGACGCCGACGTCGGCGCCGAAACGGTCCCGGGCCCCGTCGGCCAAGGCCCGGGCCACCTCCGGTGACACCGCGCCGTGCTGCTCGATCAGCTCCGGCGCCACGCCCAGCAGCTCGGTCTTGGCGGCATTGGAGTAGGCCACCACACCTCCGGCGACATAGTCCGACGAACCGGGCAGCTCCGTCAGCCGGGCGGCGAGCAGCCCGCCGGTGCAGGATTCAGCGAGCCCGATCCGCCGTCCCCGCAACCGGTCGGCGATCTGCTGGTCGACCGATGTGCCGTCGGTCGAGAACACATACCGGGCGTGCCTGGCGCGGATCTGCTCCACCAGCGCATCGCGGGTCGCCTCGGCACCGGGCCGATGCCGAATGTCGATCACCAGCTCAGCGCGCCGCAGACAGGTGGTGATCTCCAGTGGCGTCAGGTCCAGCGTCTGGCCCACCTCGCGCAGGGTCACCGCGATCTGCGACTCGGGCAGCCCGAACAGCCGCAGCTGCGCGGATTGGAACGGCTTGGTCCGCGCCAACACGGACTTGATAGCTGGGGTGGCCAGGGCCGCCGGCCACATTTCCTGGAGCTCTCGGGGAGGCCCCGGTAGCACGATCACCGTGGGGCCGCCGTCGATCGGCACCACCAGCCCGGGGGCCGTCCCCACAGGGTCAAGGGCCTCGGCGCCGCGAGGCACCATCGCCTGCTTGCGGTTCGCCGCCAGCAGCCCTGCCGGATCGAAGCCTGACAGGCGGCGGAAGCGGGCGAGGATCGCGGCGATCCGCTGTTCCATCGCCTCGTCGAGCTCCAACTTCACCCCGGCGAACCCGGCGACCACCTCGGCGGTCACGTCGTCAGCGGTCGGGCCCAGCCCACCACTGGTGACGATCAGCTCGACGCTCTGATCGGCGAGGAATCGCAGGGCTGCGGCCAGGTCTGCTGGCCGATCCCCGACGCAGAGCAGGTGCGCGACCTCGACGCCCAACTCGCCCAGCCGCTGCGCCAACCACGGGCCATTACGGTCGGTGATCAGCCCGCTGAGCAGCTCCGTCCCGGTGACCACGATCGCTGACCGGACCCCGGTGCTGTTACTCACGAGACGGCACGCTAGCGCCACCGGCATGCTTGGTCGCTGGGAGGCCACGATGAGATTCCGGCGTACCGCTAGCGCAGCCTCAGCCGATCCGGGTCGTTGCGTGCGGCGCCTGCCGCGCTGCGGGTGCTGGTCGGGCTGGCGTGGCGGACCTCGCCGCGATTGACGTTGCTGGCTCTCGCTGTGGAGTTGGCCTCGGGGTGTGCGACCGCGTTCGGCTTGCTGGCCACCGCGAACGTGTTGGCCCAGCTACTGGAGCAGGGCCCGACCCCGCAGCGGGTGGTGGCGGCGATACCGGCGCTGCTGTTGGTGATGGGCTCCTACGCGGCACGTGGGCTGCTGGCCGCGGCGGTGGGGGCCGTGCAAGCGGTGTTGGCCCCTCAGGTGGAGCTGGGTGCCCAGGACGAGTTGCACGCGGCGATGATCGACGCGGAGCTGATCGCCTTCGACGACGCGGATTTCATGGAGCTGGTGCGCCGGACGTCGTCGCGAGGCATGAGCAGCGTGAGCCGCGGCGTGACCGATACCGGCAGCCTGCTCAGCTCGGCGATCTCGCTCGCGGCGGCGATCGTCACCGCCGGCCTGCTCAACCCCGTGCTGGCGCCGGTGGTGCTGCTGGCAGCGGTACCCAGCGGGTGGGCGAGCATGTGGACGGCGAAGCTGGGCTACGAGTCGTTCGTTCGGATGGTGTCGCGCATGCGCCGGCTGGGGATCACCGGCAATATGATCACCGGTCGGCGCGAGGCGGCCGAGGTCCGTGCCTTCACCACCCAGGCGACGCTGCTAGGCGAGCACCATCGGATCGGATCCCAGCTCACCGCGGAGACAGTCAAGGTCGAGCACCGCAAGACCGTGATCCGGTTGGTTGGCCGGGGCCTGTCCGGTATCGGTACGGCGTTGGCCTACGGCGTGCTCGGGGTGCTTCTCTACACCGGGGCGAACGGCTCGGGCAAGTCCACCCTCGCCAAGGTGATCACCGGCCTGTACCTACCCAGCGAAGGACGGGTGACCTGGGACGGAGTCGACATCGCCCAGGTCGACCAGCGTGAGCTGCATTCCCGGGTCGCCGTCGTGCTGCAGGACCCCATCGAATGGCCGATGACCGCCGAGAACAACGTCCGCATCGGCCGGTTGGAACGCCCTGACCCGGACGGCAGCGTGCTCGCCGCCGCTGCGGCCGCCTCGGGTGCCGACGCTGTCGTCGCTGACCTCCACGACGGCTGGGACAGTGTGCTGTCCCGGGAGTTCCAGAACGGCTACGACCTGTCCGGTGGGCAGTGGCAACGGATCAGCGTGGCTCGCGGTCTGTACCGGGACGCCCCCCTGCTGGTCGCCGACGAGCCCACCGCCGCGATGGACGCCCGGGCCGAGCACGCCGTGTTCCAGTCCCTCCAGTCCCTCCAGTCGCTCAGCCGCGAGAGTGCCCTGCCAGGCAACGGCGACAACCCCGGACCGACCCGGACGACGGTGCTGATCACCCACCGGCTGGCCAATGTCCGCCACGCCGACCAGATCATCGTCTTAGACGACGGCCGCATCACCGAGCAGGGCACCCACCAGGAACTGATGGCCCGCTGCGGCGGGTACGCCGAGCTGTTCACCCTCCAGGCCCGCGCCTATCTCGACGGCGCCGCAGCACCCAGTCTGCTTCGCGCTGAAGCCGGCAGCGGAGAAGGAACCTTCGCCTAGTGGGGGCGTTGGCGGGAGACCAGCGCACCGAGCCCGGCGAGCACGACGATCGCCAGACCGCCCCACAGCGCTATCGGGAGCAGCGTGCCGCCTTGGTTGAATCCGGCAGTCGAGTTCCGGGACGCGGCGTTGACACCTGCTTCCGGCGGAGCGGGGAGGGCGCCGGGAGTCCGGTCGGGGGCGGTCGCCTCGGCCGGTTGAGCCCCGTCCACCAACCGCCCCACCGGCCGGCCGGGGGGCAGCGCGAAACCGTAGTTCAGCAGTCGGGCAGCCTGCTCCGACATCGACACCGGCCGCTGCTCCCCCCGCATCAGCACCACGATCAAGCGCCGCCCGCCGCGCTCAGCGGCATCGAGTTGGGTGTGCCGGGCGTCGTCGGTGAAGCCGGTCTTACCGCCCAGCGCGCCGGGGTAGGTGCTGAGCAGCTTGTTGTCGTTGCTGACCACGAACCCGGGCTTCTTGCCATAGCCGGGGAACTCCGCCTGCTTGGTCCCCATCAGCGCAACCAGCAGTGGGCGGCTGAGCACCTGACGGAATGCCATCGCCAGGTCGTAGGCTGACGCGCTCATGCCCGGGCCGTCGAGTCCGGACGGGGTGGCGGCGCGGGTATCCAGGGCGCCCAGCCGGGCGGCCAACTCATTCATCTGGTCGACGGTCGCGGTGACCCCACCCATCTGGCCAGCCAGGGCGTGGGCGGCGTCATTGCCGGAGACCAGGAACAAGCCGGTGAGCAGCTCACGGACGGTGTAGCGGCCGCCCGGGCCGATGCCGACGCGGCTGCCGTCCTGGTCGGCGTCTTCCTGGGTGCCCACTACGACCCGGCTGGTGGGCAACTGGTCGGCAGCCAGCAGGGCGGTGAACAGTTTGAGCGTCGAGGCCGGACGGTTGCGCGCGTGGGGGTCCCTGGCGGCGAGCACATCACCGGAGCCGGCATCGGCGATCAACCAGGACATCGAGTTGATCCCCGCCGGGGGGTCGGGCGCACCATCCGGCAGCACCAGCCCACACTCGCCCATCCGTGGCCCACCCACCGGACGGTCAGGAACCGGTAGCGGCGGGAGAGGTGCAGTGCCCGGAATCGGGGCCTCTGAGGAGTCGACCGGTGGTGGTGGGGCCAGTTGCTGCGAGCACCCGGCCTGCGCGGCGGCGGGTGCCGCGCCCAGCAGGGACATCGCACCGAGGGCGGCGATCAGCACCAGGAGCACTCGGAACCGGACCATCTGCACCGGTTGAAGGTTAGCTGGGCGGCGGATACGGATCCGGCAGGGGGATGCTCACAGGGTGAACAGTGATATCAGCCGGGACAACGACCGGGACGTCAACCGGAACATCGACTGGGACGTGCTGCGGCGCGCTGCGGTGCAGGCTGCGGCGCTGGGGTACTGCCCCTACTCGCGGTTGCAGGTGGGAGCGGCCGCGCTGTGCGACGACGGCCGCATGGTGGCCGGCTGCAACGTGGAGAACGCCTCCTACGGGTTGTCCCTGTGCGCGGAGTGCACGATGGCCGGGCAGCTGCGACTGTCAGGTGGCGGCCGGTTCGTGGCGGTGGCCTGTCGCTCCGGCGGCGGTGACTTGCTGATGCCGTGCGGACGTTGCCGCCAGGTGCTCCACGAGCTTGGCGGACCGAGCTGCCTGGTGGACACCGCGCACGGCATCCGCCCGCTTGGTGACCTGTTACCTGATGCCTTCAGCTTGTGAGCCAGTGTCATGCCTCACGAGGCCGCGTCGACCACGGCGCCGCCATCGTCGGCGGGTTCTGATGCTTTGCGAGCGCGCACCCGACGCTGGGCTGGGCGTGGCGGCGCCGGGGGGGTGACGGGCATCGGCGCGGGCGCGCCACCGCCCATGATGATCTCGGCGAAGGTCGCCATCGCCTCATCCAGCTGCGCGGTGTAGCGAGTCTCGGACTCCTGGTTCGCCTGGCGAACCAAACCGGAGAGCGAGTCGGCATCGGGACGCTGCGCCAGCGCGCCGTCCAGCACTCCTAGGCGTTCGGTCACTGAGCCGATCCGGCCACCGACGCCTTCCTCCAACGCATCGAGCCGGGTGGACAGGACCTCGAGTCGGTGGGTAATCGACTCCAGCGCACCCGCCAGCGACTCGTGCACGCCCTTGTCGACTTCGTCGAGGCGGCTGCGGAGCCCGGTCTCGGTGCTTCCGAGCTGCTCGCGTACCGGCCCGTGCACGGCGGCGGGCAGCCCGTCGAGCCGCGCATCCTGCCGGTCGAGGTGGTGATCGAGGTCGTCGATCCGCTTGTGCAAACCGGCGATCCGGTCCTCCAGACCGTCCATCCGGCCGGCGACACCCTCGAACCGGCCCGCCATCCCGTCCAGCCGGCCACCGAGCTCCGCGAACGGTGTAGCCAGCTTGTCCACGATCGACTCGACGGCGCGGCACAGCGATGCGATCGCGCTGTCCTGGGCTTCCAGCTTCGACAGTGCTTCGTCGACCCGTTCGGCCAGCACGCTGACCTCGGTGCGGTCCGGCATCTCCGACAGCCGCTTGCGGACCGATCCCAACGACTCCAACGGAGCCAACCGGGCGTGGATCTCGTCCAGCGCATCGAAGATCTGCTGCTGTTCGCTGTCGCGGATCTCGGCGGCGCGCACGAGCATGCTGCGCATCCGATCGAAGGATTGCGTCGCTGTGTTGGTCACGGGCTTGGCCTTCGCTAAGGGGAACGGACCCATCCTGGTGGGCGGGAATCCTAGCCATCCCGTCAGCGGCAGCGGCAACTGGGAGACCGCGCTGCGCGGTGATGATCCGCCAGGGACGCCGATTGCCCCACGGCATACCGCTGCAGACTCAGTGCACGCGCAGCCGGTCTTCGAAACCACCGACGAGTCCCCGCCAGGATGCCGCTTCGCTGTCGAAGGGAGCGCTGGGTGCGAGCCGGGTGGGATCCGGCCTGACCAGGAACGAGACCAGCCAGCCCAGCGGTTCGGAACTGGCCAGCGCCTTGTCCGCGGCGTCGGAACCAGCCCACTGCTCGGCGTCGGTGATCAGTTCCACGGCCAGCTCGAGCTGGCCGGGATCCACCGTCTCGGGACCCCCGGCGAGGTCGTCGGCCAAACCGGCGAGCACGTAGCTGTTGCCGTCGTCAACGGCCACGACCAGCTCACGGTCCTGCGCGCGCTTGGTCACCTGCGGCCAGGTGGACACCGCGTCGAGGTCGTGGCCCTGCGGGTGTTCGGTGAGGTGGCGGGCCAGCGCGCGCGGCGAGGCGAAAACGTCGATGCGCCCGCCGCTGCCGAGAAAGACCGGCGCGTCGTCAAGGTAGCAGCGCAGCGTGTAGTGATCGCCCAGATCACTGATGATCCGGATCGGGTCGACGCCGACCTCCGACCAGAACGCCAGCGCGGGATCGCCGGCTCTCCCAGCTTCGGTGGCTGGTGCCTCGACGGCGGACTGAGCCTCGGCCTCTTGCGCCTCGGATAGTTCGGTCGCCGCCGCGTCCAGGGCCTTCGCGTCGACCTCGGGACTGCGAATCACACCGTCGACGGCGTCGATCACCTCGTCCCACCGCCGCGCGATCACGGTGCACAGCGCATCCCAGTGCCGCGCACCCTCCCGACCGCCGAAGGCCAGCGTGCCGCCGTCGAGCATGGTGAACCCTGCAGTGGATTCGAGCACCTCATGGACCACGTCCAGGCCGCAGACATCGGCCAGCGAGCGCGCGATCGACACCACGTCGGCGAGCTCGCCGATCACCCAGGTATCCGGCGACTGCGCGACCAGTTCGGGTACGCCGACCAGGTCGTAACGGTGCGAGTCCGCGGGCCGCAGGTCCGGCGCGGGCAGCCGTGGTACCAGCCCCCAGGCAGGATGGTCGACCAGATCGTGAACACCTGCGGTGCGCACGAAACCGACCAGGGCCGCCACGTCGGCGAAGGCGAAGAGGTTCTCGTCGTCGCCGAGGAACGCCTCCCATTCCTCACCGTCGGCCCGCCAGCGTGGCGCCCACAGCGTCACCAGGTCCCCAGCCGTCACCGAGAGCTCGATCGGCACAATGTCCGCAACCATGCGCGGCAGCGTAATCCCCCGGTCAGGGCCTTGCCCGCCAGCCGTCGAGGTTGGCGCGAATCGCGGCCTCGAACAACGCGCCCGGTGCTCCGACGCCATGCGGCATCGCCCCGCCCAGTTCGAGTGACACCAGACCGTGCACGTTGGCCCACAGCGCGGTGGCGATGAGGTAAGGATCGGCGTCGCGCAGCAGGCCCGCCGCAACCGCCCTGCGCACCGTGTAGAGCAGCGGGGCGAAGGTGGCCTCGGCGTGCGCATAATCCTCCGGGGCGGGTTCGAAGCCGGGCACCGGCGAACCGAACATCACCGCGTACAGGTGCGGATTGGCTAGCGCGCTGCCCCGGTAGGCGCGGCCGAGCGCGAGGAGGTCGGCCAGTGGGTCGTCCGACGGCGTCACCGTGTCCAGATGGGCCGCAAACCTGGTGAACGCCTCGATGAACAGCCCCCGGAGGATCCCCGGCTTGCCGCCGAACAGGGCGTACACCGCACTGGTCGAGGTGCCCGCGGCGGCGGCGAGCCGGCGCAGGCTCAGCGCGTCCGGACCCTCGGAGGTGAGCAGCTCCCCCGCGGTGTCGAGCAAACGGACGCGCAGTGCATCGTCGTGCAACTTCGGCCGGGCCACCGTCCGATTCTATCGCAACGGTGTTTCATAACGATGTTTTGAAACACTGGAGGGCTCATGCTCGGATCAGCAGGTTGCGGAGCAGGGTGCCCATCCGGGTGGCGGCGCCGGCGGCGGTGGCGAGGATGTCGTGCGGGTCCAGGGGCCCTGCAGTGAGGCCGGCGGCGAGGTTGGTGACCAGCGAGATGCCCAGCACTTCGGCGCCCTCGGCGCGCGCGGCGATGGCCTCCAGCACGGTGGACATCCCGACCAGGTCGGCACCCAGCACACGCAACATCCGGATCTCGGCCGGCGTTTCGAAGTGCGGCCCGGGGACCCCGGCGTAGACGCCTTCGGCGAGGCTCGGGTCGATCTCCCGGGCCAGCGCGCGCAACCGGGGTGAGTAGGTGTCGGTGAGGTCGACGAACCGGGGCCCGACCAGCGGTGAGGTCGCGGTGAGGTTGAGGTGGTCGCAGATCAGCACCGGCTGGCCGACCGCCAGCCCCTCGGTGATCCCGCCGGCGGCGTTGGTGAGCACCACCACCCGCGCTCCCGCGGCACACGCGGTGCGCACCCCGTGCGCCACCTGCGCCGCACCATGGCCCTCGTAGCCATGCGCGCGACCGAGCAACACCAGCACACGTCGTTCACCTAGGGGCCCGCTGACCTGCACCGACCGTACTGTTCCGGCGTGCCCGGTGACCTGCGGTACGGCGAACCCCGGCAGCGCCGTGACCGGGATCTCGATGGCGGGAGCGCCCAGCGCATCAGCCGCGGGGCGCCAGCCGCTGCCCAGCACCACCGCGATGTCGTGCGTGGGCACCCCGGTGCGTTCGGCCAGCACCGCCGCGGCCTCTCGGGCCAGCTGTGCCGGGTCAGTCACGACCGGCAGCCTAGGGTCACAGCGCCGACGAGCTACGGGCCGGGAGCGAACTCCGCCACCACCGGCTCGAACAGTTTCATCCGCCCGGCGCCCTCGCGCTCGGTTGGCACGGTGACCGAAATCATCCACAGGTCCGCCCTGACTGGGAGCAGCCGCAGGTACGTGGTGCGGCGAAGCTCACCGCCCTCCTGGGTGCGGTACGTGGCGTCCAGCGCACCACCGGACAGGTTCTGCCGCTGGGTCTCGACGAGCTCGGGCACTGCCTGTGCCAGCTTGCGCAGGTAGCCGGTCAGGTACCGATCGACGCCGCCGCCGGCGAGCGCGCTGGTGATCCGTTCTATGGCGATGATCTCAGAGCCGTCCGGGGAGAGGAAGCGCAGCACGGTGTCCGAGTTGGATCCGAGCGGCCGTTGCTCGAGGTACTCCGGCCAGTCCTGCGGAACGGTGATCGTGAACCGCTCCGGCGGGGAGCCGTCGAGCTGGGTGATCTGCAGTTCTCTCGGCGTGAGCACCACGTCGTCGGCGCTCGGGCCTACTGCGGCCTTGGCTCCCAGCTCGGGCACGGGGGGTCGTCCGCCGGCCACCCGGACGGCGCCGAAACCGCTGATCGTGGCGCCGAAGAACAGCACCACGGCCAAGATCCACAGGATTGCTCTGCGTCCGGCACCGGTGGCTTTGACTCGACGTGCCGTGGGGGGGCCCGCAGCGGTGTGCGGATCAACGCCCGGCGCCACGGCGAAGGGCAGCGGACCCGGGTCCGAGGCGAGCTGCCCGGTCCGTCGGGGCGGCTTCTCCGGCGCCGCTGGGTTGTTTTCGGCGACGCGCACGGGGGTGCGCACGGGTGTGGTCAGGGGGGCGTCTTCCGGGGGGAGGGCGCCAGTAGCCGCGCCGGCGTGCACAGCTGATCGGTGATCAGCCCGCTCGGGTGGCGCCCCCAGCAGCCGGCGTACCTGCGACAGCGGCATCCGGCGGGTGGGGTTCTTGACCATCAACCCGCTGATCACCTCGGCGAGCGGTCCAGAACACGACGCCCTGGGCACCTCGTCGTGCACCACCGCGGCCACCGTCGCCATCGCGGTGCCCGCGTCATAGGGAGGCCTGCCCTCGACCGCGGCGAACAGTGTCGCGCCGAGCCCCCACAGGTCCGACGCGGGGTTGATCGGCCCACCGGAGGCGATCTCCGGAGCGATGTAGGCAGGCGAGCCCAGCATCAGACCCGTGGCGGTCAACGTCTGATCGGCCGGATTGCGGGCGATCCCGAAATCGGTGAGCTTGATCCGGCCGTCGTGGGCCATCAGGACGTTGCCGGGTTTGACGTCGCGGTGGGTGATGCCCGCGGCGTGGGCGGCCTGCAGGGCTGCCGCTACCGCGGCCCCGATAGCGATCACCCGATCCGGCGGCAGGGCACCGTCGCGCAATAGCTCCGCCAGGCTGTCCGACGCCACCAGCTCCATCACCACAAAGGGCGCCGCACCCTCCCGGGCCACGTCGTAGAGCGTCACCACGTTGGGGTGCGACAGCGCGGCGATCGCCCTGGCCTCCCGCAACGACCGCTCCCGCAGCGCGTCCGCCTCGGCGTCGGGGATTCCGGGCGGCAGCAGCACCTCCTTGACCGCGACCGGCCGGCCGAGTACCTCGTCGTGTGCTGACCACACCGTGCCCATGGTTCCCCGGCCCAGCACCGCGCCGAGCCGGTAGCGCCCGGCCACCAAGCGGGGTGCGGCGTTGGTCACGGCACCATGATGCCCTGCGTTGTGGTCACCGCCCGCGTGTGTCATACAGATGTGATGGTGGACAAGACATCCCCGACAACCGCCCCGACGACGGCCCAGAAAACGGCCCAGAAAACGGCCCCGAAAACGGCCGAGTCGGGCTTCGCGATCAAGCCGGTGTATCACGCCGCGGATGTCGCGGACGGGTTGGCGCTGCAGCTGGGCGAACCGGGGGAATTCCCGTTCACCCGGGGGGTGTATCCCGCGATGTACACCGAGCGTCCCTGGACGATGCGCCAGTACTCCGGCTACGGCAGCGCCGTAGAGTCCAACACCCGCTACCACCAGCTGCTACGCGCTGGACAGACCGGTCTGTCGGTGGCCTTCGACCTGCCCACCCAAATGGGTTACGACTCCGACGAGGCGATCGCCCACGGTGAGGTCGGCAAGGTCGGGGTCGCCATCGACTCGATCGACGACATGCGGATGCTGTTCGACGGGATCCCGCTGGATGGGGTGTCCACCTCGATGACGATCAACGCCCCGGCGAGCGTGCTGCTGCTGCTTTACCAACTGGTGGCCGAGCAGCACGCGGTACCGGGCTCGAAGCTGACCGGGACGATCCAGAACGACGTGCTCAAGGAATACATCGCGCGCGGTACCTATATCTACCCGCCGGCGCAGTCCCTGCGGCTCACCTCGGACATCTTCGCCTATTGCCGGGCCGAGATCCCGCAATGGAACACCATCTCGATCTCGGGTTACCACATGGCCGAGGCGGGGGCGAACCCGGCGCAGGAGATCGCCTTCACCCTGGCCAATGGGGTGCAGTATGTGCAGGCCGCGCTGGACGCCGGGATGGTGGTCGACGAGTTCGCGCCGCGGTTGTCGTTCTTCTTCGTCTCCCGCACCACGCTGCTGGAGGAGGTCGCCAAGTTCCGGGCCGCCCGTCGAATCTGGGCGCGAATGATGCGGGAGCGCTTCAATGCCCAGCACCCCAGGTCGCTGATGCTGCGATTCCATGCTCAGACCGCCGGCGTGCAGCTCACCGCACAGCAGCCCGAGGTCAACATGGTCCGGGTGACCGCCCAGGCGATCGCCGCGATTTTCGGTGGCGCCCAGTCGTTGCACACCAACGCCTACGATGAGGCGATCGCGCTGCCCACCGAAAAGGCCGCCCGGCTGGCCCTGCGGACCCAGCAGGTGCTGGCCTACGAAACCGATCTGACCTCCACAGTGGATCCGTTCGCCGGCTCATACGCAATCGAGGCGATGACCGATGAGGTGGAGGCCGCGGCGGTGGCGTTGATCGAAAAAGTCGACGAGCTGGGTGGCGCGGTGCGCGCCATTGAGGTGGGTTTTCAGAAATCTGAGATAGAGAAAACCGCATACCGAACCGCGATGGACATCGACTCCGGTGACCGGGTGGTGGTCGGGCTCAACCGTTACCGGCTCGACACCGAGGATGCCTACCAGCCGCTGCGGGTGGATCCGGCGATCGAGAACACTGCCCGGGAACGGCTTGCCGCGCTGCGCTCGTCGCGATCCGCCGCGGAGGTCGATCGGGCGCTGGATGAGCTGCGACTGGCCGCCAAGGACGTCGCCGGCAACGTGCTGTACCCGATGAAGCGGGCGCTCGCCGCCCGCGCGACGGTGGGTGAGGTGTGTCACGCGTTGCGCGACGTATGGGGTACCTACGTGCCGCCAGCGGGGTTCTAACCGACGCGGTGAACCACCGTGCGCGACTGATGGGCACAATATCTCGACGCCGCGAGGCGTAAGCGACCGCCGCGGGAGGTGCTGGGTGACATTGCTGGGTTCCGGTCTGCTCCCTCCGGTCGGCGTGCCGCTGGATATCGCCGCCGGTCGAGGCCCGTCCTGGCTGGATGGATGGTTGTCGAGCCATGGCGGTGACCTGGTCGCCTGGCGTAGGTACATCCACGCCAATCCGGAACTCGCCTACCAGGAACACCGGACCACCGGATTCATCGCCGGGTACCTCAGCAGCGCGGGTCTGGCGCCGTCGCTGCTGCCCGATGGCACGGGTCTGGTCTGCGACATCGGCACCGGTTCGCGGTGTGTCGCCCTGCGCGCCGACATCGACGCGCTGCCTGTCTCGGAGGGCACCGGGCTGCTCTTCGCTTCCACTGTCGACGGCAGGATGCACGCTTGCGGGCATGACGCGCACACCGCGATCCTGATCGGCGCAGCGCTTGCCCTGGCGTCGGCTCCAGCGTTGCCCGGCCGGATCCGGATGATCTTCCAGCCGGCTGAGGAAGTGATGCCCGGCGGCGCCTTGAACGTGATCGCCGCCGACGGTCTGGCCGGTGTGGACCGGATCTTCGCGTTGCACTGTGATCCCCGGCTGGAGGTCGGCCAGGTGGGACTCCGGGTCGGACCGATCACCTCGGCGTCGGACCTGCTCGAGCTACGGCTGTCCTCGCCCGGTGGGCACACCGCGCGCCCGCACCTCACCGCCGATCTGGTACATGCCCTCGGAACCGTGATCACCGGCCTGCCCGCGCTGCTGTCCCGGCGGGTCGACCCGCGGTCGGGCACCCTGATCGTCTGGGGAGCGGTGCAAGCCGGCGAAGCCGCGAACATCGTCCCGCAGGAGGGGCTGCTTCGTGGGGTCCTGCGCACCGGGGACCGCAGGATCTGGGCCGATCTGGAGCCACTGGTCCGGGAGCTGGTCACCGCCCTGCTGGCGCCCACCGGGGTGGGCTTCGACCTGCGTCACGTCCGCGGCGTGCCGCCGGTGGTCAACGAGGCGGCCAGCACCGAGCTGCTGCGCGACGGTGTCGCCGCGGCGCTAGGTGGTGATGCGGTAGCTGCCACCGAGCAGTCCTCCGGCGGCGAGGACTTCGCCTGGTACCTCGAACAAGTGCCTGGAGCGATGGGCCGCTTGGGCGTCTGGGCGGGTGACGGTGCGCACCGCGATCTGCACCTGTCCACCTTCGACCTCGACGAACGCGCGCTGCCGCTCGGCGTGCGGGTCATGGTGCACACCGCACTGGCTGCCCTCGGCTGACCGGCGGCTACTGAGCCAAGACAAGCGCGGAGTGACTAGGTGGTCGCGCGGTGCGCCTGCGGGTTTGGGTGCAAGGTTCACAGTGCGTTACCGGATGTCATTCTCTGTAGCCGGATGCTGTGAACGCTAGGTAGTCGTCGCCGGTGTTCCCCGGTAATGACCTACGAGTTCGTCCGCAAACGTTGCAGGTGCTGCCGCACACCGGTGGCAACGCCGCTCGCCCCCCATCGGGTAACAGACCGCATCGCAACCTCGTCCGTACTCCTACCCGCACCGCCCGCATGGCGTCTCACCAGCGGCGGCGTGGGTCGGGTGGCAGGTGGGCAACGCCGGGCGGAGTCGAGTAAACGGGACGACGTTGTTTTGACGTCGGTAATTCTGCACGGTGACTAGGTGGTCGAAAAAAGCGGCTTCACGGCATAGGTGACGGCATGTGAAATTAGGTGGCGAATGGATGTTGTCAGGCGACGTCCTGATCGCCAGAGTATGTATTAGCCAAATCGGCAAATGAAGTCGAAGAGGCACTTTCGTTCCCGGCCCGCAACAGTGGGTCATTCTGAGGAGGATATGCATGTCTGACGCATTGAGCTTTGCCGACATCGATGGCCAGCACGTGGAGCTGCTTCCGGCTCGCACCGTGATGTCCGCGTTCCGGGCTTGTGGCTGCGGCGAGGGCGGCGGCGAGGAAGGCGGCAACGGCGGGGTGGGCGGTAACGGTGGCTCCGCGCAGGGTGGCCTGGGCATCAACGTGCTGAGTGGCCTCGGCGTCCTGGGCACTGGCACGGCCAGCGCGGGTGACGCTACCGGCGGTGCCGGTGGCAGCGCTAACGGCGGCAAGGGCTGAGTCAACGGCAGCTGAATGAGCCGGTTATCACTTGCGGTGTTGTTTGCTAGGGAACGGCACCGTCAATAGCCGGCGGCAACGCAGAAGGTGGTGCTGAGGCAGCCGACTACCCTCCAGTCGTGCAGTACCTCCGCGCGATTACTGATCGCGTGCAGTGCCGTCGGCACTGAAGGGGTGGCCGCATTGCGGCCACCCCTTCAGTTTTTTGTCCGCCGGCGCTGGGATAGCTACGCCGGGAGATCAGGGACCGATGGCCGCACAGGGACGGCTCCGCAGTTCGGCGACGTAGTCCTCCGGGGCACCAGCCGCCTCGGCGGCATCGGCGACGACGCCGAGGTAGCGCGCCGACGGCAGGCCGCCTTCGTAGGCGTCCAGCACATAGAGCCAGGCGAGCGCTGGGCCGTCGAGCGTGTGCACCCGCAATTTCAACTTCTTGTGCAGCCCGAAATCCTCGCCTTCCCAGCGGTCGAGCAGTTTCTCGTCCTCCGTAGTCACGTCGTAGATTACGACGAACACCTGGGAGCCGGGGTCTTCCACGACGGTGGCCAGGGCGCCCTCCCAGCCAATGTCCTCGCCGCTGAAAGTCAGCCGCCACCCGATCAGCCAACCGGTCATCGCAGTCGGCGAATGCGGCGCGCGCTGCATCATCTGTGCGGGATCCATGTTGGACCCATAGGCGGCGTAGAGCGGCACGCGCGATAGCGTAGCCGCCGCACGATGTGTCTCAGCGTTCCCGCCACCGCCATTGGTTACGCCCTGTTCACCAGGGTGCGCACTCAGCGTGCTTAGCATGAGGCAACCGCCGGCGTGCCCACGCGTCTTACTAGGTATCAGGCCGGCAGGAGGAGGTTGCGGATGCGGATCGTTGTTTGCGGGCTGATCGCGGGCGCGGCCCTGCTGGGTGGCGCCCCGGTGGCCATGGCCGACGTGGCTGGTGGTCGAACCAGTGCGGACAGTCAAGCCGCGCCACGTGCCGAGGTGAGCATGCTGGCGGTGTCGCTGACCGCGGGCGGTGCGGTGGCGATGGCAGGGTCTGGCGTCGCACTGGTGCTGACCCGGCGTCGCACGCTCAGTCGTCCACCCAGCTAACCGTCCACCCAGTCAAGCGTCCGGGTGACGGCCTTGCGCCACTGACGGTAGAGCTCCTCGCGTCGCTGCAGGTCCATCGTCGGATCCCACTGCCGATCCGCCACCCAGTTGGCCCGGATCTCCTGCGCTCCCGACCAGAACCCGACCGCGAGACCAGCTGCGTAGGCGGCGCCCAACGCGGTGGTCTCGCTGATCACGGGCCGGATCACTGGGACACCCAGAATGTCCGCCTGAAACTGCATGAGCAGCTCATTGCCCACCATCCCGCCGTCCACCTTGAGCGAGGTCAACGTCGCCCCGGAGTCGGCGTTCATCGCGTCGAGCACCTCCCGGGACTGAAACGCGGTGGCTTCCAGTACCGCCCTGGCCAGGTGCCCCCGGTTGACATAACGGGTCAGCCCGACGATGGCGCCACGAGCGTCGGAGCGCCAGTGCGGGGCGAACAGCCCGGAGAACGCCGGCACGAAGTAGGCCCCACCGTTGTCCGCGACGGTAGCCGCCAGGGGTTCGATCTCCGCCGCCGACGAGATCAGGCCGAGGTTGTCCCGGAGCCACTGCACCAGCGACCCGGTGACCGCGATCGAGCCCTCCAACGCGTACACCGGGTCCTGCTGTCCGATCTTGTAGCACACCGTGGTGAGCAACCCGTTGAGGCTGTGCACCTTGTCGGTGCCGGTGTTGAGCAGCATGAAGTTACCGGTGCCGTAGGTGTTCTTGGCCTCCCCTTCGGACAGGCAGGCCTGTCCGAAGGTGGCCGCCTGCTGGTCACCGAGGATGCCGGCGATGGGCACCCCGGCCAGCGCGGCCGGCTCGCGGACCGTCCCGTAGACCTCCGATGACGAGCAGATCTGCGGCAGCATCGACACCGGGACGTCCATCTCCTCGGCGATGCCCTCGTCCCAGCACAAGGTGTCCAGATCCATCAGCAGGGTCCGCGACGCGTTGGTGACGTCGGTGAGGTGCAGCCCGCCGGACGGGCCGCCGGTGAGGTTCCAGAGCAACCAGGTGTCGATAGTGCCGAAGCACAGTTCGCCGTTGCGCGCCCGCTGCCGCGCTCCGTTTACCACGTCCAGGATCCAGCGGATCTTCGGACCGGAGAAGTAAGTCGACAACGGCAAACCGGTGCGGTGCTGGTAGCGGGCCGCGCCGGTGGACCCGCCGAGGCCAGTGCACACCTCGGCGGTGCGGGTGTCCTGCCAGACGATCGCGTTGCACACCGGCTCGCCACTGAACCGGTCCCACACCACAGTGGTCTCCCGCTGGTTGGCGACACCCACCGCGGCGATGTTCCCGGCGGTCAGGTCGGCCTTGGCCAGCGCCCCGGCCGCGACCTCCCGGGTGTTCGCCCACAACTCCAGCGGGTCGTGCTCCACCCAGCCGGCTCTCGGGTAGAGCTGCCGGTGCTCACGCTGATCCGCGCTGACCACCCGACCGTCGTGGTCGAACACCATGCAGCGGGTGGACGTGGTCCCCTGGTCGATCGCCGCGACATACTGACTCATCGCCCCCGGACCTTAGTGGCTAGGTCACGCCCGGGTTGCGAATCGTCGGATCCGGGAAGTTCGGACAGCATGGGAAACCAACATCTCCACATGCGCTCTGAACGCGGTGTGGTCGGCTGGCCCGGCGTAGCGCTCATCGGGGCCGCTTTCGCGATCACCATGCTGGGCACCACGCTGCCCACGCCGCTGTATCCGCTCTATGCGAAGGCCTTCGGCTTCGGCGAGCTGGTCACCACGGTGATATTCGCCGCATATGCGGTCGGGGTCACGGCCGCTCTGCTGCTGTTCGGGCGTTGGTCGGATCAGCTGGGTAGGCGACCGATGTTGCAGGCTGGGCTGGCGCTGTCCGGTCTCTCGGCCATCGTGTTCCTGCTGGCCGGGTCGCTGGGCTGGTTGTTCGTCGGCCGTGTGCTGTCAGGTCTGTCGGCCGGCATCTTCACCGGAACGGCGACCGCGACGATCGTGGACCTCGCTCCCGATGGCGGCAAGGCGCGGGCGAGCCTGATCGCGGGCGCGGTGAACATGGGCGGCCTGGGCACGGGCCCACTGCTGGCCGGCATCCTGTCTCAGTACGCACCGCTGCCGCTGACCCTGTGCTTCGTCGTCGATCTGGTGCTCGTTGTGGTAGCCGTCCTTGGCGTGCAGACCGTCACCGACCCGGTGCGGCCGGCCGGCACATTGCGCCTGCGACCACAGAAGATCGCTGTGCCGATCGAGATGCGCGGCGTGTTCACCAGGGCAGTGATCGCCGGATTCGCCGGGTTCGCGGTGATGGGATTGTTCACCGCGGTATCCCCGGCCTTCCTCGGCACGGTGCTGCACGACACCAATCGCGCCCTCACCGGCGCGGTGGTGATATCCGTGTTCCTCGCCTCGACGATCGGCCAGTCGCTGTCCTCGGCCATCGGCGAACAGCGTGCCCTGATGGTTGGGTGTGCCGGGCTGATCGCGGGAATGATCCTGGTGGGAAGCAGCCTGGTCGTCCGTTCGCTCGCCGTGCTCATCGTGGGAGCGGTCATCGCCGGGCTCGGCCAGGGCATGAGCTTCCGGGCTGGACTCGGGGCCGTGACCGGTGCCAGCCCGCCGGACAAACGCGGCGAGATCACGTCGAGCTACTTCGTGATGCTCTACATCGGTATCGCGATCCCGGTGATCGGTGAGGGCGCCGCCGCGAGTGCCTTCGGCCTCATCGCCGCCGGCGTGGTGTTCGCGGCGCTCGTCGCGATCCTCGCCGCCGTCGCGCTCTTGCTACTGGTGCGCAGCGGTCAAGACCGAGGTCCGGGCGACGAGTCGGCCGCCGGGTTCAGCGCAGGATGACGACGTCAGCGGCGTCGACGAAGGCGCGCCGGTGGTTGAAGGAGATGTCCACGAAGCGTCGGTTGCCTACGACGAGCGTGTGGTTGTCCAGCGTAGTGCCGTTGCGGCCATCCAACCAAGCGAGCCGGCCGCCGAACCAGATCGCCGTCCACTTGCCGCGACGCCCGGCCACGACGAAGGACTGGCCCGCGACCGCCCTGGCCGACCAGTCCGCGATCCTGGTGGTGCCCGGAGAACCATCCGGGTGCAGCCCGGATCCCCGACCAGCGGCGCGTCGGCTCTCGGCTCGGTGCGCAGGTAGACGACGTTGCTGCCCTGCGGCGGCAGGTCGGTGCAGCGGTCACCAGCGCAACTGCGCAGCGGTTCGACGTTGCGCGCGAAGCACGGCGCGACCGTCAGCACCGGCGCGGCGCCGGTACGGCGGCGGCTAACCGTCGACGTCTGGGCATGTCCGAGTGTTCCTCGCGGCAGCCCATTCACTGCGACTAGACCGGATTCGGGCGCGACAACTGAACTGGCGCTACAACGGATGCAACGACAGCCATCGAGCTTCGTTGCGACCCGCCCCGGCTTCGTGCTGAGCCAGGCCGCGATGCGCTCAACGATTGACTTGGGGCCCTGGATGTTGGGCATACCTGCTGCGTTACTGCCACAGCGCCTTGAGTTGCCTGGAATGACAGTTCATCGTTCACCCTGTCCGGAGATTCCGGTGCCTGTTCCCGAGTGTTGCGCGGTATTGTCGGTGCCTTGCTCTAGAATGGGGTTATGTCGACGACGGCGGTGTGGCAAGGCAGTGATGCCGAGTTGCTCGCCGAGCTCGGCGCATTG
>QHBZ01000283.1 GCA_003244055.1 Pseudonocardiales bacterium | reverse complement strand
GCCTGGGTGGTGCGCTCGGTGCAGCGCTGCGCCACCAGCTGCTGCCAGCGTGCCGGGTCGGGGAAAGCGGCTTGGGCGTCGAAGTCCTGGAGATCCAGCGTCCCGGTGACCTCGAACAGGTGCGGCGCGGAGCAGCTCACCACCGCGGCGTCGGCGGCATCTGGAAGCTGCCAGGTCAGGCAGGTGTGTGCGGGTGCGCGCAGCGACTGCGCACTCGGCGCCGACGGCTGGCTGGATTCGGTGGGGAGCAGCAGCGCTGCCTTGCCCGTCGGCACGCCGACCACCACCAGCACGACCAGCGCGCCCAGCACGGCGCCGGCGGCGATCCGCCGGGCGCGGCGGCTGGCGCGGTGCCCGCCGGGGCTCTCCGGCGCGTCGGGAGGTGGCATCGGCACCATCTTGCTACCGGGAGGCGCGCGCTGTCTGCTGGCTCAGCCTGCGGGCCCGGATCGCCTCGATGGCGATCGGGATGACCGACAGCGCGATGATGCCGATCAAGATCAACTCCACGTGATCCCGAACGAACATGATCCCGCCGAGCCAGAAGCCGAGCAGAGTCACCCCAGTGGCCCAGCCGACGCCACCGAGAACCGAGTACGTGAAGTACTTGCGGGGATCCATCCGGCCGACTCCGGCCACTGCCGTGATGAAGGTCCGCACGATCGGGACGAAACGGCCCAGCAGGATCGCCCGCGCCCCGTACTTGTCGAAAAAGGCGTGCGCCTTGTCCACGTACTCCCGTTTGAACAGGCGGGAATCCGGCCGGTTGAACAGCGCTGGTCCCGCCCGGTAACCCAGGTAGTAGCCGACCACGTTGCCCGCCACGGCACACACCGTGAGCAGCAGGCAGACCAGCCAGATCGGGGTGCCGATAATGCCGCTGGAGACGAACAGCCCGGCGGTGAACAGCAACGAGTCGCCGGGCATGAAGAATCCGATCAGCAGCCCGCATTCGGCGAAAATGATCAAGCACAGGCCCACCAGCACGTACGGGCCCAGCATCCGCAGCAGCTGTTCGGGATCGAGCCAGGACGGGCCGAGAGCCACCGACAAGCCGGTGTAGGAGGGTGTCACGGTGTCACGGTATATGGCGGGCGACTAAGCCGCTGCTGCACCCGTCGCTACCAGGCGCTGATCAGGCCGGCCAGGCCGCCGGCCAGCGCTCCGAGCAGCACCGCCAGGGCGAGCACGGTCGACGCCTGCAGCTTGGGCTTGGCATGCGCCGGTTTACGGCCGGGAGATAGTGCCAGCGCAGGTGCCGGATAGGGCGCGGGCCCGCCCGGCGACCCGGTGGCCGTCGGTGACCCGGTGCTCGCTGGTGACCCGGTGCTCAGCCCCGATGCCTGGGCGCGCAGCGCGGCCGACAACCGCCGATGCACCTCGTCGGTCACTTCGCTCCCTCACGAGCGTTCGAGAATTCTTTGCAGGGCGTCCAGGGCTCGGCTGGCGCTGGACTTCACGGTACCGCGGCTGACCCCGGTGGCCGCGGCGATCTCCGCCTCGCTCATCCCACCGTAGTAGCGCAGCACCAGCACCTCGCGTTGCCGCGGCGGCAGCTGGCCCAGAGCGACGACCACCGCCTGATGTTCGGTGGTGAGCATCGCCAGCGACTCCGCGGAGCGCGCGTTGGCCTGGTGCGGGGGGACGTAGCCGCGTGCGGTCTTGCGGCGGCGCAGCACCGAACGGGAGCCGTTGACCACCGCGGTGCGCAGGTAACCCAGCGCGGCCGCTTCATCACGCAGCCCCGACCAGTGCCGGTGCAGCCCGGTGAAAGCCTCCTGCACGACGTCTTCGGCGGTGGGCGCCTCGTCCACCAGCAGGATCGCTAGTCGTACCAGCCGCATCCGGTGCTGGCGGTACAGATCCTCCAGGGTCAGCGGCGCATCGACGGTGTGGTCAGTGGGGGTTTCCGGGGGGGTTTCCGGCGAGGCGTCCGGTGGCGCGTCGAGCACCCTCAGGTGGCCGAGGGTCATCTCGACCGAGTGCTGCACTGTCACGCGGTCCATCGCTTCGTCGGGGGCCACGGCGGAAACGTACTGGATCGCGTCTGTTCGGACGGGTGGGCCATACTGCGGTCTGATCGCGTGTAGCCGGAAAGTCGGCACCGAATATTGGGAGGTCACCCCCGATGCCCATCGCAACGCCCGAGGTCTACAGCGAGATGCTGGACCGCGCGAAGGCCACCGAGTTCGCTTACCCGGCGATCAACGTGACCTCGTCGGAGACGCTGAACGCGGCGCTGCGTGGGTTCGCCGAGGCGGAGAGTGACGGCATCGTGCAGCTGTCCACCGGGGGCTCAGAGTTCGCCTCAGGCAGCAAGGTCAAGGACATGGTCACCGGCTCGGTGGCGATGGCCGAGTTCGCCCGGGTGGTAGCCGCGAAGTACCCGGTCAATGTGGTGCTGCACACCGACCACTGCCCGGAGAACAAGCTCGATACCTTCGTCCGGCCGCTGATCTCGATCTCTCAGGAGCGGGTGGCCCGGGGGGAGAACCCGCTGTTCCAGTCGCACATGTGGGACGGCTCGGCTACCGAGTTGCATCTCAACCTGGCCATCGCCGCGGAGCTGTTCGAAGCGTGCGCCAAGGCGAAGATCGTCCTGGAGGTGGAGATCGGGGTGGTCGGCGGCGAGGAGGACGGCGTCGCCAACGAGATCAACGAAAAGCTCTACACCACGGCCGGGGACTTCGAGCACACGGTTGATGCCCTCGGTGGTGGCGAGCGGGGCCGCTACCTGCTGGCCGCGACGTTCGGCAACGTGCACGGGGTGTACAAACCCGGCAACGTGACGCTTCGCCCGGAGATCCTGCAGATGGGGCAGGAGGTGGCGGCCAGCAGGCTGGGTCTGCCGGCTGGCTCCAAGCCGCTGGACCTGGTTTTCCACGGCGGGTCCGGTTCTCAACTGGCGGAGATCCACCAGGCGTTGTCGTACGGCGTGGTCAAGATGAATGTCGACACCGACACCCAGTACGCCTTCACCCGGCCGATCGTCGAGCACATGTTCACCAACTACGCTGGGGTGCTCAAGGTTGAGGGCGAGGTCGGCAACAAGAAACTCTATGACCCGCGGGCCTACCTCAAACTCGCCGAGCAATCAATGGCTGCCCGGGTTACCCAGGCCTGCGCGGATCTCCGCAGTGCTGGCCGCACGCTGGCCCGTTAGGGGTTCCGCAACACCACGGCAGGATGGAGCGATGAACGTGCACGGCAACCTGCTGGGACCCAAACCGACGCTGCTGCCCGAGCAGCCCGACGCTGACGCGGCGCTCGCCGCGGCGAACGATCCGGCCACCGTGGCTGCCGGGTATCCGGAATTCTCCGCCGCGTGGGCGGCGCTCGCGCAGCGGGCGCTCGACGAGGGGGACGCCGTCTCCGGCTACGCCTTCGCCCGCACCGGCTACCACCGCGGTCTGGACCACCTGCGGCACTCCGGATGGAAGGGTCACGGGCCGGTGCCGTGGTCACACGCCCCCAACCGGGGTTTCCTGCGTGCGCTTGCCGCACTGGCCCGGGCAGCCGCCGAGATCGGCGAGGACCCCGAGGCCCGGCGGTGCCGGGACTTCCTCGACGAATGCGATCCCGCCGCAGCCGGGGTCCTCGGGCTGGACTGACGCCCACGCAGACCCGGCACCCAGGGCGCGACCCGAGGCAGCGAGACGCCAGCGCTTAGGGCTCGCCCCGAGCCAGCTGCCAGTCCTCGGTGTGCCGGTACCAGGTCCAACGGTCGGTGGTGCGGTCGGCGACGCCGTCGCGCCAGACGTCGGTCGGCTGGCAACCCAACTGAACGGCGCGCCCAGCGGCGAACCGCACCCGGCGACCGGGCAGCCCACGGGGCACCACCCGGACCACCAGCCCGAGCGCCGGGTCTGGCGCTACTTCCAACCGGGACGCTCGCCCGCGCAGGACCACTTCGGCGTCGCAGTAGACCACCCCGTCGACCGGCCGCACCACGCCGAGCCCCACCAACACGCCACCCGCGTCGTCGCGCACCAACGGAACCCGGTCCGGCGTGCCGCTCAGCGCGACCTCGGCCGCCACCGACTGCGTCGTCGGCAGACCCCACAGGCGGGCCACCGCTGACAACGCCGAAACCGGCACATAGCCCACCGGCACCGTCGCGAGGGCTTCGGTACGCAGCAACCGCAGCAGCACCGCGGCCAGATCGGCGTCGGTGCCGCAGACCACCAGGCGGCGACCGTCCAGGCCGGTTAGTGTCTCGTCGAGCACTTCGCGGCCGGGACAGGCCGGCACTGCCGTCTGGGTCCCAACACCAGGCCATTGAGCAGATCCGCAGGTCAGCACCACAGCCCCGGCCATGTCCACCTCTCCGACGGTCTACGCTTCGCCCTGGCGCGCCCGAACCGACCCCCCTGGAGTACCACATGCCGGCGATCGTCCTGATCGGCGCCCAGTGGGGCGACGAGGGCAAGGGCAAGGCCACCGACCTGCTCGGCGAACGGGCTCAGTGGGTGGTGCGCTACCAGGGTGGCAACAACGCCGGCCACACCGTAGTGCTGCCCGATGGCCAGGATTTCGCGCTGCACCTCATCCCGTCGGGCATTCTCACCCCGGGCGTGACCAACGTCATCGGCAACGGCGTGGTGGTGGACCCCGGAGTGCTGCTCGACGAACTGGCCGGCCTGCAAGCCCGCAGCGTGAATACCGATCGGCTGCTGATCTCCGCCGACACTCACTTGATCATGCCTTATCACGTGGCGATGGACCGGGTCACCGAGCGGTACCTGGGCAAAGCCAAGATCGGTACCACTGGGCGCGGCATCGGGCCCGCCTACCAGGACAAGGTGGCCAGGGTGGGGGTGCGCGCCCAGGACCTGCTGGACGAGAAGATCCTGCGGCAGAAGGTCGAGGCCGCGCTGGACTTCAAGAACCAGGTCCTGGTCAAGGTCTACAACCGGCGCGCGCTGGACGCCGATCAGGTGGTGGACACCGTGCTTGAGCAGGGCGGGCGCTTCGCGCACCGGATCGTCGACACCCGGCTGCTACTGGATCAGGCGCTACGGCGCGGCGAGACGGTGCTGCTGGAGGGCAGCCAGGGCACCCTGCTCGACGTCGACCACGGCACCTATCCCTTCGTCACCTCCTCGAACCCGACGGCGGGGGGCGCCTGCGCCGGATCGGGCATCGGCCCTACGAAGATCACCGCCGTGGTCGGGATCCTGAAGGCTTACACCACCCGGGTCGGTTCCGGACCGTTTCCCACCGAACTGCAAGACGCCATGGGCGAGCGGCTGCGCAAGACCGGCGGGGAGATCGGGGTCACCACTGGGCGCGCCCGGCGGGTCGGCTGGTTCGACGCGGTGATCGGGCGTTATGCCGCGCGGGTGAACGGGATCACCGACTTCTTCTTGACCAAGCTCGATGTGCTGTCCGGTCTGGACACCGTGCCGGTCTGCGTGGCCTACGAGGTTGACGGCAGGCGCTCCGAGGAGATGCCGATGACCCAGACCGACCTACACCACGCGGTGCCGGTGTACGAGGAGCTGCCGGGCTGGTGGGAGGACCTGTCGCAGTGCCGCACCCTGGACGACCTGCCCGCCAACGCCCGCGCCTACATATCCCGCGTAGAGCAGCTCTGCCAAGCCCGGATCTCCGCGATCGGCGTCGGCCCCAACCGCACCCAGACAATCGCTATCCGCCCGCTCTAGCTGGAAACCGGTGCCAGCTCAGCGGTTGAGCATGGCTTCTTCCAGGTCCAGGTCGTGGAAGGTGCGGGTGAGGATGTCGTCGTTGATGCGGCCGGTATCGCGTAGGGATACCAGGGTTTCGCGCTCGGCGGCGAGCATCGCCAGGCGTAGCCGACGGTAGATGACGCTGGGGGCCTCGCCCAGCTCGGTCTCCGGACGGCCGAGCCGCTCCCAGACGCTGTTGCTGCGGTGCTCGGCGGCCTTGCGCAACCGACTGGTCACCGACTCCGGGGCGCCGTCCGACGCGCTGTCCAACCGCTCCAGGGCGGCCTGTGTCACGGCGTGCATCGCGTCGGCTTCGGCCAGCGCGTCGTGGAAGGACTCGTGGCCCTCGACGCCGAGGCGGCGGATCACCCAGGGCAGGGTGAGGCCGTGCAGCAGCAGGGTGGCCACGGTGACGCAGAACGCCAGGAAGATGATCTCAGACCGGCCCGGGAACGGGGCACCGGAGTTCGTCACCCGCGGGATCGCTGACGCTGCGGCCAGGGTGACCACCCCGCGCATCCCCGCCCACGAGAGCACTGCGGGAACCTGCCATCGCGGCGCGGGATCCCGGGCGCTCACCCGGCTGAACAGCACCCTTGGCAGGTAGGTCGCCGGGAACATCCACACCACTCTGGCCAGCACCACCGTCACGATCACCGCGGTGGCGGCGATCAGCAGCGGCCGGATGCCACCGGACACGCCCTGCACCACCGCCGGCAGTTGCAGCCCGATCAGCGCGAAGACGAACGCTTCCAGCACGGTGTCCGCGGCCTGCCACATCGCCTGGTCCAGCAGCCGGGTGGCGTAACCCGCTTGGGGGGCGTGGTGCCCCAGGTACAGCGCGGTCATCACCACCGCGAGCACCCCGGAGACGTGCACCTCCTCGGCCAGCGCGTATGCCGCAAACGGGATCACCAGGCCCAGGGCGCTTTCCAGTCTGGCGTCGTGCAGCCGCAGCCGGACCTGATGCATCACCCGGCCGAGCACCGCACCGAGCACCACACCGCCGGCCGCGATGAGCAGGAAGTCACCAAGCCCGGACCACAGCGAGAAGCCAGTCCCGGCAGCGGCGGCCACCGCGACCCGCAACGCGGTGAGCGCGGTGGCGTCGTTGAACAGGCTCTCCCCGGTCAGCACCGTCATCACCCGCCGGGGCAACCCCAGCCGGCGCCCGATCGACACCGCGGCCACCGCATCCGGCGGCGCGACCACGGCCGCGAGTGCCAGCGCGGCGCCCAGCGGCAGCCCGGGCACCAGCCACCAGGCGACCAGCCCGACGCATGCGGTGCTGAACAGCACCAACCCGACCGCGAGCAGCGCGATCGGCCGGATGTTCGCCCTGATCTGGATGGCTGAGCTGTCCAGCGCGGCGGAGTACAGCAGCGGTGGCAGGATTGCGTAGAGGATCAGGTCCGGGTCGAGCTGGTAGTCCGGGACTCCGGGGATCGCGGAGATGGCCAATCCGGCGACGACTAGCGTAAGGGGCGCGGGTAGCCGCAACCGGCGACTCACCGCGGTTACCGCAAGCGCGCTGAGTACGAGCAGGATCAGCGGCATACCGTCCATGACGCCAGGATGCCTTGGCGGATACCCGTGAGGGGGCCTATCAGATGACCTGTGAACACGTGGCGCAGATACCTGACCCGATGCCCGAGGCGCCGTCGCCGGCGACCTGCGCTGACTGTGACGAGATGGGACAGACCGTGTGGGCGCATCTTCGGATGTGTCTGAGCTGCGGGCACGTGGCCTGCTGCGACTCCAGCCCGCACCGGCACGCCACCGTGCACTACTACCGCACCGACCACCCGGTGATGCGCTCCGCCGAGCCGGGCGAGGCCTGGCGCTGGTGCTACAACGACCACCAGCTGGTCTGAGCCCTCCTGGCGGACTGCACCAGACGTCCCGAACTCAACCACAGAGCTGTTCGTGGGGAGCGGCAGAACTCTGCTGTTGAGTTCGGGAACGTCAGTGCGGTGCGGATCAGATGATGGTGTCCAGGGCTCCGTTCTTGGCTTGGGCGAGCAGGTCGCCGAACTGCCCGGCGCTCATCCGGACGTGCGAGCCGAAGTCGTCGGTGAGTACGATGCGCTGCTCGGGCGGGGCAGATTCGTCGACGAACAGTTGCGGGCACGCGTCGCAGTCCTTGCAGAACGTGGCGAGCGGCTGGGCCGTGGTGATGTCGAACATGGTGAACCTCCCGTGTCGTTGCCTGACCACCCGAAAGTACTGGCCTGGCTACAATTCGCGAGACTCCCTCATCGGGTGGCCACGAAGGTGGCCTCTGATGACGATCTGTGAGGATTCAGATGGCTGATCTGGCCGACCTGCTGACCGACCCGGCCGCGAGGCGGGCGCTCGCGGGGCGCGATATCGCGGCCGTGTTCCGCATGCTGCGTGATTTGGGGGGGAGCCAGGTCCGCATCGCGCTCGCCACTGGGCAGCAGCAGTCAGAGGTTTCCGAGATCATCTCAGGCCGCCAGGTGCAGTCCGTCGTCCTTCTGGAGCGGATCGCGGACGGCCTGGGGGTGCCGCACGGCTGGATGGGGCTGGCGTACGCCCCCGACCTCGAACCCGAGCCGGCAGCACCCTTGGAAGCGTCGACTGAGCAGGAGTGCAGAGACAATCTGCTCCGACATGCCACCACGGTGCTCTACGGCGAACCGATTTTCGGTCCGGCTGACCCGATCCGCGTCACGAACACCCCGACGCCCGTACCGCGCCGGATCGGCCTCGCCGACGTCGAGCACGTGGCGGCCACCACCGAGCGGCTCAGCCGACTCGTCGGTGATCTTGGTGGTATTCCCATGACCGAAGCCCTCACCGCACACACCATGTCCGCCGAGGCACTGCTCGGTGCCACGATGGCGCCCACGCCCAGCGCGGTGACCAGCAGCGGACCACGGCGGCCGAGCTTGTCCGACAGCCCGCTGACTACGCCCCCGTCCCGACCCGATACTTCAGCCCGGCGCACTACAAGTCCCCCACCACCGGAAGCTAACGAGCTGACCGCCCCTGGCCCGGCGGATCGACGCCTGGCCCCGCGGGGGCCGACACCGCAGACCTAGCTTCCAGATCAGCAACCGATACCCGGTGGCCCGCTGAGCACCGTCCCAAGATCCGCGCTCCTAGGCTGTCCGACGTGGCGGCGTTGGCCTTGAGCCTGGGATTGCTCTACCCGCTGATTGTGTTCCTGGTGCAACCAGTGCTACTCCGCCGCCGTACCGGCAGCTCGGCGTGGCCGGCCAGCCTGGGCGCCACCCGCTGGGAAAGGGCTGGGCTGACTGCCCTGCCCTGCGCGACACCCATGTGACCACGCGCGGCGATCCGGCGAAACCGCACACCGATCCCGACCAGTCGCCCGCGACGCAACGAGGGGATACCGACATCGATACCCACTGTAGGTTTCTGAAAGGAGGCCGATGATGGGTGCGATCGGGCACGCGTTGAGTCTGGCCGGGTCGATGACCTGGGAGATCCTGTGGGCGCTGATCTTGGGGTTCGCGTTGTCGGCGGTGGTGCAGGCGGTGGTGCGCCGGGCGACGATCGTGCGGTTGTTGGGTGATGATCGGCCGCGCACGCTGGCGCTGGCGGCGGGGTTGGGTGCGGCGTCGTCGTCGTGTTCCTACGCGGCGGTGGCGTTGGCGCGGTCGTTGTTCCGCAAGGGCGCGAACTTCACCGCCGCGATGGCCTTCGAGATCGCCTCGACCAACCTGGTGATCGAGCTGGGGATTATCCTGGCGCTGTTGATGGGCTGGCAGTTCACCGTCGCGGAGTTCGTCGGCGGCCCGATCATGATCGTCGCGTTGGCGGTGCTGTTTCGCCTGATGCTGCGCAACCGGCTGATCGAGGCCGCCCGGGCGCAGTCCGACAAGGGGCTGGCCGGGTCGATGGAAGGCCACGCCGCGATGGACATGTCCGTGCAACGCGGCGGGTCGTTTGGGAGGCGGTTGTTCTCCACCGAAGCGCTCACCTCGGTCTCGCAGGTGTTCGTGATGGAGTGGGCAGCGATCTGGAAAGACCTCGTCGGAGGGCTGCTCATCGCCGGCGCGATCGGAGCATGGGTGCCCGACACCTTCTGGCAGAACCTGTTCTTGGCCGATCACCCCACGGCGGCGGCGATCTGGGGGCCGCTGATCGGCCCCCTGGTCGCGGTACTGAGCTTCGTGTGCTCCATCGGCAACGTGCCGCTCGCGGTAGTGCTGTGGACCGGGGGGATCAGCTTCGGCGGGGTGATCGCGTTCATCTTCGCCGACCTGATCATCCTGCCGATACTGAACATCTACCGCCGCTACTACGGAACCCGGATGGCGATCCTGCTCGCCGCGACGTTCTATGCCACCGCCGCGATCGCCGGCTACGCCGTCGAAATAATCTTCGGCGCAGTGAGCTGGATTCCGGACCGGGCCAGCGCGCACCTGCCCACCGAAGGTATCTCGTGGAACTACACCACCTGGCTCAACATCGCCTTCCTCGCCCTCGCCGCCGCCCTGGTCATCCGCTTCCTGCGCGCCGGCGGCCGCCCGATGCTGGCCATGATGGGCGGCAACCCGAGCAGCACGGATCCGGCCACGCCGGACCAGCGACGCTGACCTGACGCGGAGACAGACCACGACGCGGAGCTAGTGACGACCGAGGCGCGCGATGTCTCGCCGATGTGGCGCAATGAGGTGCGGATCAGCCCGGCGGCCCCAGGCCCCCCAGGGTGACCGTGACGAGGCGGCGGACCGCGGCCTCGGACGGCAGGCTGGCGGCGGCGGCGAGGGCGTGTAGGCAGTAGCTGGCGAGTTCGTCGGGCGCGACGTCGTCGCGGAGGTTGCCGGTCTGGGCAACCTCGGTCAGCAGGTCGCGGATCAAGTCGATGAGCTGCCGTTGAGCATGGGCTACATCCTCACCTCGATGCAGGAGTAACCCGATTTCGTCGCCGTGGTGCTCGCGGCGGTGTGTGATGAGGGCATAGGCCTCGAGCACCGCTTCGAGTCGCTGCCCGGCGTCGCCGGGCTGGGCGCGGAGCTGAGTGAGCTGGTCGAGGTGGCTAGTGACGTGACGGTGGTGCCAGGCACTGAGGATTGCCTCGACGTCGGGGAAGTAGCGGTAGAGCGTCGCACGTGCGATGCCGGTTTGGTCGGCGATCTGCGACATGGTGACGGCTCGTAGGCCGCGTTCGCTCACCAGCGTCCAGGTGGTGGTCAGGATCGCGTCGTGCACCTCGCGGCGGTGTGCCTCGATCGTCTCGTTCCACAGTCTTGGCACCTGACCAGTATACGAACCGGACTCCCGTCAGGATGTTACACACTGCCTCGACACGGACAACATGTCTCGATAACCTGGGTGGCGTCATCGCGGATACCGCCGCGAACAGAGGAGATGCAGATGGCTGACCCGCCCGGCAACCCCGCCACCGACGATCCGGGTGCTCCCGGTCGCCACCTACCCTCGGGTGGCCTCGGGGGTCGCCCGCCAGCTCACCGCGTGGTCGCGGAAGGTGCGCACGGATGACCATGACACCCAGCCTGCGCAAGTTCGCGCTGACCACACATGTTGTTTCGTCGGTGGGCTGGTTCGGCGCGATCGTTGCCTACCTAGCCGTCGCCGTCGCGGCCGTGACCAGCCAGAACGTGGCGCTCGTGCGGGGGGCCTATCTGGTGATGCAGTTCTCGGTCTGGTACGTCATCGTGCCGTTGGCCTTCGCGTCGCTGCTCACCGGGCTGATCCAGGCATGGGGTACCCCGTGGGGTCTGTTTCGGCACGACTGGGTCATCGCCAAGCTCCTGCTCAACGTCGTCGCCAACCTCGTGTTGCTGGGCTACACCCAGGAAATCGGCCCCTTCGCGGACGTGGCGGCTAAGACGACGTTCACCGGCGCCGATCTCGCCGTGTTGCGCAATCCCAGTCACGTGGTCCACTCCGGTGCCGCGCTGCTGGTGGTGCTGCTGGCCACGATCCTGGCGGTGTACAAGCCACGAGGCATGACCCGCTACGGGCAACGTAAGCAACGCGAACAGCTCTCAGCCCGCGCACAGCCCACAATCCCTGTGCCATAGCGCTGACGAGAAACCCACGAAGTACCCGGCGGCGACGGCGAAGACCAGAAGCCACTGACCTCGACGCGTACTGGCGTGGATCACCACTCGCCCATCAACAACGCCATAACCCGTGAGTGGCGATTGTGGTTATAGCTCGCATCGCCACTCACAAGCGCAGCAGCGCAGGAACGTCCTGGGTAGTCACTGGGGGGCCGAACACGGCGCCGCGCGCGGAGTCGGCACCGGCGCCGCGCCACCAGTTTGCCTGCTCGGCGGCGTCGATGCCGGCCACGGCAACGGCGGCGCCGGTCCGGCGGATCAGCGGCACCAGGCTGGCTAATGCGGGTCGCACGACCGAGTCGGGCTGCTGCGCCGCGGTGCGAACCAAAGAACCGGCCAGCTCCACCCCGTGCACCGGCTGGGATTGCAGCAGGACCAGGTTCCCCACCGCCTGACCGTACCGGGTGAGCACGGTGCGCACCCCGATGTCGGCCAGGGTGGCCACGTTGTCGAGCGCATCGCTGTGCCCCGCGACGATCACCTCGACCGGCATCCCGAGCTGGATGTCCTCCGGTCGCAGCTGGGCCGCCTGCAGGGCATCGTGTACCACCGCCACCAGATCGGGGTCCTGGGTCAGGTGGGTGGCGAGATCGACCCGGATCGGCGGCACCGCTGCCCCCAGCTGGTCACGCCAGCCGCGAAGCTGCTCGCAGGCGTGGCGCAGCATCCACGGTCCGATCGACAGGACCAGGCCGGTCTGCTCGGCGAGCGCGAGACAGTCCTCGTGCTCGGTGATACCGCGATCCGGATGCTCCCAGCGCAGCAACGCGGCAAGCGCCGCGATCCGGCCGGTGTCCACCGCCGCCGGATCGAGCCGCACCAGCGGCTGGTAGTACAGCGTGACCTGCCCGTTCTCCCACGCCCCGGGCATAGCTGTAGCCAATGCGTACTTCGACCGCTGTTCAGCGTCGTCAATGGGGTCGAAGAGAGCCCACTGCCCGCGGCCGGTTCGCTGGGCTCGGTGCAGCGTCGCCTCCGCGGCGCGGATCAGCTCCCGAGGGTCGGTCTCCCCGGCGGTGCGCCGCGCGATGCCGACACACGCCGAGACGGCCAGCGCGCGGCCGGCGAGGTAGACCGGTTCGGACAGCTCGGCGTTGATCCGCGCGGCGAGGGTGGCGGCGTTGGGCGTGCTCGGCGATTCCTCGATGAGGATCGCGAACTCGTCGGCATCGAACCGGGCGACGAAGGCACGCTCGCCGGCTACCAGCGATTCAAGCCGGTCCGCTACCGAGCGCAGCAGGAGGTCACCGATGCCGATGCCGAGGCCGTCACTGATGATCCCGAAGCAATCCAGGTCGACCTTGCAGAGCATGACGGGGGAGCTGCGGTTGCGCTCGAGGACTGCTTCGGTGTGAATCGCGAAATGCAGCCGGTTGGGCAGCCCGGTCAGCAGGTCATGCAGCGACTGGTAGCGCACCCGCTGCTCGAGTAGTTGCTGATCGGCGACGTCCTCGACGATCGTGACGTGGTGCGTCGGGATACCCTCCGGGTCGCGCAGCAACGACACGGTCAACGCGACTCCCGTGGTGTCCCCGCGGCCGGTCAGTGCGGTGACTCTGCCCTGGAAACGTCGTCGCCTGCCGTCGATGAGCGCCTGATAAGCGGCTCGCAGCGAGACCGCGTCGTCGGGATGGAACAGCTCGCCGACATCGCGACCGGCAAGGTCGCCGGTCCGGTGGTGCAGGATCTCGATCAGCGCCCCATTGGCCTCGGTGACCGTGCCGTCCAGCCGGCTGAGCACCATTCCCACCGGTGCGGTGTCGAACACCTCCCGGAACCAGTCTCCCCGGTCAGCGAGCGCGCGACGGCCCAGCGCTGCGACGTATCCGGAGGTCAGCGCACCGAGCAGGGACACGACCTTGGAGACCAGCCCGTCGACGGTGCGCAGCTCAGTGCGCTCGAGCAGGGCATGCCCGAGGATTTCCACAGTGCGGCCCAAGCACTGCTCCCCGGTGAAGCCCCGAGCCACCAGCTTCGCGCCGACTTCCGTCCCGGGTTCCGGGCAGAACTGCGCCTGCCCCAGCGCGTCGATCAGGTGATCGAGCTGCTCAAGCAGATACTCCTCGATCCGCTCGCCCGGTAGCGGCACCTCGGCGGTTGAGCTCACCGCGTCCGACCAGGCGCGAGCCAGCCCCACCAGCGAGCCACCCTGGTCGGGGCTGTGCATCTGGCTTTGTTCACCGCCCAGCGTGCGTTGTGGAGCTGATCGGCCGGCACAGCCGTCAGCCTACTGGTGCCACCACGCTGAACTGGCCGTTTTCCCCTGATTAGAGGCCCGGGCGTTTCGCTACCAGTACCCTGCGCACCGTGCGAGTCCTCGTGATCGGCGCCGGTGCCCGCGAGCACGCCCTGGTGCAGGCGCTGTCCAACGACCCTGCGGTCACCGCGCTGGCCTGCGCGCCCGGTAATGCCGGCACCGCGACGCTGGCCGCGCAGCTCGGGGTGGACGCCACCGATCCGGCCGCGGTGGCGAAACTGGCCACCTCCTGGTCGGCCGACCAGGTGGTGGTCGGTCCCGAGCTCCCGTTGGTGGCCGGGGCGGCCGACGCCGTGCGAGCAGCCGGCATCGCCTGTTTCGGCCCGTCCGCCGCCGCGGCGCGGATCGAAGGATCCAAGGCCTTCGCCAAGGACGTGATGGCTGCCGCGGGGGTGCCCACCGCGCGCAGCGAGTTGGTGGACAACCCCGGTCGGCTGGATGCGGCGCTGAACCACTTCGGGCCGCCGTGGGTGGTCAAGGACGATCGGCTGGCCGCGGGTAAGGGGGTCGTGGTCACCGGGGATCTGGAAATGGCCAGGGTGTCCGCGCTGACCTTGCTCGACGGCGGCCACCCGGTGCTGCTGGAGTCCTACCTCGACGGTCCGGAGATCTCGCTGTTCTGCCTGGTCGACGCCGGCGGCACGGTGGTGCCGCTGCTACCCGCCCAGGATTTCAAGCGAGTCGGCGACGGCGACACCGGCCCGAACACCGGCGGGATGGGCGCCTACGCCCCGCTGCCGTGGGCACCGGACTCGCTCGCGGCCGACGTGGTGCACCGGATCGTGGCGCCGGTGGTGACCGAGCTGGCCCGGCGCGGCGGTGATTCTTCCGGGGCGTTCACCGGGCTGCTGTACGCCGGTCTCGCCCTGACCTCCTCGGGCCCGCAGGTGATCGAGTTCAACTGCCGCTTCGGCGACCCGGAGACCCAGGCCGTGCTGGCGCTGCTCCGGACGCCGCTGGCCGGGCTGCTGATGGCCACGGCCACCGGTGCGCTGGCAGCACAACCGCCGCTGCAGTGGGACCCGGGGGCCGCGGTCGTCGTCGTGATGGCCGCCGAGGGGTACCCCGGCACCCCCCGAACCGGGGACGTGATCACCGGCGCGGACGGTCCGGGCGTACTTCACGCGGGCACCCGCCGCCGTGACGACGGGACCGTCGTATCGGCCGGGGGTCGGGTGCTCTCGGTGCTGGGCACCGGCGCCGATCTCGCGGCCGCGCGCGAGCACGCCTACCAGCGCGTCCAGCAGGTTCACCTGCCGGGGGGGCACTACCGAACCGATATCGGATTGCCCGCGACGCGCCGTGAGAATGGGCGGTTCGTGGCTGGTTGACGCGATAGCCTCCCGTCGATCATTTGCGGGAGTGGAGGCTGAGCAAGACGATGGTCATATGCGACCGCCAAGGCGAGCTCCTGCTGCTGACGCTGTCGCCGGAAGGAGTTCGCTTCCTCCGCGAGCAGTGGTCTTGGCTGCGCGAGCTGGTCCGTTGGCAGTTAGCCGGTTGCACCGATGATCCACTGGCCCAGGTCACTGGACTGCCGATACCCATCGGCACCATCGACGGGCGGCTCGCCTACGTCGTGGACTACTGGTGCGGCACGAAGGAAACCGGTCCGGTCCGCCAGCTCTGGGAGGGCTGGGTCCTGCACGACCTGGAGCACAGCCTGACCCGGGTGCTCGGCACGCTACCCAGGCATGGCGGCGTGGTCCAGCTCCCCGGCCACGGTTACCCGTCCGCCGCCGAGTGGGGCTGGATGCTGGAGACCCTGCACGTTGTGTTGGACGCCTCCGGCCGGGTCAGTATCAAGGGTTCGTCGGATCGCATCCTGCCCCCGGCGCCGTCGGCCCAGGACACTGAAAGCTACCGCCGCAGCCTGCGCTGGCTGGAGATGGTGATCGACGCGTTGACCCAGGCGCAGCGCTCCTCTCCAGCCACCCCAGCCACCCCGGCCGAGTGATCTAGAGGCGGTGCTGGTGGATATTCCCGAAGAGGTCGACATCACGAGGGAGGCCCGCAAGCCGGAGTGGGACCCCACTGTGGGCATCGAGGTTCACCCGGCATGGGAGGGCACGCCGCAGCACCGGCTGGTCACCATCGGGGACTCGCTGACCCAGGGGTTCGCCAGCGGTGCGGTCTACCAGACCGACCTGTCCTACTCGGCGATCGTCGCCTACGAGCTGGGCTGGGCCGGGTTGCGTTACCCGCGCTACGGCGGACCCGGGGGACTCCCACTGAACCTCGAGTTGTTGATGCGCGAGCTCGAGGCCCACTTCGGGGCCGAGCTGAGTTTGTTCGAGCTGCCGTTGGCGCTGTTCCGCGGCCGGCACTTCATGGACGACGTGGAGGATTACTGGGAGCGCGGTGCCGGCTCTCAGCCACCCGCCCCGTCGCTCACCAACCACGTGCTCGCCGCCTACGGCTGGGACCTGCGCGACGCGCTGGTCCGTACCTACGACAGCTGCCAGGCCGAGATCGGAGTGCCCACCGACGACCTGGTGCAGCAGATCGTGCAGAACCATGGCGCCCGGGCGGCGTTGCGGGTGCTGCCCAGGGCCACCCCGGCCGCCACCGTGTTCGACGCTGCCGCGGCGCTCGGCGCCGAGGTGGGTGCCCAGCCGGGGGAGGACCCCGACCATGGCATCGAGACGCTCGTGGTGTTTCTGGGTGCGAACAATGCGCTGGGTGCGGTGACCCAGCTGAAGGTGGTGTGGAGCGACACCGGCTATGACGACCTGGCGCGCAAGGACGCGTTCACGGTGTGGCGGCCCAGTCACTTCATCGCCGAACTGCAGCGCGTCGTGGCCAAGGTCCAGGAGATCCGCGCCCGGCACGTGATCTGGTGCACGATCCCGCACGTCACGATCGCGCCCATCGCCCGCGGGGTGGCCGGAAAGGTGGCGCCGGACTCTCGGTACTTCCCGTACTACACCCGCCCGTGGATCTCCGACACCGACTTCGAAGTCGGCCGGGATCCGTCGATCACCGAGGACGAGGCCCGTGCCGTCGACAGCGCCATCGACCAGTACAACGACGCCATCACGACGGTGGTCGCCGATGCCCGCGGGGCAGGCCGGGACTGGTACCTACTCGACGTCGCGGGGGTGCTCGACCGGCTCGCCTCCCGCCGCTACCTGGACAGCCCGCAGGCCCGGCCACCCTGGTGGCAGCCCTACCCGCTACCGCCCGAGCTGGCGGCGCTGAACCCGGTACCGGATTCGCGGTTCCTCACCGGTGACGGCACCGGGCGGCGCAGCGGGGGGCTGTTCTCGCTGGACGGGATCCATCCGACCACCGTGGGCTACGGGATCATCGCCCAGGAACTGGTCAACATCATGGCCGGCGCCGGCATCACGTTCAACCAGCCCGACGGTCAGACGCCGCGGATCGGACCGGTCCGGGTCGACTTCACCCGGCTGATCCGTCGGGACACCCTGCTGACGCACCCGCCGGCCAACGTGACCGCCGGGCTGCGGGTGCTCGGCTGGGCCGACGAGACCCTCGACCTGACGCGGCGTGTCATCCCGTTCTAACGCCACTCGAGCCCGGCCTGTCGTGAACTCGTCAGCACCGACGTCGTCGGGCCGTCCAGACGTCGGTGCTGACGAGTTCACGGCTGTCACCGCCATGAGGCGGCCGTAGGCTGCCGTGGTGATCCCTGATGTGCTCGCGGCGCGGTACGCCTCCGCTGAGCTGGTCCGGCTGTGGTCGCCGGAGCACAAGGTGGTGCTGGAGCGGGAGCTGTGGCTGGCGGTGCTGCGCGCCCAGGCCGATCTGGGAGTGCCGGTCGGGCAGCAGGTACTCGATGACTACCAGCGCGTGGTGGCCGCGGTGGATCTCGAGTCGATCGCGGTCCGGGAGCGGGTGACCCGCCACGACGTCAAGGCACGCATCGAGGAGTTCAACGCGCTGGCCGGCCATCAGGAGATCCACAAAGGACTGACATCGCGGGACGTCACGGAGAACGTCGAACAGCTCCAGGTGCGGCGCTCGCTGGTGCACGTGCGAGACCGCTGTGTTGCGCTGCTCGCCAGGCTGGCGGGTCGCGCCGCCGAGTATTCCGAGCTGGTGATGGTCGGGCGCAGCCACAACGTCGCCGCCCAGGCCACGACGTTGGGCAAGCGGTTCGCCAGCGCGGCCGACGAGCTGCTGGTGGCTTTCACCCGGCTCGAGGAGCTGCTGGCCCGCTACCCGCTGCGCGGGATCAAGGGTCCGATGGGTACCGGCCAAGACATACTGGATCTGCTCGGTGGTGATCCGGCCGCGCTGGCGCAGCTGGAGCAGCGGGTGGCCGAGCATCTGGGCTTCGGGCGGGTGCTGCGCAGCGTCGGGCAGGTGTATCCGCGGTCGATGGACCACGAGCTGCTCGGTGCTCTGGTGCAGTTGGCCGCCGCCCCGTCGTCGCTTGCGATCACGTTCCGGCTGATGGCTGGTCACGAGCTGGTGACCGAGGGTTTCCAGCCCGGTCAGGTCGGTTCCAGCGCCATGCCGCACAAGATGAACACCCGCTCCTGCGAGCGCGTCAACGGCCTGGCGGTGGTGCTGCGCGGGTACGCCTCGATGGTGGCTGAACTGTCCGGCTCGCAGTGGAACGAGGGCGACGTGTCGGACTCGGTGGTCCGCCGGGTCGCGCTGCCCGGGGCGTTGTTCGCCTTCGACGGGCTGGTCGAGACGTTCCTGACGGTGCTCGACGAGTTCGGCGCCTACCCGGCGGTGATCGAGCGGGAGCTGGAGCGCTACCTGCCCTTCCTCGCCACCACGAAGGTGCTGATCGCCGCGGTGCGTGCCGGGATGGGCCGGGAGACCGCGCACGCGGTGATCAGCGAGCATGCCCTCGCAGTCGCGCTGGCGATGCGGGAGAAGGGCGCCGGCAACGACCTGCTCGACCGGCTGGCCGATGACAGCAGACTGCCGCTGGACCGCGCCGATCTGGACGTATTGCTCGCTGACCGCTTACCGTTCACCGGGGCTGCCGCCGAGCAGACCGCCGCGATCGTCACCCAGGTCGCGACGTTGGTGTCCCGGCACCCCGACGCCGCGACCTACCGACCCGGCCCAATCCTGTGAGCTGGCCCGATAGGGAGCTGTCCTGGGTCGCCGACGGGCAGGCATTGTTCGAGCAGACCGTGATGCGGGCTGGTGCGAGAGGTTGCGGCGTGGATGCACGCCCGGGTGCCCGCCGCGATCCAGCTACAGCTTCCCGATGGGGAGTTGGTCGCCTTCGGACCGGAAGTCACGGTAGTTGAACCCGTGACTGGGCCGGTATCCGGCCCAGTGCAGCAGCTGGCCGGCTGGCTGACCGGCCGGCCCCACGGGAGTGCCCTCACCGCACCAGACGGGCTACCGGAACTCCCGCCCTGGATCTGATCACTTCTTCAACGCGTGCAGTGAGTTGGCGATCTGGTCAAAGGTCTTGGCGGAGTCGGTGAAATGCTCCTTGGGCAGGCTCTGGAAAACCATACTGATCATCGTCTTGCCGTTGAACAGGAAGAAGTGGGAGTGTGCGCCTTCCTGGCCGGTGGTGGGATCGGTGAAGTCGTAGAAGTAGTAGTAACCAGGAAAGCCACCGAGCTCGATCTGGTTAGGTCCGGTGACGATCTTGACTGTCTTGTTTGACGTGACGAGCTTGTCGGTCACCTCCTTCAGCGCCGGGAGCTGTTGTGGGCCTACCGCTTCCTGCAGCTCACTGATGCGCACCAGGAAGGAGTCCTGCGGCCCCTGCGACACGAGTAGGGGAACCTGTGGGTCCTTGGAGTTCAGCTTCGCCCAGCCGGATGGGTAGGACAGCCCGAAACCGGCCTGCTCACTACGGAACTCGCTGAAGCCAGCCGGTTTGGACTTCGTCGCGGTGTCCGCCTTGTTTGTCGCGTTCGCCGTATTCGCCGCTTGCGAAGGCTGGTCGCGAGTGAGGAGTTTGGGTCCGAATACCGCAGCGGACGTTCCCAGCCCCACCGCCAGCAGCAACCCGATGATGACTAACACCCGTCGCCTGCGTATGGCGTTCCACAGATTGTTCATTGCGCCCACTTCCAGATCGTAAGCTAGTGGTCACTGTGCGTGACCAGTTCTTCCGCGTCAGATCAGTTTCCGCAGGGGTCTTTCGTCACGGAGGGCAGCATCCTACTGGCGGGGCGTGACGAGCGGGCGGCCACCCCGGCGGTAGTCGTCGGCTGGCGCACCGAGGTTCGGACGGGATAGATCGCCTACCCGTTGGGGCCGGTTACCGTGCATCCGTTAGGGTGGTTCCTCGGCCCGCAGGTGAAACGTGGGGTACATCGAGCCGAAGTTCATACTAGCGATATGAGGTGGGGACCAGCCGCGGGTCCGCGCACCTCACCGGTTGAGTCTTTCGACGTCGAGTGAGAGTCGGCGTCGAGTGGAAGGGGACGGACATGACGTTTGCTAGTCCAGAAGACAAGTTCGGGATCAAGCTCCAGAGCAGGGGGGCGGGCAGGACGCTAGAGCAGAACTTTTCGATGATCGTTGGCAGCATCTACCTGGTGGGCGGGATCATCGGGTTCTTCTTCTCGGGCTTCAGCCACTTCACCGAGATGACGAACACCGCGGTTTTCGGACTCTTCAGTGTGAACCCCTTCCACAACATCGTGCACATCGCGATCGGCGGGTTGTGGCTCATGGGGGCGTTCGCCCTCACCGCCGTAGGGAACGAGGGTCTGAACTTCGCGATCGGCGGTTTCTACTTGGTGGCCGCGGTGCTGGGCTTCCTGGGCTACCTCAACCTGATTTCGGTCGAGGCGGGGAATGACCCGGACAACTACCTGCACCTGGTGACCGCGCTGGCAGCGGTGGTATTCGGCAGTGGTCTGCTCAGGGCGCTCACCGGTCGTCAAGTCGAGACCGCGTAGGCGGCGAGACGCCAAGGGCCGTGCCNNGGCACGGCCCTTGGCGTCTCGCCAGACTGGAGGTCGGTGTGGCGCTCGTGGTCCAGAAGTACGGTGGCTCATCAGTGGACTGCGCCGAGCGGATCAAGAAGGTGGCCGCCCGGATCGTCGAGACCCGCAACGGCGGTAACGAGGTCGTGGTGGTGGTGTCGGCGATGGGTGACACTTCCGACGATCTGCTCGACCTCGCCAGTCAGGTCTCGGCGGACCCACATCAGCGTGAGCTTGACATGCTGCTCACCGCAGGCGAGCGAATCTCCAACTCGCTGGTCGCCATGGCGGTGCATGCCCTAGGTGTCGACGCCCGCTCGTTCACCGGCTCGCAGGCCGGAGTGATCACCACCGCCGCGCACGGCAGGGCCCGCATCATTGATGTGACACCGAGCAGGGTGCGCGATGCGCTGGATCAGGGCGCGGTGGCGTTGGTGGCCGGGTTTCAGGGGGTGGCCCAAGACACCAAGGACGTCACCACGTTGGGTCGCGGCGGCTCCGACGTGACCGCGATCGCGCTGGCCGCGGCGTTACACGCGGACGTGTGCGAGATATACACCGACGTCGACGGGGTGTATTCCGCCGACCCCCGAATCGTGCCTGATGCTCGCAAGCTCGACACCATCACCTATGAAGAAATGCTGGAGATGGCGGCGTGCGGGGCGCGGGTGCTCATGCTGCGCTGCGTCGAATATGCCAGACGCAATCACATCGCAGTACACGTCCGCTCGTCGTATAGCCGCAACTGCGGCACCATGGTGTCTGGATCAGTGGAGGATCGCACTGTGGAACAGGCCATGCTTACCGGCGTCGCACATGACCGGTCCGAGTCGAAGATCACCGTCCTCGGGGTGCCCGACGAACTCGGCAAGGCCGCCCACATCTTCCGCGTGATCGCCGACGCCGAGCTCAACATAGACATGGTGCTGCAGAACATCTCGCACATCGATACCGGCCGCACCGACGTCACTTTCACACTGCCCAAACTCGACGCGTCTGCCGCGGTCAAGGCGCTGCGCGCGATGCAGCCGCAGATCGGTTTCGAGGACGTGCTGTGCGATGACTACGTCGGCAAGGTGTCGCTGATCGGCGCGGGCATGCGGTCGCACCCCGGGATCACCGCGCGGTTCTGCGAGGCGCTCGCGCAGGCCGGGGTCAACATCGAGACCATCAACACCTCGGAGATCCGGATCTCGGTACTGGTCCGCGCCGAGCAGCTGGATGTCGCGGTGCGCGCGATCCACGATGCGTTCGACCTGGGCAGCGGCGAGCAGGCCGTCGTCTACGCCGGGACCGGTCGGTAGTGATGGCACCCACCCTTGCCATCGTCGGTGCCACCGGTGCAGTGGGTACCGTCATGATCGACATTATCAACTCGCGACGGTCGGTGCCCTGGGCGGAGATCCGATTGATCGCTTCGATCCGGTCGGCCGGCAAGAAGATCAGTGTGCGGGGCGAGCCTCATGTTGTCGTTGAGCTCACCGCCGAGGCTTTCGATGGCGTCGACATTGCGATGTTCGACGTCCCGGACGAGATCTCCGAGCAGTGGGCTCCGGTCGCCGTGGCGCGGGGCGCGGTCGTGGTGGACAATTCGGGTGCGTTCCGGATGGACCCTGACGTTGCCTTGGTGGTCCCTGAAGTCAACGCCGCGGAGCTTGCCCACAGACCGAAGGGCATTATCTCCAATCCGAATTGCACCACGCTGTCGATGATGGCCGCAGTGGGCGCCCTGCACGCCGAGTTCGGTCTCACCGAACTGGTGGTGGCCAGCTACCAGGCCGCCTCCGGAGCGGGGCGTCCCGGGGTGGACCGCTTGTACGCTGAGCTTGCCGCGGTAGCCGGCAAGGGTGTCGGGGTGCGCGGCGGGGACATCGCGGCGGCGCTGGCTGCGGCGGGGTTGCCTGCGCAGTCACCGTTCCCGGCGCCGCTGGCGATGAACGTAGTGCCCTGGGCCGGGTCGCTGCGATCGGATGGCTGGAGCTCCGAGGAGCTCAAGGTCCGCAACGAGTCACGCAAGATCCTCGGCATCCCGGATCTCAAGGTCTCGGCAACTTGCGTGCGGGTCCCGGTGGTCACCACGCACTCGCTCGCGGTGCATGCGGTGTTCACCGCGCCGGTCACCGTGGAGCAGGCCCGGAAGGTCTTCGCCGCAGCTCCGAGCATCGTGCTGGCCGACGACCCGGCAGGGGGAGTGTGGCCGACGCCGGCCGAGGTGGTGGGCGCGGACGCGACCTACGTCGGCCGGATTCGCCAAGCGCTGGACTTCCCGAACACGCTGGACTTCTTCGTCTGCGGGGACAACTTGCGCAAAGGCGCGGCGTTGAACACCTACGAGATCGCCGAGACGCTCGCTGGTGAGCTGTAGCCGTGCCCCTACCACCGTGGGGGCAAGGCCCGAAGGCTTGGACAGCAGACCAGCTCGGCGACGTGTTCGGCGTCGCGCCCGACGCCATGAATCATCGACGACGACATCGCGTAGAGAAAGAGCAGGCCGACGAAGTACAACCCGGGCTGGCTCGGGACGACCCCACGGCAGGGGACGTGACCGACATCCCGACCCGCCAGCCACGTGCGGTGACCGTCGGCGACATCAAGAGCGATATCGGCTCCCGAGTTACCGGCGCCCACCACGAGGACACCGCCGTCACGCAACTGCGTCGGGTTGCGGTATTCGTCGGAGTGCAACTGGACGATGTCGAGGTGTAGGTCAGCCGCGAACGCCGGGCGGCGCGGGCGCTGGAAGCTGCCCATGGCCACGCGCGGGTGTGAAAAGGCGAAGCGAGTCCCAGCGCTGCCGCCACGAGTCGCCCACCCGCTCGTTCGCATCCAAGATCACGAACGACTGATCGCGCAGCGCCAGATGGTACCCGACGGTGAGACCTGTCTGGCCACCGCCGACGACCACCGTGTGGAAGCGCTCGCAGTCCATAGCGGACCGTCGCTGCTCTGCCTCGCTCACATGCACCCGTCCACGTGTCGCGTTCTGGAGACAGACTGCGCTAAGCGGCCCCCGAATTACCGCGATCTGTCTCCAGAACGCGCCAAACGGCGACGACAGAACGCGGCAAACGGCGACGATGCCAAACGGCGGTGGCGAGGACGGTAGCGACGGTGGCGAGCGCGGCAAGGCAGACGCCGAATGTGGCCAGCCGGCGGGTGCGGCGTCGGGTTCCCGGGCTCGGGCGGAGGTGGTTGTAGGCGTGTTCCGGGAACTCGCCGCGGTGGCCGTCTGGGCCGTGTTCGCGGGCCAGCTTCATCACCTGCGCCACGTGCAGCGCGCCGCGGCCGGTTCCGGCCTGCTCGATCTGCGTCTTGCAGGAGAAACCGTCGGCGACGATCACGGTGTCCAGGTCAGCCGAGCGCACAGCGGGCAATAGCGCCTGCTCCCCGCACTGCAGGGAGATGTCGTACTTGCCGTTCTCGAAGCCCCACGATCCGGCCAGCCCACAGCAGCCGCCCTGCAGCGGTTGCACGGTCATGCCCATCCGCTTCAACAGCTCGTGCTCCGGGGCCATGCCGCCGGTGGCGCGGTGATGGCAGTGCCCCCACACCAGCGCGTCGCGGTGCAGCGGCGGTACCTCGATGTCGAAGGTGGTGAAGAACTCCGCGAAGTGGTAGACGTTGCGGGCCAGCCGCCGGGCGTCGTCGTCGTGCGGCAGCAGCTTGCCCAGTTCGTCTTTGAACACCGCCAGGCAGCTCGGTTCCATCCCGACGACCGGAGTGCCGGCGCGGACCTCGTCGCGCAGTGTGTCGAGCACCCGACGCAGGTAGTGTCGGGCGGCGTCGAGGAAGCCGTAGTCATAGAGCGGGCGGCCACAGCAGACGTGCACGGCCGGCATGACGACCTGCCAGCCGGCCGCCTCGATGGCCTCTACGCATGCCACGCCGACGTCGGTGTGCAGGTGGTTGTTGAAGGTGTCCGGGAACAGCACCACTCGACGCCCGTGCGGGTTTCGCCCAAAAAAATTGACGCTGCCGCCCCTGTCGCGGAACCACTGCTGCAAGGTGATCGGCGCGAACGTCGGCAGTGGCCGGCGCCGGTCGATCCCCGCGGCGAGCTTGGCCAGCCGCGACAAACCCGGGGTCTGGGTGACGGCGTTGACCACCTCCGGCATCAGCGCGGCCAGCCGGGACGCCTGGTCGATGAATCCGAAGGCGTAGGCGTAGCGCGGCCGCCAGCGTCGCCATGAGTGGTAGTGGCGGTGCAGGAACTCGGCCTTGTAGGTCGGCATGTCCACGTCGACCGGGCAGTCGCTGGTGCAGCCCTTGCAGGCCAGGCACAGGTCCAGCGCGCCGGCGACCTCGCGGGACTGCCAACCGTCGGTGATCACCTCGCCGCGCAGCATCTCGAACAGCAGCCTGGCCCGCCCGCGGGTGGAGTGCTTCTCCTCCCGGGTGACCTGGTAGCTGGGGCACATGGTCGGCGCGCCGTCCGGGTCGCGGCACTTGCCGACGCCGACGCAGCGCATGGTGGCGTGCGCGAAATCGCCATCGTCAGCCGGGTAGGAGAACGACACAGCCGGTCGGGCCGGGTTGTAGTCCGTGCCCAGCCGGAGGTTCTCGTCGAAGCGGTAAGGGTCGACCACCTTGCCCGGGTTCATCTTCCCGTCCGGGTCCCAGATCGCCTTGAACTCCCGCATCGCCGTGAGCAGCCGGGGGCCGTACTGCTTGCCGAGCAGCTCGGCTCGCTGCTGGCCGTCGCCGTGCTCGCCGGACAGCGAGCCCCCGTAGGAGACCACTAAATCGGCGGCCTCCTCGAGGAACGTCCGGTAGGTGGCCAGGCCCTCGGCGCTGCGCAGATCGAAGTTGATCCGAGAATGGATGCAGCCCTCGCCGAGGTGGCCGTACATCGCGCCGCGCAAGCCGTGCTTGTCGTACAGCGCGAGCAGCTCGCGCAGGTAGTCGCCGACCTTGGCCGGTGGTACTGCGGAGTCCTCCCAGCCCGGCCAGTAGTCGCCGCCGTCGGCTGGGAAAGCGGTGGAGCTCAGCCCGGCCTCCCGGACCTCCCACAGGTCCTCGCTGTTACCGCCCTCTTGGCGGCTCTTTGAGATGACGATCCGGTCGGCGGCGTAGCCCTTGTCGTGGCGCAGCCAGGCCGCGAACTGCTCGGCCCGGGACAGCGACTCCCTCGCGGTGTCCGCCCCGAACTGCACGAGCAGCCAGGCGTGGTCCCCACCGTGGCGGGGCAGCTCGCCGATCCCCTCTTTGTTCAGTTCGATGAGCTGCTGATCGTGGATGAGCAGGTGGTCGATGACTTCCAACCCGATCGGTTTCCAGTCCCGGATCTCCATGATGTGCGAACCGGCGTCGATGATGTCGTCGTACTGCACGACGACCAGCGTGCGCTGGAACATCCCGGGGGTGAGCTTGAGCGTGGCCTGCAGCACCGTCGCGCAGGTGCCCTCGGTACCGACCAGGGCACGTGCGACGTTGAACCCGTTCTCCGGCAGCAGCTCGTCGAGGTTGTAGCCTGACACCCGCCGAGGCAGCTCGTCGACCGGGGGGAAGCCGGCCCGGATGTCGTCGGCGTAGCGATCGCGCAGGTTCCGCAGCTGGGCGTAGATCTGCGCCTTGCGCCCGCCGACGGCGATGATCTCGTCGAGGTGATCCTCTTCATTCACCCCGACCCAGAATCGTGCGCCGTCGTAAGTGAGTATTTCCAGCGCTTCGGTGTTGTCGGAGGTGCGGGGTCCGGGGCCGTAGAAGTGCGCCTGGATGGAGTGGATTCCACAGGAGTTGTTGCCGACGTTGCCGCCGATCGTGCACCGGGAGTGCGACGACGGGTCCGGGCCGAAGACCAGGCCATACTGGCCGGTCGCCTGGTTGAGCTGTCGATTGATCACTCCGGGCTGCGCGGTCACCAGCTTGCCGGCAACGTCGATCTGGCTGATCGCGGTGAGGTACTTGGAGAAGTCGATGACCACGGCGACGTTGACCGTCTCGCCTGACAGGCTCGTGCCGCCGCCTCGCGACAGCACCGGCGCCCGGTACCGATGGCAGGCGTCCACCGTGGCGACGACGTCGTCGAGGGTGCGCGGCACCACTACCCCGATGGGCACTTGCCGGTAGTTCGACGCGTCCGACGCGTACATGGCTCGCGTGCCGACGTCGAAGCGGACCTCACCCGAGACGTGCCGTCGCAGGTGGTTTTCCAACCCCTTGACGTTGACCTCGGCTACCGCCATCCCGGGCGTGAGCTGGTCACCTGGCGACGTCGGGACGCCACGGCGCACGACCGCCATCAGCACTCGCTCCCAGGCAGCTTGTCCTTGATCCCCGCACCTCCCAGACGACTGTAACTACTGAAAAACGCCTACCCACCTGCGGCGAGTATCAAACGAGGCGCTCGGGGTGTGGCGCGCCCGATCTGGGTGAGCGGGCCCGGCCGAACTTCTTCCAGATGACCACCATCGCGGTCACCAGGACCAGCAGTGCCGCCAGCAGGATGAGGCCCTTGATCAGGTAGTCGCGCGGACCAACGGCACCGGGTCGCCGCCCGGCTGTACCGCCGCGTCGAGGAACTGCCCGCACTGGGCGCCCTGTCCCGTCCGCGACGGCGGCAGTGGGGGTCGATCTGCTGTCCGAGCTGCTCCCGCTAGACGACGCCCGCCGCGGCGAGGTGATCGTCTGGATGGAGTTCACCACAGCGGCCAGGATCAACCCCGTGTTGGGCGACCTGGCGCAGAAGTCCGCCGCCGGCACCAGATCGCTCGTGCGGCAGGTACTGACCGGAATCCAGCGGGCCGGACTCGACCTGAACGCCGAAACCGAGCGGCTGGTCGCTCTACTGGACGGGTTGAGCATCAATGCGGTGCTACGCCCGGACCTGCTCAGCGCCGACGGCTGCACCGCGGCCCTGCACGCTCACCTCGCCGAGCTGGAATCGGCCCCCGTCGTGAAGTAATCGGGGCGGCCCAGCTTCTTCGTCCTATTCAGAACCGCGTGCACCTTGACATCGATGTTGCACCCGGTGTGTCCAGGGACAGCGGCGCGAACTCGACGAGCCGGCCGGATGGTGTTTGGTCTAGGCCGACCCGGAGGGCAACGAGTTCTGCCTGCACTGACGGCGATGTCACAGCCCGGCGCCGAATGGCGCTATCGTGTCGCCGTGGCTTCTCCCATCCCGCGGCCAGCCGGCCCCGACCCGACGCCCGTGCGCGCGCCTACCGCGGACCCGGTGGCGATCCGGGCGTGCCTGACTCCCGACGTGGCCGCCGTTTTCGACGCGGAGTGGGAGTACGTGCTGGAGGAGGCGAAGAAGTCCAAGGACCTCGCCGGCGTGCGGGACCTGCTCCAGCACTGGCGGCATCACGCCTACCGGGAAATCCGGGAGCCAGGCGCCTACTTCCGGGTGCTGGCCACCGCCGCGCGCGGTCAGGCCACTAGAAAGGCGCCGGCGGGCAGCGTGTCGAGCGAAGACATACGGGCCCGCATCGACGCCCGGCTCGCCGAGGCGAGCTTGAAGGAGGCAGGGCATCGGTAGAGAACGTGTATCGGGTCGTCACCTATCCCGAGGCGTCCGACCAGATCGATGAGCTTCCACCGCACCTGCTGGGTGACTACGCCCGGGCGCTCGATGTGTTGGCAGCCGCACCGTGGGACGGCCCGCCTCACAACGCGAACAACCCCGACGCCGAGGTGCGCCGATGGCTGTTCGGTCCCCTCGGCGTGGGCCAGGTGCTCTATCTCGTGCTCGAACGCGAGCGCGAAGTTCATGTCCTGCGCGTCGTCTGGCTGGAGCTGCCGGACGACTGACCCGTGCTCGGCTCCGCCCCTGGTGACCGTTGGGCCTTTCTCGGTGATAGTGCCGCCGGCATCGCTCGCACCCGGTGCGGCTTTCAGGTGTTCGCGGGTTGGTCGGTGCCGGCTCCGCGGCGCCGGATGGTCACCAGGTCGTGACGGTGCTGGGGGAGGGTCTGTTCGGCAGCGCCCTCGATCACGAACCCGGCGTCAGCGATCATCGCGCGGTCCTCGTCTCCGGGCCGGCCCTCGCTGGTCAGGTAGTCCCCGAGGAACATCGAGTTGACCAGGTGCAGGGCCAGGGGCTGAAGACCACGCAGATGGATCTCCCGGCCGGCCGCCAGCCGTACCTCGACGTCGGGGAACACGAACCGGAACATCGCCAGGATGCGCAGGCAGCGCTGCGGGGTCAGGTCCCACCGCCCGCCCAACGGGGTGCCCTCGAACGGGATCAAGAAATTGACCGGTACCGAGTCCGGGTCGAGGTTGCGCAGGGCCAAGGCCACCTCGACGACGTCGTCGTCGGTTTCGCCCATCCCGAAGATCGCACCAGAGCACGGGGACAGGCCGGCGCGCTGGGCTACACCGACGGTCGCCACGCGGTCGTCGAAGGTGTGGGTCGAGCAAATTTGGCGGTAGTTCGCGGCGCTGGTGTTGAGGTTGTGGTTGTAGGCGTGCGCGCCGGAGTCGAACAGCCGCTCGGCCTGGCCCGGCTTGAGCAGACCCAGGCAAACACACACCTCGACCTCGGGCGCCGTGTCCTTGATCGCGGAGATCGTGTGCGTGACCCGGTCGATGTCACGCTCGCTGGGCCCGCGCCCGCTGGCCACCAGACACACCCGCTTGGCACCGGCCGCGATGGCGCGCTCGGCGTTGCTCGCCGCCTCCTCGGAGCTGATCCACGAGTACTTCATGATCTCGGCGTCCGACCCGAGCCGCTGCGAGCAGTAGCTGCAGTCCTCCGGGCACAGGCCGCTCTTCATGTTCACCAGGTAGTTGAGCTTGACCCGCATCCCGAAGAAGTTCCGCCGGACCCGTGACGCAGCCGCGACCACATCGAGAACATCCTCGTCGGCCGTGGCGAGCACGGCTGACATCTCCTCGCGGGCCGGGACCTCGCCAGTGAGGGCCTTGGTGGTCAGAGACTCCAGGAACTCATCCAGTGCAGTCAGCGCCATGCCGGTCATCCTGCCAGCCGATCGTGAAGCTCAGCACGATACGCAGCCGTCCGTTGTGCGCCCAGGTCCAGCACGGACAGCAGCGCTTCGAAGTCGCCGCCTCGCGCCGCCGCGAGGAACGCCTCGACCACCTCGCGCTGATGGTTGACGTCCGCTTCCGGGTCCGCGGTCAGGCCCTGCACCCGGCGGCGCGCCCGACTGGCCACAAGGATGACGACCGAGACGGTGCGTCGGGGTTGTCGTCGTTGAGTGAGTCGCCGCCCCACGGGGCGACTTCCAGCACGGTGCGTGCCTCGGCGAACGGGGCCAACGCGCCTGGAGGCAGCGCGTCGATCTGGGGCTGGGACTGCTCGTCGGTGGCGACCCGGTACACCGGCTACAGGCCGGCGCGGCGCCGAGTCTGCGCCAGTGGCTCGTCAGCGGGCACCGGCGCGCCGGTAAGGCGCTCGGCGGCGCGGCGGGCGATGGACGCGAACCGGTCGGGGTCACGTTGGAGCAGCGCGACCCGTCGCCAGTGCTCCAGGCACCGAAACAGCTCGGTGAGCTCCAGGTCCCTCCGGGCGCCGGCGAGCGCGTGCTGGTACGCGGTGTCGAACTCCGTCTTGTCCTCGGGCAGCAGCGCGTCCCGGATCGCCGCCGGCGTGGCCCCGGGCAGCAGCGGGTCGCCCGTGCGGGGCTGCTCGTCGAAAGACCACAGCGCTGTCACCCGGTCACCGTAGCGCGTCACAGCAGCTCGTGGGTGCCGTCGGGGAGCTGGCGGCTGATCCCGCGGCGGGCCAGCAGCTCCATGATCGGGACGGTGACGCGGCGGGTGGTGTCCAGCGCTTGCCGGGCCTGGCTGAGGGTGAACGGGCTGGGCAGCTCACGCAGCCGCTCGATGGCCTCGTCGTCCGCGCCGGGAGCCAGGTAGATCCCGTTAGCGATCTTGAATAGCTCGCCGGTCCGCACGGCGGCGGCGAGTTGTTTGGTACCCAGCCCGAGCTCGGTGAGCCGATGCGCCGCGGGCGCGGCGAACGGCCGCTCCGCGAGTTCGGCGCGCACGGTGGCGATCGCGGTGCGGACCGCCTCGGGCAGTCCAGATACGGGTCCGGCGAGGTGCACGCGACCTTCGCGCAGGGTCAGTTGCGAGCCGAGCAGCAGTTCGACCAGGCGCGCGTCGGGCATTTCGGTGACCTGCCGGGCAACCTCCAGCGGCATCCCCGGTTGCAGGGGGTTCTCGGCTGCGTGCTCGGTCAGCGCAGCGGCCAGCCGGTCGCTGCATTGAGCCAACAACGCCGGATCGACCAGCCAGCCAGCTACCGCTGCAGCCTCAGCCGGCACCTGCGCACCCATCGCGACCAGCTCGTCGCGGCGCATCAGTCCGCGGCGGCGCAGCTCGGCGCCACCATCCGCGACACCTTCGGCGCCAGCCAGTTCAGCGGCCCGGGCCGAAGCCGCGCCACGGCGGCGGAGCACCGGTGGGCGCACATCCAGGACGGTGATCCCGGCCGGGATGCGCCGGGCGCCGGGATCGCGAAGTAGCGCACGGTCCCCGATTCGCAGCGGCAACTCCTGCGCCAGGCTCAGCCGCGCGGTGTCTGCGCCCAGCGGGCGAACCCGCACGCGGACTGCAGCCGTCCCCACATGCAACACCAGCTCAGCGGCCGTGCGCCCGGAGCGGGACAGGCGGACGTCGATGGTGCGGGTCGACAGCCAGGCCTCAGGGGTGAGCAGGGCGTTGCCGCGGTGCACGGCTTCGCGGGGCACGCCTCGCAGGTTGACCGCTACCCGGGCCACCGCTGGCGCGGACTCGACGGGTTGGCCCAGCGACTGCAGGCCACGCACCCGTATCCGGCGACCCCCCACGGTCAGCTCCAGTTCGTCGTCGACGTGCAGCGTCCCGCCGGTCAACGTGCCGGTGACCACGGTGCCTGCACCGCGGATGGTGAAGGCGCGATCCACCCAGAGGCGGATGTCGCCATCGACGTCCGGGGCGGGCAGCCCGGCGACCAGCTCGCTCAACGCGCCGCGCAGCTCGTCGAGCCCGGTGCCGGTGGTGCCGGAGACGCAGACCGCCCGGATCCGGCCCAGTGTCGAACCGGCCAGGTGCTCGAGCGCCTCGTCGCGGGCCAGCTCGGGGTCCATCAGGTCGCTGCGGGTCACCGCCAGCAGGCCATGCCGGACGTTCAGCGCATCCAACGCCTCCAGGTGCTCCGCCGACTGCGGCATCCAGCCCTCGTCGGCGGCGACGACGAACATCACCGCGGGCACCGGACCGACGCCGGCGAGCATGTTCGGCACGAAGCGCTCGTGCCCGGGCACGTCGACGAAGGCCACCGTCGTCCCGGTGGGCAGGGTCGTCCAGGCGAACCCCAGGTCGATGGTCATCCCCCGGCGGCGTTCCTCCGCCCACCGGTCGGGCTCCATCCCGGTCAACGCGCGGACCAGGGTGGACTTGCCGTGATCAACATGACCGGCAGTGGCTATAACATGCATGCCAGTACCGCGTCGCGCAACGTGGCGTCCTGATCGGCCGGCAGGGAACGCACATCGAGCAGGCAGCGGCCCCGTTCGACGCGGCCGAGCACTGGCGGGCTGCCGGCTCGCAGCAGCGTCGCGTAGCGCTCCGGAAGGCTGACCGCGGCGCTGTCCAACGTCACTCCCGGCGCACCGCCGCCACCAACCGCGGCCTGCGACGGCACCGCGGCCGCGGCCACCCCGCGCGCGGCCAACGCCTCCGCGATCGCCGTCGCTCGCCGTTGCAGCGTCTGAGGATCGGCGGACAGCGCCTGCGCGGTGGGTGTCGCGGGCCCGCGCAAGGTGGCCTCCAGCGCTGCGAGGGTGAGCTTGTCCACCCGCAATGCCCGGGCCAGCGGGTGCCGGCGCAGCGTGGTCACCAGCGGCTCAGACCCCAGCAGCAAGCCGGCTTGTGGACCGCCGAGCAGCTTGTCGGCGCTGGCCGTGACCAGGTCAGCGCCGTGCGCCAGGGAGGTGGCGGCGTCGGGCTCCTCGGGCAGCGCGGGATGCGGCGCGAGCAGTCCCGAGCCGATGTCGGCGATCACCGGCACGCCCAGGCCGGTCAGTTCCGTGATCGGCACCGAGGAGGTGAACCCGGTGATGCGGAAGTTCGACGGGTGCACCTTTAGCACGAAGCCCGTCTGCGGCCCGATCGCCGTGGTGTAGTCCTCGCGGGCGACCCGGTTGGTGGTACCGACCTCACGTAGCCGGGCACCGGTGGACTGCAGCAGGTCGGGGATGCGGAATCCGTCGCCGATCTCCACCATCTCGCCGCGGGCCAGCACGATCTCGCGGCCGGCCGCCAGCGCGGTCGCAGCCAGCACCAGCGCGGCGGCGCCATTGTTCACCACATGAACGCCTGCCGCCGACGGCACGGCCGCGGCCAGTGCGGCCAACGCTCCGGCCCCGCGGCGGCCCCGCCCGCCGGTGGCTAGATCGAGCTCTACATCGGTGGTTCCGGCCGCGACGGCCAGCGCCTCGATCGCGGTGGCCGACAGCGGCGCCCGACCGAGGTTGGTGTGCAATAGCACCCCGGTGGCGTTGAGTACCGGGCGCAGGGTCGTCGCGAATTCCGGCAACGCAGCCAGGACGTCCGCGACGACATCGGCCGGCGCGACGACGCCCTCGCGAACCCGCTGCTGTGCCGCCGTCACCGCCTGCTTGACATGCTGGTGACCCAGCCGCTTCGTGGCGGCCGCTACCGCCGGATCGGCCAGTACCGCGTCGGTTCGCGGAACCTGCCGGCGAATATCCATGGCTCCGCTCTCTACTGGAGTGGTGTCGGGATACCGAGGGTCATCAACATCACCTGATATGGGTTCCAGGTGGACATCGTGAAATAGATCTGTACCCCGTGATCAGTCGCGCCGGCATATTGCGGAATCTGATAGGGCCAGTACATTGCGGCCAGCTCCGGTGTTACCGTTCCATTCCAGCCTTCGCGATCGAACTCGCCAGTCAGTTGCACGCTCTTCTGGGCGCGATCGGCCAGCCGAGGATGGGGTTCAAGGGTGTCGAAGCAATCAGTTCGGATCCACGACTCCTCGACGTGGAGGTTCGGATGCCAGTAGTGCACCATCGCGCCCCGGCGCTCCTCGACGAGAACCTCGAAGTTACCGTGCCCCGGTGAGTCGAAACTGGACTGGATGATTGCGCCCGGGCCGGCGCACGACTGCGTGACGAACTGGGCCTTGGCCCAGGGCAGTCGGACGTCGCGGTTGCCGTGGAAGAAATGACGCAGCTCTATCGCGCCGTCGTTGAGTTGTAGCGGAACGATGACTTCGAAGTTCTTGTGTGGGCCGGTGCCGTAGTCGGATTGGATGAGGCAGCCAGGTCCGGCGACGCTGTCGTGGTCCCCGGTGATACGTGGCCCGCGAGCCCACGGCCCAAAGTCGTTAAGCGAGTTGTCCCGGAACCAATGCCATAGCTCACTGCCGTGCTCGATCACCGCCTCGAAGTCGCCGTGCCTGCTGTGCCCGTAGTCGGATTGAATGAGACTGACATAAGCTCTAGCCATCTGTCAGTCCCTCTCAGTTTCAGCGAGCTGATTTGCGGAGGCGGACGGGAATCGAACCCGCCTGGTCGAGTTGCTCGACCACGCCGGTGTTGAAGACCGCGGGGGCCACCAGGCACCCATACGCCTCCGCCGGAGATCTTAGGTGCCCGGACGACCGCGCCGGCGGCTGCCCCCGGGGCCCGGCGAATGCACAACGGCTCGGTCGCTCACAGTGAGCGCCCGAGCCGTTGTGGTGGATCGTTGAGCGAACTCAGTGCAGCGGCGACTCAGCTGACGCCGAGCTTCTCCGCGGCCATCTTGGTTCCCTCGACCCGGTTCGTGATCTTCTGGAACGCCACGTCACGTGCGTAGTCAGGCGAACCGTGATTCGGCTTCTCATCAATGCTGAACGGCGAGAAGCCGCAGTCATCGGTGGCGCCGATCCGTTCCTTCGGGATGAAGTTGGACGCCCTGATCAGGGCATCACGAACCTCCTCAGCGCTCTCGATCCGGGGGTTCCCCGGGTTGATCACACCGATGTAGGCCATCTGGGCGACACCGTCCGCGTCGTCGCGAAGGTGTTTCCCGATGGACTCGTAGACCGGGTCCTTCTCGCGTTCGCTCGCCAGCTGGATGAGGAAGTAGCCGGCGTTCATCTCGAACATGCTCGGGAGCAGGTTGTTGTAGGGCACATCGGCGCTGTGCACCGAGTCCCGGTCCCCGCCTGGGCAGGTGTGGACGCCGATCTTCGCCCGCTCCTCCGGCGTAAAGCGGGCGAATACTCGGTTGTTGAGCTCGATGAAGTGCGGAAGCAAGCCGGCGCCGGTCCACGGGTTGCGTGGATCTTCCCGGGTAGCGAGCCGGCCCTCGGTGAAGTCGACGGAAACCCGCGCAGCGCCGGCCTCAAAGGCCTTCCGGATGTCTTTTTCGCATTCGTTGACGATGTCTTCTTCGAATTGCTCCCGGGAGTAGCCGGGCACCTCGTCCTTCAACGGGTACAGCAGAGCTATCATGGAAGGCGCGATCACCGCCTGCTTCATGGGCACGTTGGCGTAGCCGATGGATTTCTTCAGCAGGTCGGCCGCGTATGTCTTGTACCGCAGGGGGCCACCGGTGAGACGCGGAAGTTGCCGCCCGTGGCCATCGGCGAAGATCGCGAAGAACTGGCCGCCCGGGGCCAGATTATCACCCAGGCCGGTCCCGGCCAGGGTGTCGGTGATGGGGTAGGTAGCGAAGCTGGACGCACGCTGCTCGCCGTCGGAGATGATCGGTGCTCCGGTGGCCTCAGAGCGCTCGATCGAATCGCGGGCCGCGGCGTCCTGCTCGACTTCGAGTGCTGCCTTGTCGATCTTTCCCTCATCGTAGGCGGCGTATGCGGCCTGCAACTTGGACGGTCGGGGTAGGGAACCGACGGGCTCTGTGGGAATCCCGGTGGTTGTTCTCGGATCGTAATCCGTCATGATTTCCTCTCTGTTGATTTAACTAGGCGAATCCATTGATCGAGTAGGTGAAGCGACGATTGCGCTGGTCGCTACAGCCCTCCTTCGGGCCGGAAGAGATCGCCCTGAACCTTCGCGATGGCCCCGCCGACCACCCGGAGGGGTCGAAGATGGGCACAGACAGGTCTGTCTAGCTGTGACTTGAATCATAGTCAGGTGATAATGAGTCGGTCAACGGTCGCGATCTCACCGGGGAAGACCACACCCAGCATGGTGGAGGCCTCTAACGCCGGGCACAGAAAGCCAGGATGAGCATCGGAGTCGGCGGAAGTGCCCGCAGGGCGTCGAGCACCATGCCCCGATCCTGACTCATCGAGGCCGCGCCTGCCAAGGCAGCGCGCTCCGGCTCGGCACCCCCTCCAGACGTCCATCGACCGGGGTTGCCGCACCCCGAGGGCTGCGACCAAGATCTACCGCAACGCGATCCACCCCCGGCGTTAAGGAGATCGTCATGTTCGACACGCTGACCGGGCAGGCTCGGGGGTTGACCACAGATCAGCGCAACGCGTTTGTGGCGGCGTTCCTGGGCTGGACGATGGACGCTTTCGACTATTTCATCGTGGTGTTGGTCTACAGCGAGATCGCCCGAGATTTTGGTGTGTCGTTGACGAAGATGGCGTTCGTGACCACGGTCACGCTGGCGATGCGTCCGTTGGGTGCGCTGATATTCGGCCGGTGGGCGGACTCGGTCGGGCGGCGGGTGCCGTTGATGGTCGACGTCTGCTTCTACTCGGTGGTGGGTTTCCTGTGTGCGTTCGCGCCGAACTACACCGTGCTGCTCGTGTTGCGGCTGCTGTATGGGATCGGGATGGGTGGGGAGTGGGGATTGGGTGCGGCTTTGGCGATGGAGAAGATCCCGCCGGAGAAACGTGGTCTGTTCTCGGGCCTGTTACAGGAGGGGTACTCGGTCGGCTACCTGCTGGCCGCGTTGGCATTCCTGGTGATCAACCCGGTGTTCGGTTGGCGTGGGCTGTTCGCGTTCAGCCTTCTTCCGGCGCTGGTCGCGCTGTATGTGCGGGCCAAGGTGGGGGAGAGTGAGGTGTGGCGGCAGACCCGGGATCGGACCCGGCTGACCCAAACCACGCCGGGGCAGGTGTTTCGTAATCCGGCAGTGCTGCGCCGCTTCGTTTACCTCGTCGCGTTGATGACCGCGTTCACCTGGATGTCGCACGGCACCCAAGACATCTACCCCACCTTCCTTCGGGAAGGGCTGCACGTGAGCGTGAACACCGCGATCGGCATCGCCGTGATCTATAACATCGGCGCCATCATCGGCGGCACTTTGCTTGGCGGATACTCCGAGCGGCTGGGCCGGCGCCGCACGATCATCCTCGCCGCCACGCTCGGGCTGCCGGTGGCGCCGCTGTTCGCGCTGTCCGCCACGGTCGGCTGGCTGGCCCTGGGAGCGTTTCTGATGCAGGTGTGTGTGCAAGGGGCCTGGGGAGTGATCCCGGCGCACCTGACTGAGCTGAGCCCCGATGCGATCCGCGGTTTCTATCCCGGCGTGACCTACCAGCTGGGTAACCTGGTCGCGGCGTTCAACCTCCCGATCCAGCAGCGGCTCGCGGCCAGCCACGGATATCCCTTCGCTCTGATCGTCACGATCGTGCCGGTGCTGATCGCGGTCATCGTGCTGACCGCGATCGGCGGAGAAGCCAAAGGAATCCGCTTCGGCGCGCAACCAATTCACCAACCGACCGACCTATAGTGGAGGGCCCCAACCGCCGCCACCTGGGGTTTCGATACGGATCCGGTCGCCGTGACGTAGTTGCCAGGTTCCTTTGCTGGGCAACTGCACTTCGGTCCCGTCGGCCCGGCGCAGGGTGTTGCGGCCGACCGCGCCGGGGTGCCCGCCGCCGAGCCCCCACGGGGGGTGTTCGCGGCGTTCAGACTGAATGGTCAGCGTGCAGTCGGCCAGCACCTCGACCTCCCGGATCAGGCCGTCGCCACCGGGATGCCGGCCGGCGCCGCCCGAGGACGATCTCAGTTCGTAGCGCCATACCCGCAACGGGTAGTCCAGCTCCATCGCCTCGGCGGGGGTGTTCTGTGTGTTGGTCATTCCGGTGTGCACCCCGGACATGCCCGGGCGGTGGGGGGTGCCGCCCTCGCCGCCGCCCAGCGTCTCGTAGTAGCTAAACGAGTGCTCGCCACTGGCGCCGATGAGCAGGTTGTTCATCGTGCCCTGGCTCGCCGCCGGTACCCGCTCGGGAAGCGCCTGCGCGAACGCGCCGAGCAGGACGTCGACGATGCGCTGGCTGGTCTCGACGTTACCCGCGGCCGTCGGCGCGGGGAACCGCGCATGCACCACGGAGCCTTCGGGTGCGTGCACATGCAGCGACCGGTAGCAGCCGGCGTTGGGCGGCGCGTCGGGGTCGGTCAGCATCCGGAACACGAACATCGCCGACGACAAGGTGACCGCGAACACCGCGTTGAGGTTCACCGGAACCTGGGCGTCGGTGTCGTCGAAGTCGATCGTCACCTCGTCGCCCGCGACGGTCACCGCAGCGCGAATGGTGACCCCCTCGCCGATCTCCAAGACGTCGGCGTAGCGGTAGCAGCCGTCCGGGATTTCCCGCACAGCCGCCCGTACCCGCCGGTCGGAGTAGTCGCACACGGCCGCCATGGCCTCCTGCAGCCGTGCCGATCCCATCCGCCTGGCCAGCTCCTGCAGCCGCCGGGCGCCCACGTGGTTGGCGGCGAACTGCGCTCTGAGGTCACCCCGGCGCTCGCCCGGCGTGCGCGAGTTCGCGGCGATCAGCCGTACTACGTCGTCGCGTTCCCCTTCGGCGTCGGCGATGAGGATGGGTGGGATCCGCAGCCCCTCCATCGCGATGTCGGTGGCACTCGCCGGCATGGACCCCGGCGCCGCACCGCCGACGTCGGCGTGATGCGCGCGGTTGGCGACATAACCGAGCAACTCCCCTGAGTCAGCGAAGACCCCGCCGACGATGGTGAGGTCGGGCAGATGGGTACCGCCCAGATACGGGTCGTTGACGCAGACCTGCTGGCCGGGCCGCAGCGCACCGTAGATGTCGAGCACCGCGCGGACGCTGGCCGGCATGGCACCCAGGTGCACGGGGATGTGCTCAGCCTGGGCGACCATCTGTCCGTCCGGGTCGAACACCGCCGCCGAGCAGTCCGCGCGTTCCTTGATGTTCGGCGAGTACGCCGCGCGCCGCAGCGCCACACCCATCTCCTCGGCGACCCCGGCCAGCGCGTGCCGGAACACCTCCAACTCAACCCCAGACAGCTCAGCCATCGGCGCCGCGCGCGATCGTCGTCATGAGCAATCAGCGTGCCACCCCGCACAAGCCAGCAGCGGAACGTGCCGTGAACTCGACACCACGAACGTTCGGCGAGAACGGGGAGGTCGGTACCGTCGATTTCACGACGACCTGGGGTGGTGCCGTGCGTCCAGACTGCCCCTCGTCGGGCAGCACGGCTCGCGTTCTAAGACTGTTCGGACACATCCATCCGATGGTCCCCCTCGCGCGGGCGCTCCGCGATCGTCGCCACGACGTGCTGTGGGCGGTCCCCGCCGATGCTGGCAGCCCTGCTGCCGGTAGCCCTCGACTGGAGTCCAGACCTCGTCGTCGCCGACGCGGCCGAGTTCGCCGGGCACATCGTGGCGGCCGAACTCGGCATCCCGAGTGTCACCAAGGATTTCGGCCCGCTCCTCCCAGAACAGAGTCGCGCCGGACGAGGTGACCATTGAGCCGAACACGCAACGCTGCGGCGACGACCGGGCCGAAATAGCTCATCAGCTACGGAAGCCACGACCAGCGGATCCGGATCCAAGCGTTGCTGGCGAACGGTGGATTCGGAGATGTGCCGGTCAGCATGCGCAACACGTGACTTTCGCGCCGTGCAGGTCACGTCCGGTCGAGCGTCCGCCGGATATCCTTGATCCGGCGATACAGCTTGAGGGGCTGGTCCGGTACTAGCAGGAATCCCCACCTGCGGTAGAAAGCCGCGGCCTGCTCGTCGATCGCGTCGACGGCGACAAGTCGTGCGGCGACGACCTCACCTGCTCGGCAAGCCAGCACCAGCGCATATGCCAGCAGATCCGCGCCCAAGCCCCGCCCCTGAGCTGAGCTGTCCACTCCCAGTCGAGCGAGCAGAACCATGCCGACCGGGTATCGAGGCACGCCACGCACCAACTTCGGGGGCGCGTCTTCGGGTCGGACGTGACCCATCACCAAGGAGAAATAGCCGATCACGTGGTGATCGTCAATCAGCACCCAGGTACGTGCGAGATCCGCCTTTTGGCTGGCCAACGCGTAGTCGCTGAGCAATTTGTCGAGCTCAGGCTTACCGCAGCGGAACGAAGATACATCGTGCTCGGCCGTCAGCGGGGCGAGCTTGGGCAGTTCAGGACTCACCGAACTGAATTCGTCGAGGTCGAGAGAAGAGCTCGAGCAGTGCCGGCACGCTTTCCGCCGGCCGGTCCAGCTCAGCGAGGAACTGTTCGTACGCGTCGGCGGACATCGTGATGGCACGACTGCGGTCCACTACTTCCTGGGCCCGGGGAAGCACGGTGGACAGGATGAAAGCGGACACCGTCATGTGCTCGGCCTCAGCCGCCTGCCGCAGCACTTCCTGCTCACGTTCGCTTACCCGGACCTCGATGCGCTCGGTCTTGCTGCTTGAGATGACGACCTCCTTTGGAGTGTACGGTCAACGTACGGACAGCTTGGGCGAGGGTCAAGCGCTGCTTGATCACCGCGTGTGTGTCAAGAACGACATCCGCTGTCGTCCACGGCACACAAACGACGATCAGCCGACGGTTGTGGGAGGAAGGTGCACCACGAGGTTGCCGGCGTCGTCGACCACGGCGATCTCGCCGCTAGCCAGCAGCGTGGTGGTGTCCGGCTGTTCGATCAAGGCCGGGCCGCGGACCTCATCGCCCACCACCAACGATGCTCGGGAAACCACCCGCACCGCGCCGGCACCACCGATATCCCGGGACCGCTCCGGCGCCGGTTCTCCCAGGTCCCAGTCGACCGGGGGTTGCGACAGGATCGGTTCGCCTCGCGCCACCACCCGGAGCGTGACGATCAGGACCCGCTCGTCGGGCATCGCGTACCCGTAGGCCTGCTGGTGCGCGCGGTGCAGCAGCTGCGTCAGGTCGGCACCGTCGTCCGCAACGATCCGCAGCTCGTGGGACTGGCCGGCATAGCGCGCATCAGCGACCCGGGACAGGGTGATCCCGCTCGTCACGCCTTGGTGTTCCAGCTCCTCGCGAGCCTGAGCTTCCAGCCCAGCCCAGGCGTCGGCGAGGTCGTCCTCGGCTGCCGCCATGACTGTCCGGGACGCCTCGTAGCGGGCCGGGGCGAGCAGCAGCCCCAACGCGCTGAGCACTCCTGGGGCGGGTGGTATCACCACGGCGCGGCAGCCGAGTTCACGGGCCAGCGCGGTCGCGTGCAGCGGACCGGCTCCGCCGTAGGCGACCAGCGCCAACCCGGCCGGATCGACGCCGCGCTCGGTGCTGACCTTGCGCAGCGCGCGCGCCATCGTCGCCCGCACCACCTCGAGAATCCCGGTCGCCCCACCCGCCGAATCCGGGAGCGCACTGATGGCGCGCGCGGCCGCGTCGATGTCCAGGCGCAAGCCCCCGCCGAGTTCGCGATCCGGGTCGAGATGGCCGAGCACGCAGTGCGCGTCGGTCACCGTCGATTCGGCGCCACCCAGCCCGTAGCAGGCTGGACCGGGATCGGCACCCGCCGAGCGTGGACCGACCCGCAGCGCGCCGCCGGTGTCGATCCAGGCGATCGACCCACCGCCCGCGCCCACGGTATGGATACCGACCGCCGGGGTGCGAAACGGCAACCCAGCAATCTGCGCGGACGTGGACACCTCCGGCTGGCCATTCCTGATCAGGCACACGTCGCTGGACGTGCCGCCCATATCGAACGCGATCGCGTCGCCGAAGCCGGCGTGGCACGCCACGGCACCCGCCGCGACGACACCCGCCGCAGGCCCGGACAGCAATGTGTGTACCGGGGCGGACGCGGCGAAATCGAGCCCGGCGGTGCCGCCGCCCGAGGTCATCACGGTAATCGTCGGATCAGGAAGCTGCGCGGTCAGGTTGGACAGGTAGCGGCGCATCACGGGCTCGACGGCTGCGTTGAGCACGCACGTCGAGGCCCGCTCGAACTCGCGGAACTCCGGCAGCAACACGCTGGACCGGGTGATCGGCACATCCAGCGTGGCCAGCGCGTCGCACAGCCGCCGTTCGTGCTCGTCACACGCGTAGGAGAAAAGCAAGCTCACCGCCACCGACTCCGGCGCCAAGCGCCCTACCGCGCGCACCACCCGGTCGATCTCCTCGTCGGTCAGTGCGATGATCGCCTCGCCGTCCGGGCTGGTCCGCTCCACGACGGTCACCACCCGCTCGTGTGGCACGAGTGGCTCAGGGCGGGTGACGGTGAGATCGTAGAGCGCGGGCCGGTCCTGCCGGGCGATCTGCAGCACATCGGCGAACCCGTCGGTGGTCACCAACACCGTCCGGGCGACGCAGCGTTGAAGGACCGCGTTGGTAGCGGTGGTGGTGCCGTGCGGCAGCAGCCGCAACGCCGCGCCCGGCCACGCCTGCCCGACACCTCGGTGCACTCCGACCGCCTGGTTGTCCGGGGTGGTCGGCACCTTCACCGCCCGGGGCCGGTGCCCGGCGGCATGCACCACCACATCAGTGAACGTGCCCCCGACATCCACTCCGGCACACGCACCCACCGGCTCAGCCATCACCACATCCTTCCCGAAGCGCCTATTTTGCCGCGTGTCCTTTGTGCGCAGCGGGTAAGCGGCGCGTACTGAGGGTTACGCTGATCGCGATGTGTGTCTCAATGCAGGACAAGGGGAAGTGCCGGTGACCCGGGTCGCCCGCACGATGTCAGTGTGCGCTGTCGCACTGCTCGGTATGGGATTGCTCACCGCCAGAGTCGCCTCCGCCGACGAACCCTGCACCCGCACGATCAACAACATCGACGACGCACGAGCGGCGCTCAACGCCGCCGCCCCTGGCGACATGTTGTGTTTCTTCGGTGCGGACCTCGCTAACGTGGATCTGACGCTGACCAGGTCCGGTACCGCTAAAGATCCGATCCGCCTCATCTCGGACGGGCACATCACCGTCCACCAGCTCCACGTCCTGGCCGACCATGTCATCATCCAGGGATTCACGATCGTCGGTGGTGGCGAGTTGCTGCTTGCGGGGACGGACATTGTTGCTCAGAAGAACACGGTTCATGACACCCAGCGGGGCGGCATCATCTGCGCTACCTGCACCGACTCCACCATCGAATCCAACACCGTGACCCATGCCGCCACCACCGGCATCTCCATCAGCGGGCAGCGGATCACCGTGCGGGAGAATCTAGTGAGGGCAACGGTTGCAGGTGGCGATGGGGACGCTGATGGTTTGCGCTTCTTTGGCAATGGTCTCCGGATCGTCAGCAATTCGATTCAGAACATCTCCGCCACAGGCTCTGCGGCGCACCCCGACTGCTTCCAGACGTTCGATACCGGTCACTCAGCTACCTTCGATGTCACGATCGTGGGCAACTCCTGCCAGAACGTGGCGGAGAACTGCCTGATTGCCACGGGTGACGAAAGTGGCAACAGCGAGGCCCCGGCAGGTGCCCTGCCGATCACCTTCATCGGCAATGACTGCGCGACCAACGGTGATCAGGCGGTGTATCTGCGCCGCTGGCCCAACGTCGACGTGCGCAAGAACCACCTGCTCGGTCCGAACCTCAAGCATGGCGTACTGATCACCAACACCTCCACCCGCTGCACCGTGAAAGACAACATCACCGCAGGCGAAGTCCCACCCGTGGAGATCGATGACTCCTCCCGGCCGGGCTTCAACAGCCCCTTCTGACCGGAAGCCGGGACCCGAGGAAATCGAGGACCAGCGCCACCGCGAGCACGGTGGCGAGAGCTACGCAGTAGCCGGCGACGGTGTCAGTGGCGTAATGAACGCGCAGGGCGACGAGCGAGATCGCAACACCTGCCGCCAGCCCGACTGCGGCGAGGCAGGCGATCAGGCGAACGGCGATGCTGCGTGGCCAATCTGCCCCACCGATGAGGATCGCGGTAGCAAGGGCGATCGCCGCGACGGCAGTGGTGTGGCCGCTGGGATAAGTCAGATGTCCAAAGCTCAGACGCCCGGTGAGCGGTTTGAGGATGAACTCGGTGATCGCGACCGCGGTGATGGTGCCGACGACGGTGAGTAGCACGCCCGACCATCGCCTGGCGATGGCAGCAGCGCTGGCAACGGCGGCGATGAGAATGGCGGCTTGCGCGGGATCGCCCAGGCTGACCAGAGCCCTGGTGATGGGCTGATCCCGATGCAGGGCGTTCCTGATCAACGTATCAAGGCTGCGGTCGAGGTACCCTGGCATGTCCTGATCGGCGTAGCGCAGGCCGAAAACGGCAACGACGATGATCGCCAGCGCGATGAAGAGCACCGCGAGCAGGCGCACGCGCTCACTCAGCAGCGGCCGGTAGCCGCTTAGATCGGTGGCCATGGGGAGTACAGAGTAGCGGCCGGCCGGGCTCGGATGATCACCGTTGCGATGTTGTGCACCGGGGCCTTAACCGAGGGTCGGGCTCGCAGCGGCGACGCCGTCACCTGCTGGCAGAACATTCAGCTCGCCAGGTCGCAGTGAGCTAGCTCGCGGCATGCCGGACTTGCCGGGGTTACCGACCAGTAATAAACTGGGGTTACCGGTGAGTAGGCCGGTCCACGACTGCGTCGGAGCGAAGACATGAGTCACTACAAGAGCAATCTCCGCGATCTGGAGTTCACCCTGTTCGAGGTGCTCCGGGTACAGGAACGGATGGGCGTCGGCCCCTACGCCGAGATGGACCGCGACACCGCGCACGACATCCTCACCGAGCTCGACCGGCTGGCCCGAGGGCCGCTGTCGGAGTCCTTCGCCGAGTCCGACCGCCACCCGCCGACCTTCGATCCCGAGACGCACACGGTCGTGCTGCCGGAAGCGTTCAAGAAGTCGTACCAAGCGCTCTGGGACGGCGAGTGGTACCGGCTGGATCTACCGTCGGAGCTGGGCGGCTTCGGCGCGCCGTCCACTCTGCGCTGGGCCGCGTCGGAGCTGATGCTGGGCGCCAACCCGGCGGTGTTCATGTACATGAGCGGTCCCAGCATGGCCTATGTGGTGCACAGCAACGGCACCCCTGAGCAGCAGCACTGGGCTCAGCTCATGATTGACAAAGGCTGGTGCTCGACGATGGTGCTTACCGAGGCTGATGCGGGCTCGGACGTGGGCGCCGGGCGGACCAAGGCGATCCAGCAGCCCGACGGCTCGTGGCACCTCGAGGGCGTGAAGCGCTTCATCACCTCGGCCGAGCATGATCTGACCGACAACATCGTGCACCTGGTGCTGGCGAGACCGGAAGGTCCAGGCATCACCCCGGCGCCGGGGACCAAGGGCCTGTCGCTGTTCTTGGTGCCGAAGTATCACTTCGACACCGACACCGGTGAGCTCGGTGCCCGCAACGGTGTGTTCGTGACCGGCGTCGAGCACAAGATGGGTCTCAAGGTGTCCACCACCTGCGAGCTCACCTTCGGCGCGCACGGGACTCCTGCGGTCGGCTGGCTGCTCGGCGATGTGCACAATGGCATCGCCCAGATGTTCCAGATAATCGAGTATGCCCGGATGATGGT
>QHBZ01000282.1 GCA_003244055.1 Pseudonocardiales bacterium | reverse complement strand
CTGGTGGCGTTCACCGACGGCACCGTGATCGGCGCCGTGCTGGACCGCAACGGCCTGCGCCCGGCCCGCTACTGGGTCACCGAGGACGGCCTGGTGGTGCTGGCCAGTGAGGTGGGCGTGCTCGACATCGACCCCGCCACGGTGGTACGCAAGGGGCGCCTTGAGCCTGGCCGGATGTTCCTCGCCGACACCGCGGCCGGCCGGATCGTCGGCGACGACGAGATCAAAGGCCGACTCGCCGCCGAACACCCGTACGCCGACTGGGTCGCCCAGGGTCTGACCCGGCTGGCGGATCTGCCCGAGCGCGATCGCGAGGTGAATACCCACTCCTCGCTGGTACGCCGCCAGCAGTCGTTGGGATACACCCAGGAAGAGCTCAGTGTGCTGCTGGCGCCGATGGCAAGCACCGGCGCCGAGCCGATCGGGTCGATGGGCAATGACGCGCCGCTGGCCCCGTTCTCGCGGCACTCCCGGCCGCTGTTCGACTACTTCACCCAACTGTTCGCCCAGGTCACCAACCCACCGCTGGACGCGATCCGGGAGGAGCTGGTGACCTCGCTGCAAGCGCAGCTCGGTGCCCAGCCCAACCTGCTGGCGGCCACCGCGGACTCCTGCCGGCGGATCGTGCTGCCCTTCCCGGTGCTGGACAACGACGAGCTCGCCAAGATCGTCCACGTCAATGACGACGGTGACCAGCCGGAATACCAGACCTACACCGTCAAAGGCCGCTACGACGTGCACGGCGGCGGCGCGGCGCTGGTCCACCGGCTCGACGAGATCCGCGCCGAGGTCTCCGAGGCGGTAGCCGGCGGTGCGCGGCTGATCGTGTTGTCGGGCCGGGGCGTTGACGCCGAGCACGCCTCGATCCCGTCGCTGCTGCTCACCGGCGCGGTGCACCACCACCTGGTGCGGTGCAAGACCCGCACCCAGGTCGGCCTGATCGTCGAGGCCGCCGACGCCCGCGAGGTGCATCACGTCGCGCTGCTGATCGGCTACGGGGCGGCGGCGGTCAATCCCTACCTCGCGATGGCCACCGTGGCCGACCTCGCCGACCGGGGCCTGCTGGGCGACATCGACGCCAAGACCGCGACCCGCAACCTGATCAAGGCGCTGGGCAAGGGTGTTCGCAAGACGATGTCGAAGATGGGCGTGTCCACGGTGGCCTCCTACACCGGCGCGCAGATCTTCGAGGCGATCGGGCTCGGACCGGAAGTGATCGACTCCTGCTTCACCGGCACCACCTCCCGGCTCGGCGGGGTCGGCTTCGACACGCTGGCCGACGAGGTGGCGATACTCCACCGCCACGCCTTCCCCCCCGACGGGGTGCGCGCCCCGCACCGGGAGCTCACGGTCGGCGGCGACTACCAGTGGCGCCGCGAGGGCGAACCGCACGTCTTCAGCCCCCAGACGGTGTTCTTGCTGCAGCATTCCACCCGGGCGGGCCGCTACGACGTGTTCAAGGAGTACACCCGGCTGGTCGATGATCAGTCGCAGCGGCTGATGACCCTGCGCGGGCTGTTCGCCTTCCGCGAGGGTTTGCGCTCGCCCGTGCCGATTGACGAGGTCGAGCCGGTCAGCGAGATTGTCAAGCGGTTCGCCACCGGAGCCATCTCCTACGGATCGATCTCCAAGGAGATGCACGAGACGCTGGCCATCGCGATGAACCGGCTGGGCGGCAAGTCCAACACCGGCGAGGGCGGCGAGGACGCCGACCGCTACACCCGTGACCCCAACGGGGACCTGCGCCGCTCAGCGATCAAGCAGGTGGCCTCCGGACGGTTCGGCGTGACCAGCGAGTACCTGGTCAACGCCGACGACCTGCAGATCAAGATCTCGCAAGGCGCCAAGCCCGGCGAGGGTGGGCAGCTGCCCGGTACCAAGGTGTACCCGTGGATCGCCAAGACCCGGTTCTCCACACCCGGGGTGGGGCTGATCTCACCGCCGCCGCACCACGACATCTACTCGATCGAGGACATCAAGCAGCTGATCCACGATCTGAAGAACGCCAACCCACGGGCCCGCGTGCACGTCAAGCTGGTATCCGAGGTGGGGGTCGGCACGGTGGCCGCCGGGGTGGCCAAGGCGTACTCCGACGTCGTGCTCATCTCCGGTCACGACGGGGGCACCGGGGCGTCTCCACTGTCGTCGATCAAGCATGCCGGCACGCCCTGGGAGCTGGGGCTGGCCGAAACCCAGCAGACGCTGATCGCCAACAAGCTGCGGGACCGGATCGTCGTGCAGACCGACGGCCAGCTCAAGACCGGTCGCGATGTGATCATCGCGGCACTGCTGGGCGCCGAGGAGTTCGGCTTCGCCACTGCTCCCTTGGTGGTCTCGGGCTGCATCATGATGCGGGTCTGCCATCTGGACACCTGCCCGGTGGGCGTGGCCACCCAGAACCCGGTGCTGCGCGCGAAGTTCGCCGGCAAAGCCGAGTACGTGGTCAACTTCTTCGAGTTCATCGCGCAGGAGGTGCGCGAGCATCTGGCGGCGCTCGGGTTCCGCAGCCTCGAAGAGGCCGTCGGGCGCACCGAGATGCTGGACACCCGCCCGGCGATCGACCACTGGAAGGCGGCCGGGCTGGACCTGTCGCCGATCCTGCACCTGCCATCCGACCTGGATCTGGAGGCGCCCCGGCACCGGACCAGAGAGCAGAACCACGGGCTGGACAAGGCGCTGGACAACACCCTGATTCAACTGTGCGAGGGCGCGCTGGATGGCGGGGAATCGGTGCGGCTGGATCTGCCGGTCCGCAACGTCAACCGCACGGTCGGCACCATGCTGGGGTCGCATCTGACCCGCCGCTGGGGTGGTGCCGGGCTGCCCGACGGCACCATCGACATCACCCTGATCGGGTCGGCCGGGCAGTCCTTCGGGGCGTTCCTGCCCCGCGGGATCACCCTGCGGCTGGTCGGCGACGCCAACGACTACGTCGGCAAGGGCCTGTCCGGTGGTCGGATCACCGTCCGTCCGCATCCCGACGCCCAGTTCACCGCGGAGCACAACATCATCGCCGGCAACGTGATCCTCTACGGCGCGACGTCCGGGGAATTGTTCCTGCGTGGGATGGTCGGGGAGCGCTTCTGCGTGCGCAACTCCGGCGCGCTGGCAGTCGTCGAGGGCGTCGGTGATCACGGCTGCGAGTACATGACCGGCGGCCAGGTGGTGGTGCTCGGGCAGATCGGGCGCAACTTCGCCGCCGGGATGTCCGGCGGGGTCGCCTACGTGCTCGACCTGCCCTCGCAACGGGTCAACCCGGAGATGGTCGACCTGGACCCGCTGGACGACGAGGACCGAGCGTTCCTGGCGGACGCCGTGGAGCGACACCACGCCGAGACCGGATCCGCCGTGGCGCATGCACTGCTGGCTGACTGGGATGCCGCGGTGGATCGGTTCGGCAAGGTCATGCCCAAGGACTTCAAGCGGGTGCTGGCAGCCCAAGCGGCGGCGCAGCGAGACGGCCGGGACGTCAACGACGCCATCATGGAGGCGGCTCATGGCTGATCCCAAGGGCTTCCTCACCACGGGGCGACGCAACCCACCGCGCCGCCCCGTCGAGCTGCGGTTACGAGACTGGCGCGAGGTCTATGAGGACTTCGGCCGGGATGCTTTAGAGGCGCAGGCCGGGCGCTGTATGAACTGCGGGATCCCGTTCTGCCACCTGGGCTGCCCGCTGGGCAACCTGATCCCGGAGTGGAACGACCTGGTCTGGCGTCAGGACTGGACCGACGCGGCCGAGCGGCTGCACGCCACCAACAATTTCCCGGAGTTCACCGGGACGCTGTGCCCGGCGCCCTGCGAGGCGGCTTGCGTGCTGGCCATCAACGACGACGCGGTGACCATCAAGCAGGTCGAGATCGAGATCATCGACCGGGCGTGGGAAGAGGGCTGGGTTCGCCCGGTTGTGGCGGAGGTGCGTACCGGTAAGAAGGTGGCCGTGGTCGGGTCGGGGCCAGCCGGGCTGGCCGCGGCCCAGCAGCTGACCCGGGTCGGGCACGACGTCGTGGTCTACGAGCGCGCCGACCGGATCGGTGGACTGCTGCGCTACGGCATCCCCGAGTTCAAGATGGCCAAGCACCGGTTGGACCGGCGGCTATCGCAGATGCGTGCCGAGGGTACCGAGTTCCGGGCCGGCGTCGACGTCGGGATGGATATCACGGCCGAGGAGCTGCGCGCCGGATTCGACGCGGTGGTGCTCGCCGGTGGGGCCACTGCGTGGCGCGACCTGCCGGTGCCCGGTCGCGAGTTGGCGGGCATCTACCAGGCGATGGAGTACCTGCCGCCGTCGAACCGGGTGCAGGAGGGCGACCTGCCACGGTCGCCGATCGACGCCTCGGGCAAGCATGTGGTGATCCTCGGTGGGGGCGACACGGGAGCCGACTGCCTGGGCACCGCGCACCGCCAGGGCGCGGCGTCGGTGACCCAGCTGGAAATCCTGCCGACCCCACCGGAGCAGCGTCCAGACACCCAACCCTGGCCCACCTACCCGATGATCTACCGGGTGTCCTCGGCCCACGAGGAGGGCGGCGAGCGGCTGTTCGCGGTGAGCACCCAGCAGTTCCTCGGAACCCTCGACGGTCAGGTTCGCGGGCTGCGACTGGCTCAGGTCGTCTTCGCCAACGGCAAGTTCGAGCCGGTGCCGGATACTGAGCAAGACCTTCCCTGCGATCTGGTGCTGCTGGCGATGGGCTTCGTCGGACCGGAGAAGGGCAAGCTCCTCGAGGGGCTCAGCGTGGAGTACGACGCGCGCGGCAACGTCGATCGGGACGCTTCCTTCATGACCAGCGTGCCGGGTGTGTTCGTCGCCGGAGACATGGGCCGCGGGCAGTCCCTGATCGTGTGGGCCATCGCCGAGGGCCGCTCTGCCGCCGCCGGCGTGGACCGCTACCTCACCGGCCGCGACGTGCTTCCGGTGGCTATCGCGCCTACCGATAGGCCTGTGGCGTAGCCGCCCCGTGAGTGGCGATGCGAGCTGCAACTCGCATCGCCACTCACGGGTTATCCACAGCACTACGCTGTGGATAACTCCAGATCGGCGAGCAGCAGGGCGTGGTCGCTGCCTGCGGCCGCGGCATCGTCGGCGATGCATTGGACGTCGAGCACTGTGAGACCGGGGGTGGCCCACACGTGGTCGTCGGCGGCGTTGAGCACGTGCTTCAGGTGATGGACCGGTGCCGGACCAAGCAGCGGATCGGCGCTGCCGGGCACTCGGGGTCCGGCGTCGATACCGAAGATGACCGGCCCAGGCACATCGGCGAGCCAGCGAGCGATCCCGGCGTGAAACGCTTGCTGCAGCGCCGCAGCGGGCTCGCCGGATGGCTGGCGGCCATGGAAACTGCATACGGTCAGCAGATCACCGCTGGACAAGGCAACCTGGGCCGTCACCGTCCGCCAGAGAAAACCGGGGAGAACCGGATCGCGGACTTCGAACGGCGCGCGGTCCAACACCGCGGCATCGATCAGAGCGGTGTTCGAGATGCCCAACACGGCGCATCCCAGCCGGTACTCGCTGGCCCGCGGCTTGCACAGGTCAGTGGACAGCGCACCCCAGGAGAACTGCCTGGTCTTGCGATGCATCCGCTCGTACGCTGAGGGGTGCGGCAACAGCGCGCGGTAGACCGGGCGGCCGATCTCCTGGAGTAGCACGAGGTCAGGCTGCAGACGGCGGAGCAGCTCGATCTTGGCGTCCAGCAGCCCGGTCGGTCGGGAATCGACGTTCCAGCTCACCACCCGGATGCGCACCGGCGTTACTGCCCCGCGCCGGGAGCCCGGTATTCCGCGACCCGATGGATCTCGGGCACGAATCCCCACACCGATCCCAGCCGTCCCAGCTCGAAGTCCCCGGCGACCCGCTTACGGTAGGACGCATCAAGGATCGGGCGCTCGTCGATCCCTTGGGTGATCGCCAGACATGGCCGTCGGTAGGCGCAGCCCGAACAGTTCTCCCAGGTAGGGTTCGGATAGATCCGCAGTGCCGGGTCTGTCATATCCTGCATCTCCCACGCTACGGAGATGCCATGCCGGGCGATTTCGAGTTCAGCCCGCGGGATATGGGTGCGGCGGAAGGACTCCGTGGTGCGCTGCGTCATGATGCCGCCGGCCCCCGGCATCGCCCGCACCTGGACCTCAGGTTTGCCCGAGGCGGGCACCGCAGCGCGTAGCTCGTTGTGGATGGTGCCTTCGAGCTGGGCCAGGAAGCCCAGCTGCCACGCCCAGCTGCGGGTCAGCGCCTGCTCGTCGAGCCGCAGCTGGTCGAGCTCCGGCCACTGCGGGCCGGTGACGATCCGGTGCTCGACGAGCCAGTACAGCTCATGGTCGTCGATCACCACCAGGTCGATCCGTACCCGGTACTGCAGCGGCCGACCGTCCGGGGTGATCAGCCCACTGTCCGGGTCGGCTGGGTCGGGCAGAGCGATGTCGAACTGCGACGCCACCTGGATCGGGGTGAAGCGATCGACGTCGCTCGCCCATTCGAAGTAGCGCTGCATGATGCCGGTGCCCAGCTCCAGGTGCTGTTCCCAGTCCCGGACCTGGTCAGCGGACAGCTCACGGGTCCGCGTGTAGGCATCGCGCTGCCTGCGCATCGACTTCTCGAATCCGGCGACGGCCAGTGGTCGCACGATCGCCCGGTTCCAGTCCCACATCCCGGGGAAGTAGTAGACGTCGAGAGCGTCATGGAGCGCTTCACCAAGGTCGAAAACCCGTGCCGGCTCGGCCGGCTCGTAGTCCTTCCGCTCCCGCGCGCCGAGGTCCCAGGCCCGCCGGCACTGCCGGAACAGTCGGTTCTCCCATGGTCTGGCCAGGTAGTTCACGCTCACGGCCACCTCCTGCCGCCCGCATCCGAAATCCGAGCGTACCGTGGCCAAGGCGAGCCGACGTCTGCAAAACGAGGACTGTCACGCGTGACCCCTGCCGGACGTGAGTGGCTGGCCCAGCACCGGGAGTGCAGAGCAACCTGGTACCGGACGCCTTGCTGGCCGCGCGGGCCTGCACGCACGGCTGCCGAATCGCGACCGCCGACCGCGGGTTCGACCAGTTCCCCGGCGCCTTTCCCCGCGTTCTGGATGCAGACTGCTGTTGGCGGACCCCGATTTGCCGCGGTCCGCATCCAGAACGCGGTGTGGACAGATCAGCTGACGCCCAGGTGGCGGGCTATGAGTATGCGTTGGACTTCGCTGGTGCCTTCGCCGATCTCCAGGACCTTGGCATCTCGATAGAAGCGGCCCACCGGATAATCGTTCATGAAACCGTAGCCGCCGAAGACCTGGGTGGCGTCCCGGGCATTGTCCATCGCCGCATTCGAGGAAACCAGCTTCGCTATAGCGGCCTCTTTCTTGAACGGTTCGCCGCGTAGCATCCTCTTGGCGGCATGGTAGTAGGTCAGCCGGGCGGCGTGGGTCCGCGCCTCCATATCAGCGATCTTGAACTGGATCGCCTGATAGCTGCCGATGGCGTGGCCGAAAGCGTGCCGCTCCCGAGCGTACGATAGGCATTCATCAATACAACCCTGGGCCAGGCCCACCCCTAACGCGGCGAACGCGATGCGACCCTCGTCGAGAATAGCCAGAAATTGCGCATAACCTCGGGCGCGCTCGCCGAGTAGATTGCTCAGCGGCACCCGGCAGTCGTCGAAAAACAGCCCTCGGGTGTCCGAGCATCGCCAGCCGACTTTGGAGTAGCTCTCGGAAACCGTGAAGCCCGGGTGCCGGGCGGGGACCATGATGGTGGAGATTTCCTTGCGACCCCCGCTGACACCGGTGATCGCGGTGACGGTGACCACAGACGTGATCTCGGTGCCCGAATTGGTGATGAATGCCTTGGACCCATTGATCACCCAGTCGTCGCCATCGCAGCGAGCCGTGGTGCGGGTAGCGCCGGCGTCGGATCCACCACCGGGCTCGGTGAGGCCGAAGGCCCCGAGCCGCTGGCCGGTGCACAGCTCCGGGAGCCAGCGCTGCTTCTGTTCCTCGGTACCGAACCGGAAGATCGGCATGGCGCCCAGCGACACGCTGTCCTCCAGCGTGACCGCCACCGACGAGTCCACCCGCGCCAGTTCCTCCAGTGCCAGGCACAGGGCGAAATAGTCGCCGCCCATCCCGCCGTACTCCTCGGGGAAGGGCAGCCCGAACAACCCCATCTCCCCCATCTTCGCCACCAGCGCGTAGGGGAATGTCCCGTGCTCGTAGAGGTCGGCGATGACCGGGGCGATCTCCTTGCGGGCAAACTCCTCGACGGTGGCACGCAGCGCCGCATGCTCCTCGCTCAGTTCCTCATGCACGGCATGTCCTCCCTGTGGACAACCCGTGAGTGGCGATGCTAGCTAGAGCAGTCATCGCCACTCACGGGGTCAATGACCACCAGCACGGCGTCGCGCTCGACGGTGCCACCGGGGCGGGCACGCAGCTCGCGGACCACCCCGTTGATCGGCGCGATGAGCACATGCTCCATCTTCATCGCTTCGAGCACGAGCAACCGGGCACCCGCGGTGACGTGCTGACCCTCGGCGACGTCGACGGCGACGATGGTGCCGGGCATCGGAGTTCGAACCGCGCCACCGGCACCCAGCGCACTGCGCGGCGCGGCGTCGAAGGGCTGCTGCTCGTGCAGCTCCCAGCTGTGCCCGTCGCGGCCCAGCCACACCGCGGCGCCGTCGACCGCGCAGGTGTAGCGGCGAGTGATCTGATCAAGGGTGACGACCAGGTCTCCGCCATCCCACCAGGCCGACGCGAAGGTCGGGGGCCCCTCGCCCACTACGAGCTCGGCGCTGGCGGACCGGCCCCGGGTTCGGACCTCGACCGGATCGTTGCCACTGGCCAGCACCCGCCAACGGGTCCAGGCGGGCTCGCCGATCCGCCAGCCTCCGGGCAGCGCAAACGGATCCACGACCGGCCCGATGGGTTCCAGGGCCAGCAGCGCGCGCAATGCGGCCGCGGCGAGCACGTGCTCAGGCGGTTGCGCACTGGGCGGCTTGCGGCGCTCCACCAGCCCGGTGTCCAGCTTTCCGGCCTGCACGTCGACGTCGGCGAGCAGGCTGCGCAGGAACGCCACATTGGTGCCCAAACCTAGGATGCTGGTCTGGGCCAACGCGGCGTCCAGCCGGCGTAGCGCGGCGTCCCGGTCCGGACCGTGCGCGATGACCTTGGCCAGCAGCGGGTCGTAGTCGCTGCCCACAGTGTCGCCGACCCGCAGCCCGGAGTCGACGCGAACGCCCGGGCCTGCGGGTTCGCGTAACTGGAGCACCGGCCCTCCGGTGGGCAGGAACCCATTCGCTGGGTCTTCGGCGTAGATCCGCGCCTGCACCGCGTGGCCGTCCGCGGCGACGTCGTCCTGGCGCAACCCGAGCGGCTCCCCCGCGGCGACGCGCAGCTGGTATTCGACCAGATCCAACCCGGTAACCAGCTCAGTGACCGGGTGCTCGACCTGCAACCGGGTGTTCATCTCCAGGAAGAAGAACTGATCCGGGGCATCCGCCGGCACGATGAACTCGACCGTGCCCGCCCCGGTGTACCCCACGGCCTTCGCGACGGCCACCGCGCACTGACCCATCCGGGCTCGGGTCGCGGCGTCCAGCAGCACCGACGGCGCCTCTTCAACGATCTTTTGGTGCCGGCGCTGGAGGCTGCACTCGCGCTCGCCGAGGTGCACCGCCGCGCCGTGCGCGTCAGCCAGCACCTGGATCTCGATATGCCGCGCGGTGGCGATGAAACGTTCGATGAGCAGCGTGCCGTCACCGAAGGCGCCGCGGGCCTCCCGGCGGGCGCCGGCGATGGCCTCGGGCAGGTCCTGCGCGCGGCGCACCACCCGCATGCCCTTGCCGCCGCCGGCGGCGGACGGCTTGAGCAGCACCGGGTAGCCCAGCGCGCCGGCCGCGGCGGTCAGCGCGTCATCGTCGCACGCCGGGCCGTCGCTGCCGGGGATCACCGGAACGCCCGCGGCCGCCACCGTCGCCTTGGCCCGGATCTTGTCACCCATCGCCTCGATGGCGGCCGCAGGCGGTCCGACGAAGATCAGTCCGGCCCGCGCGCAGGCCCGAGCGAAGTCGGCGTTCTCCGAGAGGAACCCGTAGCCGGGGTGCACGGCCTGCGCGCCGGTGCGGGCGGCGGCGTCGAGTATCGCTTCGATCGACAGATAGCTCATCGCCGCCGGCGCTGGACCGAGGCGGACGGCGAGGTCGGCGTCGCTGACGTGCCGAGCGCCGGCGTCGGCGTCGGCGTATACGGCCACTGAGCGCAGGCCCATCGCGCGCAGCGTGCGGATCACCCGGACCGCGATCTCGCCCCGGTTGGCCACCAGCACGGTGTCAAACATGCCGAGCCGTCATAGCTGCCTCACATCCGGAAGATGCCGAAGCGGCTGGGCTCGAGCGGGGCGTTGGCGCAGGCTGACAGCGCCAATCCGAGCACCATCCGGGTGTCCGCCGGGTCGATCACCCCGTCGTCCCACAGCCGGGCGGTCGAGTAATAGGGGTGCCCCTGGTGCTCGTACTGGTCACGTATGCGCTCGGTGAAGGCCACCTGCGGTTCGGGACCATCCGGACGGCGGACCGAGGCGAGTACCGTGGCGGCCTGCTCCGCGCCCATTACGGAGATCCGCGCATTGGGCCACATAAAGAGAAAGCGTGGCGAGTAGGCCCTGCCACACATGGCGTAATTGCCGGCGCCGAATGATCCGCCGATGATGACGGTCAGTTTGGGCACCCGCGTGGTCGCGACCGCGGTGACCATTTTGGCACCGTGTTTTGCGATCCCGCCGGCCTCATATTCCCGACCCACCATGAAGCCGGAGATGTTCTGCAGGAACACCAACGGAATACCGCGCTGGTCGCAAAGTTCGATGAAATGCGCACCCTTGAGCGCCGACTCGCTGAACAGGACCCCATTGTTGGCCACAATGCCCACCGGGTGACCGTGCAGCCGGGCGAAGCCGGTAACGAGCGTGGTGCCGTACTCGGCCTTGAATTCGGAGAAACGACTGCCGTCGACGATCCGGGCGATCACCTCCCGCACGTCGTAGGCAGTGCGGGAGTCCACCGGCACGACCCCGTAAATACCCGCCAAACGGGGCTCTACAGTGGCGATCACCTCCCACGGCAGGGCCGGGCGTGGCCCGAGGGTGCTGACGATGGAGCGCACGATCCGCAGCGCGTGGGCGTCGTCGTCGGCGAGGTGGTCGGTGACCCCGGAGACCCGGGAGTGCAGCTCGGCCCCGCCCAGCTCCTGCGCGGTCACCACCTCTCCAGTGGCGGCGGCTACCAGCGGTGGCCCGCCGAGGAAGATCGTTCCCTGATTGCGGACGATCACCGCCTCGTCGCTCATCGCCGGCACGTAGGCACCGCCCGCGGTGCAGGAGCCCAGCACCGCCGCAATCTGCGCGATCCCTCGCGCGGACATCGTCGCTTGGTTGTAGAAGATCCGCCCGAAGTGCTCCCGATCAGGGAACACCTGGTCCTGCTCGGGCAGGTAGGCCCCGCCGGAGTCGACGAGGTAGATGCACGGCAGGCGGTTGTCCAGCGCAACCTCCTGGGCGCGCAGATGCTTTTTCACCGTCATCGGGTAGTAGGTGCCGCCCTTGACGGTGGCGTCGTTGGCGACGATCACGCACTCCCGCCCGGCCACCCGGCCGATCCCGGTGATGATCCCCGCGGCCGGGGCCTCGTCGCCGTACATGCCAGTGGCCGCGAGCGGGGACAGCTCCAGGAACGGGCTCGACGGGTCCACCAACGAGTCGACCCGGTCGCGGGGCAACAGCTTGCCGCGCCCGACATGCCGTTGCCTGGCGCTGGCCGGTCCGCCCAGCCGGGCTTTCGCGAGCCGCTCGCCTAGCTCGGCCACCAGCACCACGTGCGCCTGCTCGTTGCGCTCGCCCACGCCAGCCAGGTCGTCGGCCACGCCGACCAGGCCATCCATACATTCGCCCCCCTTCGCACACCAAGGCGAAGCCCTGCACAACCACGTTAGCGCTCATCAACCGCCCCTCGGCGCATTCAGCGGGCTCAGCGGGGTAAACGGGGCGCGAATGACCCCGCTCAGCCCGCTGAATGCTAGGGCGGCGCCAGGCCGGAGACCCGCAGGGTGAGGTTGAGGCGGCCGTGGGACAGGCCGATGTCGGGCACCTCCACTTCGGGCAGGAGCTTGGGGACACCGTGGTAGGCCCGCCGGCTCTGGTCGCCGAAGACGAGCAGGTCACCGGAATGTAATTCGACGTCGGTCCAGGGCCGGCCGCGGTTGTCGGTGTTGCCCAGGCGAAACACACACGCCGCACCCAGCGACAGCGAGACGATGGGTTCACCGACCTTCTCGTCGCTGTCCCGGTGCAACCCCATCCGGGCGTCGGTGTCGTAGTAGTTGATCAGTGCGACGTCGGGCGCGTACCTCGCGCCGCGGTCGGCGTCAAGGTAGGCGTCGGCGACGGCTCGGCGGCCGAGATCGCCAAGCCAGCCGGGGAATGGCGTCACCGGTGAGCCGTCCTGGTCGTCACGGGTCTGGGAATAGCGGTAGGGGTACCAGTGCCAACCCAGGCACACCGTCCGCACCGACATCCGCGCTCCATTGGGTAGCGATGCGGCGCGGATCCCGGGGCCCTCCGACGCCCACCGCCGGCAGGCCGCCACGAGCCGGCGCTGCTGGCGCAGATCCAGCCAGCCAGGCAGGTGCACCGCCCCGGCGGCCAAGGTGCGGCGTTGCCGCGGGATCAGCTCGCTCACCGGTCGGACCCGGCGTCGGGATGCGCCGGTATCACCTCAGCGGCGGGCCGGCAGTACCGGCAGGGACGGTAGCCCGACACGAGCGCGGCGCCGACCGTGCGGAAGCCATGCCGGTGGGCGAGGGTGATCCGGCGGGCGTGCGGGCAGGTCGGGAAGCACACCACGCCGGTGGTGTCGCTGCCCACGAAGTGCACTCCCTGCCGGGCGAGCGCGGCGACCTCGTCGACGTTGCCCTGCTCCGCGCGCAGCAACTGCTCCTTGTGCGCTGAGCCGAACATGTAGTCACCCAGCAGGCCGTCGGCGCGGACCACGCGGTGGCACGGGACCAGCAGCGGCACCGGGTTGCGGGCCAGCACCGTACCGACCGCGCGAACTGCCCGGGGCCGCCCGGCCTCCCTCGCGACCCAGCCGTAGGGGCGGGTCTGACCTGCCGGAATGCGGCTGGTCGCGGTGAGCACGTCACGTTCGAAGTCCGACAACCCGCGCAGATCCAGCTGCAGCGATGCCGCTGACGTGCCGCGCAGCGCCCCCAGCAGCCCAGCAGGTGCCCGGTCCGCCGGGCGCAGCGGCCTGCCGAACCGGTCGCGGTAGGCCTCAGCGAACGCGCCGGCGTCGCCGCGCACCGACTCCGCGGACCGGACGAACTGCACGCCGGCACCGGTGAACGCCACGAACGCCGCGCCGAGCCGGCTGGGCGCGGCCAGCCAGCTGCCGAAGATTCGGTCCGCCAGTCCGGGCGCGGCGGGCGCGGTGAGGTCGGCCAGCGCGCCGGTGATCGAGTCGAGATCGTTGCCCATCATCGAACCGTCCTTCCAGCTATCAGCCCGTCGCTGGGCTGCTCGGTGAGCAGCGCACGCAATCGGTGCAGTCCTCGGGAGATATGAGACTTCGCGGTGCCGTCCGGGCAGCCCAGCACCTCGGCCACCTCACTGGTGGGCAGGCCGACGACATGGCGCAGCACCACCGCCAGCCGCTGAGCCTCAGGCAGCTGGGCGAGCACCGCGCCCAGCTGGCGCCCGAGGTCGTGCTGTTCGACCTGCTCCTCGACGCTGTGTTCGACACTGGGCCCGCAGGTGAGCTGCTCCGCCGGCTCGAACCCCGGCGGCGGAGCCGGCCGCCGCGCCGCATCCCGGGCGGCGTTGCGAGCGGCGTTGCGAAGGATCGTGAGCAGCCACGGCCGCAACCGCAGCGAGGCGATCCGCTCGGCATCGTAACCGCGCAGCGCCCGGTAAGCACGCAGAAAGGCTTCCGCGGCAAGGTCTTCGGCGTCGGTCGGCCGGCTGCTCAGCCGCAGCGCGACGGAGTAGACAACCCGCTCGTGAGCTCGGACCAGCTCGGCGAAACCGGAGTCCAGGTCGGCGACCAGGGCCAGGAGTAACTGCTCGCCCTGATGCTCCCGGTCGCCTGTGTCGCCAACTCCGCACGCACGCATCACCGGGCGTTGTGGAAGATGATGCCCAGCACGTGGCGGTCACCGGTGTGCACCGCGCTGACGCCGTGACGCATCTGCAGCCGGTGGTAGCCCCGGGCGCCCTGCTTGGGGCGGTGCCGGACGGGGAAGATCACCGCCTGACCCTGGAAAGGGCGGGCGACCATGGGCCGGGACTGCTGGCGTGGTCGCTGCTCGACGAACACGCTCTCCCCGCCGGTGAAGTCCTCGTCGGGCTTGCTGAGCATGACCAGGAACTGCAGCGGGAAGGTCAGCTCGCCGTAGATGTCCTGGTGCAGGCAGTTGTAGCCGCCTGGCCCATAGCGCAGGACCAGGGGTGTGGGCTTGTGCTGACCTAACCTGGCGCACTGGTCAAGCAGACCGTCGAGGGTCTCGGGGAACCGGCGCTCGCCCAGCTGCTGCGCCCACCGGTTGGCGATCGCCGCCAGCGGCGGGTAGAGGTTCTC
>QHBZ01000281.1:278-3647 GCA_003244055.1 Pseudonocardiales bacterium | reverse complement strand
AGGTAACAGGTAACAGGTAACAGTGACGGTCCCTCGATCGGCGGCCAGCAAGGACAGGTCGTCTGCGAGATTCACGTAGCGCAGTCTTCGGGGCGGGCCGCGGCGGGGTCCCAGGACAGGCCGGGTACGCCCCAGCCTTGGGCTTTGATCATTTTCTTCGCTTCACGGGCGTGGCGGCCGATCAACCGGTTGATGTAGAGCATCCCGTCGAGGTGATCGGTTTCGTGCTGCAGACACCGGGCCAGCAAGCCGGTGCCCTCGACGGTGACCGGCGAGCCGTCGGCGTCGACCCCGGTGACCTGCGCCCAGCTGGCCCGCCCGGTTGGGAACGATTCACCGGGTACCGACAGGCAGCCCTCCCAGTCGTCGTCGGGATCGGGCATGGTCTCGGGCCGCTCACTGGTCTCCAGCACGGGGTTGACGACCACACCCCGCTGGCGCACGCCTTCGTCGGCGCAGTCGAAGACGAACAGGCGCAGGTCCACGCCGATCTGGTTGGCGGCGAGCCCGACGCCCTGGGCGGCCGCCATCGTGTCCAACATGTCGGCAACCAGCGCGTGCAGCGGCGCGCCGAACTCCGTGACGAGCCGAGTCGGGTTGTGCAGCACCGGGTCGCCGACGATCCGGATCGGACATACAGCCATGACGGGGAACAGTAATCGGTGACCTGACCCACCCGGCGTCCTGGGGACGTGTCGGGGGCGCCCCCGGTCGGCCTTGGCCACCGCGTGGTTCAATGCTGGCCAGAATCACACCACTGTGATTCGCCCGGGTTGGGGTGTTTCCCACGCGCGGGATTGTGGACGAGGGAGCGCGATGGACGCCGCACGGGCGCTGCACCCGATCGACGACCAACCCGAGGGTCTGAGCGATCAAGAGCGCGAGATTCTGGCTTTCGAGCGTCAGTGGTGGAAGTACGCCGGCGCCAAGGAGCAGGCTATCCGTGAGCTGTTCGACATGTCAGCCACTCGTTATTACCAGACCCTCAACAGCATGATCGACCGGCCGGCGGCGCTGGCCACCGATCCGATGCTGGTCAAGCGACTGCGTCGGCTGCGGTCCGGTCGCCAGCGCGCACGGGCCGCTCGCCGGCTCGCCGGCCCGAAGTAGGTCATGGGCACGCCGGGCAGTACTGGAGGCGGCAGACCGCTGCGCACCGCCGGACTGGCGCTGTACGCACTTGCGCTCGTCGCCGCCGTGATCGGGCTGGTGCTGGCCGTCTCCCGTGGAGAGCGGACGACGGGCACTGGGAAACCTGCGATCAGCGCTACCCATGCTCCCGTCAGTGGGTCGACGGTGCCTTCCGTGATTCCCTACCCGCCACCAGTGATCTCACCATCCGCTGAGGCGCCCGTAGTTTCCCCGCCGGGTCCGCCGAATGCCGCCGAAGGTGCTCCCGCCGGCGACAACGGCGCCGGTGAGATGAGTGCCAGCCGCGGCGAGGTGCGGGTCTTCAACAACAGCACCATCCGCGGCTTGGCCACGCGGGCCGCGGGTGATCTCAGTGCGGCTGGGTGGACAGTGGTCGAGGTCGCCAACTATGCACAGGGAACCATCCCGACGACCACCGTGTATTACCAGGAAGACACCGACCGCGCCGCCGCTGAGGCCCTCGCCGCCCAGTTCAAGGTACGCGTCGAGGCTCGGTTCCCGGGTATCGAGAAAATTGGTCCGGGACTGATCGTGATCGTAACAAACGACTACGCTTCCCCGTGAGTCGCGGCTGGACCGCAGAAGGCCAGCCGGGCGAGGGCGATTAGAACACAGCGGGTTCACCGCATCCCGCGGCAGCGGTAGGCGCATGATTCCCAGCCCCCCTTGCCGGTTCACGTTGAGGTAGCCGTGCTCGTACGGTCTGGGCAGCGTCGGGTCCGTACCCGGGTCGTAGGTGGCGTGCAGACCGAGTGGCGCGGACGGCGCCGGCCGCGCCCTGGTCGCAACCGCTTTGTCAGACCCCCCATGCCACGATGGCGACCATGGGCACTCCCGAACGCGCCATTCCACCCTTGGACGCTGATGAGCGGGCCGCCTTGGAGAGCTGGCTCGACTTCTACCGCTGCACCCTCGCCCAGAAATGCGACGGCCTGGAGGAGAACCAGCTCCGCGATGCATCTGTGGCGCCCTCACCGATCACACTGCTCGGCCTCGTCCAGCACATGGCGGAGGTCGAGCGGAACTGGTTCCGCCGGGTCCTGGCCCAGGAGGACGCCCCGCCGATCTTCACCCCCGGTGCCGACCCCGAGACCACCGACGGCGGTTTCGACCTCGCCGAGGGGGCCGCCTATGAAAAGGCGCTGCCAATATGGCAGGCCGAGATGGACCGGGCCCGGAAGAACTGCGCTGCCCACGCGCTCGAGGACACCAGCCCTTTCATGGGCGGGCAGGTCACCCTGCGCTGGATCTACACCCACATGATCGCCGAGTACGCCCGCCACTGCGGCCACGCCGACCTCATCCGCGAGCGCATTGACGGCCGTACGGGCGTCTAAAGGGCTGTCCCGCGGGTCACGAGCGGAGCCAGAGTCGGATCGCGGCGACGGGGACAGTGCCGTGGAAGGTGTAGGCCCGTTTGTCATATCTCGTGGCCACGGCCCGGAAACTCTTGAGCTTGTTGATCGTCCGCTCGACTTCGTTCCTGCGTTTGTAGATCGTCTTGTCGAAGCTGGTGGGCCGACCGCCCTTGCTGCCGCGTCCGTGCCGTTCGTAGACGGTCTTCCACTTCCCGAAACGTGCAGGCAGATCCCGCCACGGGACGCCGGTGCGGCCGCGGAAGAGGATCCTGTTGATCACCTTGCGGTGACTTGCCCAACGCTCTCCCCGCGACCGAGCCCCGCACCGGGGAGATCAATGTGAGGAACGCCTTGATCCTTGTCGCGCTGTTCGTCGCCGGCGCTCTCGGTGAGGCCGGTTGGCGATCGTGATCTTCACAAACGACTATGCTTCCCCGTGAGTCCCCAAGTCGAGCGTCTATTCCCGGATTCGGGTGAGGTCGCGTGGGTTGTGGAGGGGATTGCGGCGTGGTACTCCGCCGAGCCAGGGTGGTGGATGGAATTCCGGAATACGGGAGGTCATGTCGATCCGCCAGTTGGAATGGTGGACCAGGCGGTGATGCCGGCCGCAGAGCGCGACGCAATTCCCGACACTGGTGGGGCCATGATCAGCCCAATGGACCACATGATGAATATCGCACCAGCGGGCCGGTACCGAACAGCCAGGGAAAGCGCACCCGCCGTCTCTAACGAGTACCGCGCGGCGAATCGCGGTGGGCACGGTGTAACTCGCCCGCCCGATGTCCAGTGGTTCACCCCGGGCCCCGAATACCACCGGGATCACCCGGGAATCGCAGGCGATGCGGCGGGCGACGTCGGC
>QHBZ01000281.1:0-258 GCA_003244055.1 Pseudonocardiales bacterium | reverse complement strand
GCCCTGCAACACCGCCAGGTTCATCGTGACCACGACCTGGGGGCGTTCCCCACCCTCGGTCGGCAGGTCACCGGCGTCCAGCGCGCGTTGGGCGAGTTCGACCAGGGCGTCGGCGTCGCGTTGCGCGGTGTCGCGCAGGTCGATTTCGGTGTCGGTGGTCGGCCGCGGCGCGGCCAGTGGGCTCAACGCCGATCGGACGATCTCCGCGGCTTCCCGATCCAACCAGCCACCCAGTTCATAGCCACCGTCGCGATCAGT
>QHBZ01000280.1 GCA_003244055.1 Pseudonocardiales bacterium | reverse complement strand
TTGCGGAAGGTGTCCGCATCCGACTTGATCAGGCCGGGGCCAGTGTCACTGGTGGTGAAACCATAGGGCCAGAGCACCAGCTCGGAGAAGCTGTGGAAGTCGATGTGGGCGGTGATCTGCTGCGCGCCGCCGATCACCCGGCTGTTCACCCAGTCCCGGAGCTGCCCGGTCTCCGGCGCGGAGAACGGCGCGGGCCCATGGTAGGTGTCGCTGGCGGGGTTGGAGCTCGACCCGTCGCAGCAGCCCCACTCGTCACCCCAGTTGCGGTTGAGATCGGTACCGATCTCGCGATTCTCCGGGGCCGGCTGGCGGTTTTTTCGCCACATCGAGAAAAGGCCGGTGGAGATGTCGTACTCGGCGCCGTCAGGATTGGCTATCGGCATCACCCAGATCTCCCGTGACTTCAGCAACCGGGTGATCGCCGGGTCGGTTCCGTAGCCTTGCGCCAGCCGCCGCACAATGTGCAGGCACATTTCGACGGTGATGTGCTCACGGGCGTGCTGAGCGCAGCTGAATAACACCTCGGGCTCGCGCTTGTCGGTGCGCACATCGTCGCTGATCTTGACCAGCAGCAGCGGTCGGCCCTGCACCGATGTCCCGTAACTGGATATCGCGACCTGGTTGGGGTGCGCGGCAGCCAGCGAGTCCAGCTCGGTGGTGAGCTGGTGGTAGGTGTGGTAACCCTGGTACCCGATCGGGAACTGGCCGGGCGCCACCGGCAGCGGCGTCGGTGCCGCCGCTGGTAGGGGGAGCAGCTGCAGTCCGCTGGTTCGCAAGTGCTCAGCCTGGGCGGGCGTGGCTCGGATCTCCAAGTAGTCGCGACCGCCGCTGAGCACGTCCACGCCCTCGCGCAGCACCGCGTTCCGAGTAGCCGGGTTATTCGCTCCCGGCACGCGATAGGCCGATGACGCGGTAGGCGGTTCGGGCGAGGGTGGCGCGGCAGCCGCAGAAAGCGGAACGATCAATGCGAGTATCCCCACCACAGCGCCCACCGCAACTCGCCGCATCGACACCCGACGGAGCGTAACGGTGGCGCCCCACCCGCGTTCAGCGGGCTGAGCGTGGTTATTCGAACCGGTAACCCCGCTGAGCACGCTCAATGCGTGAGGCCCGCCCTGTAGCGTTTGCGTGGAGGAGGACGGGATGCTGAGACGGACTGACTTGCGTGGCGGGGTTCCTGGGCTCGCTGCGTTGCGCGAGCTGCTGCCGCGGGCCGACGTCGACGTCGACTCGGTGGCCCACCAGGTGGCTCCGGTGATCGACGCGGTGCGCGACCGAGGTGTGACGGCGGTGCTGGAGTTCGCCGAACGCTTCGACGGAGTGCGGCCGGCCAGGGTCCGGGTGCCGGCCAGTGCGTTGCGCGCCGAACTGGAGCAGCTGGACCCCACGGTGCGCGCCGCGCTGGAGGAGTCCATTGCCCGGGTCCGCCGGGGGCATGCTGACCAGCGGCGCACCGAGACCGTCACCCAGGTGGTGGCCGGCGGCACCGTCACGCAGCGGTGGGTGTCGGTGGCCCGGGTCGGGCTATACGCACCCGGCGGATTGGCGGTCTACCCCTCCACGGTGGTGATGAACGTCGTGCCCGCACAGGTGGCCGGGGTGTCGTCGCTGGTGGTGTGTTCACCGCCGCAGGCCGCTCATGGTGGTCGGCCGCACCCCACGGTGCTCGCCGCGGCCGCGCTGCTCGGGGTCGACGAGGTGTGGGCAGTCGGCGGGGCGCAGGCGGTCGCGCTGCTGGCCTTCGGCGGTACAGACACCGACGGTTCGGCACTGCACCCGGTCGACATGGTCACCGGCCCGGGCAACATCTACGTCACGGCCGCCAAGCGCGCGCTACGCGGCATGATCGGCATTGATGCCGAGGCAGGCCCCACCGAGATCGCGATCCTGGCCGACGGCAGTGCTGACCCGGTACACGTCGCCGCTGACCTGATCTCCCAGGCCGAACACGACACGCTGGCGGCCAGCGTGCTGGTCACCGACTCGGTGGCGCTCGCCGACGCGGTGGACGCCGAACTGCACCGGCAGGTCGCGGCCACCAAGCACACCGCGCGGATCCGCACCGCGCTGACCGGCCGTCAGTCCGGCTGCATCCTGGTGTCCGACACCGACGCCGGGCTCTCGGTGGTGGACGCCTACGCGGCCGAGCACCTGGAGATCCAGACCGTCGACGCGGCCGCGGTGGCCCGCCGGGCGCGTAACGCCGGGGCGATCTTCGTCGGGGCGTACGCACCGGTGTCGCTTGGCGACTACTGCGCCGGCTCCAATCACGTGCTGCCCACTGGAGGCTGCGCCCGGCACTCAGCGGGGCTGTCCGTACAGACCTTCCTCCGCGGCGTCCAGCTCATCGAGTACGACGAGGACGCTCTGGTGAAGGTCGCCGACCACGTCGTCGCGTTGGCTGAGGCCGAGGACCTGCCTGCGCACGGTCAGGCGATCACCGCCCGGTTCCGTGGAACCTCACGGTGATGGCGGTGGCCGGCCCGGTCGGTTGCGAGGTGACGCTCGCCGATCTGCCCCTGCGCGACGAGCTGCGGGACAGCACTCCCTATGGGGCGCCGCAACTCGACGTCGCAGTGCGGTTGAACACCAACGAAAACCCTTACCCGCCGCCCCCCGGCCTGGTCGCCGACGTCACCGCCGCGGTGGCGCAGGCGGCGCGAAACCTGCACCGCTACCCCGACCGGGACGCCGTGGCGCTGCGCACCGACCTGGCCGGCTACCTCGCCGAGCGCACGACCGTGCCGCTGACCGCGGCGAACCTGTGGGCCGCCAACGGGTCCAACGAGATCATCCAGCAGCTGCTGCAGGCCTTCGGCGGGCCCAACCGCAGCGCGCTGGGCTTCATCCCGTCCTATTCGATGCACCCGATCATCTCCGCAGGCACCCGCACGCGGTGGATCCCGGCGCCGCGACGGGCGGACTTCTCGCTGGATCCCGTGGGCGCCGTGGCAGCCATCGAGGAGCATCGACCTGACGTGCTGTTCGTCACCAGCCCCAACAACCCCACCGGGCAGTCGATCCCGCTCGACGACCTGGCGGCGGTGCTCGCCGCGGCGCCGGGCATCGTGGTGGTCGACGAGGCCTACGGTGAGTTCTCCAGCCGCCCGAGCGCGATCAGGATGCTCGAGCGGTTCGCCGACCGGTTGGTGATCTGCCGGACGATGAGCAAGGCGTTCGCCTTCGCGGGCGGTCGGCTGGGTTACCTCGCCGCCGCTCCGGCGATGGTGGACGCGCTGCTGCTGGTGCGGCTGCCCTACCACCTTTCAGCGCTCACTCAGGCGGCCGCCTGCGCGGCGCTAGGGCACGGATCGTCGACCCTGGAGTCCGTGGCCACCTTGGTGGCCGAGCGTGAGCGCGTCATGGCGGGGCTGCGCAACCTCGGCGCCGAGGTGGTGCCCTCCGACGCCAACTTCGTGTTGTTCGGATGGTTCGCCGATGCGCCGACCGCGTGGCGGCGATACCTGGAGCATGGTGTGCTGATCCGGGACGTGGGAATCCCGGGCCACCTGCGGGTCACTGTGGGGACCCCTGCGGAGAACGACGCGTTCCTGGCCGCCGGCGAGACAGTTCTAGCCTGGGAGGCACGGTGAGCCGCACGGCGCGGATCGAGCGGGTGACCAAGGAGTCCTCAGTGCTCGTCGAGCTCGATCTCGATGGTACTGGTAGCGCCGAGGTGAACACCGGCATCGCGTTCTTCGATCACATGCTCACCTCGCTGGGCAAGCACGCGGCGTTCGACCTGGTCGCGCGCGCGACCGGCGACGTTGAGGTCGACGCGCACCACACCGTCGAAGATGTCGCCATCGTGCTCGGTCAGGCCCTGCGCCAGGCGCTGGGGGACAAGTCGGGCATCCGGCGCTTCGGCGACGCCTGGGTGCCGATGGACGAGACGTTGGCGCACGTGGCGGTCGACGTGTCCGGGCGCCCCTACTGCGTGCACACCGGCGAACCTGACGTCCTGGCGGGTTTCGTGGTGGGGGGCAACTACCCGACCGTGCTCAACCGGCACGTCTTCGAGACGCTGGCCTTCCACGCGCAGCTGGCGGTGCACATCCGGGTGCTGCATGGTCGAGATCCGCACCATGTCACCGAGGCGCAATACAAGGCGCTGGCCCGGGCGTTGCGCGCCGCCGTCGAGCTCGACCCGCGGACTTGCGGGGTGCCATCCACCAAGGGAGTGCTGTGAGTTGGGTAGGTCCGGCATTGCTGGCGCTGGCCGGCTTCCTGCTCGGTGGCGTGGTTTCCGCCTGGCGCACCTCACGCCCCCTGGCCCTGCTACTGGCCGTCGGTGCTGCCCTATCCACCGCCAGCGGCATCGCCTGGCTGCTGTAATCGCGCGCCGCAGATCCTTGACTGCTCCCAGCGCATGCCTGACGAGGATGAACTGGTCCGGCGCTACGACGACCTTCACGGTGGAGCGGTCCGGGCGCGGTCTGCAGCCGAAGCAATCCGGAGGTTGCTGCCTGAGGCGGATCAACAGCTCCGCGCCCGCGGAGACCGGTCCTTCCGGCAGCTGGTGAAAGATGTCCCGCGAGTGGGGTTGGCGCACTTGGACCGCCAGAATGCAGCGCCGCTCGGGCCCTTCACCCGGGCCGTCTCGCTAGGTGCTCCGCGGCTGCCAGACGTCGATGACGCCGGTGCCCACGGCTCGGCATCGCGAGGTGCTGAGCGCCTGCCTGCGGCGACCTGGGTTGCGCGCCAATGAGGTCCCGGACGCCCGTCTGGCCGCACTCGCCGTCGAGCACGGGTTGCGCCTGGCGACCAGCGACAGCGGCTTCGCTCGGTTCCCGGTCGTCCTCCCAGGGCTCATCCCGAACGGCACCCGGCTTGGTGAGGCAGTAATAGGTGACCTCGTAGTGGTCCACGTCAGAAACCCTAAGTGGTCGGCGCCGGAAGTCCGTCGGCACCGACCGGACACCTCCAGCACTACCTGCCCAGCGGTCGGGCACGTCGTGAACAGCCGCTTGTCGTAGGCGACGAAAAAGCGCAAGTCGGACCCGAACTCCAGCGCGGGTGGCGAGGTGAATGGCATTGAGGCTGCACCCGTCGAGGTTGACTATGTGGTCGTGCAGCCCGTGTGGTGGGCGGCATGACGAGGCGGGTAGTGGTCATCGGTGGAGACGCGGCCGGGATGAGCGCGGCATCGCAGGCGCTGCGCGCCGCGGGGCCCGACGCGCTGGAGGTGGTGGCCTTCGAGCGCGGCCATCACGTGTCCTACTCGGCCTGCGGCATCCCGTACTTGGTGGCTGGCGACGTCGACACTGCGGACGCCCTGATCGCGCGCAGCGCCGCTGAGCACCGGGCGAACGGGATCGATCTACGGTTGCGCACTGAAGTCACCGAGATGGACCCGTGCGCCCGGACAGTGACCGCCGCGCCACTCGACGGCGGTGCGAACTACCAGCTTGGTTTCGACGAGCTGGTGCTGGCCACCGGCGCGGCGCCGGTGCGCCCCGATCTGCCCGGGGTGAACACGCCGGGCGTTTTTGGCGTGCAGACCCTGGATGACGCTGCCGGCGGACCTCATTGTGCTGGGCCTGGGTGTGCGGCCGGCCACCGAGCTCGCGCTGGCCGCAGGACTGCCGCTGGGCGAGGACGGCGGCGTGCTGACCGATCGGCGGATGAGGGTGCCGGGCCGCGACGGGCTGTGGGCCGGCGGCGACTGCGTCGAGGTGCTGCATCGCGTCTCGCAGCGACGGGTGTACGTGCCGTTGGGCACCCACGCCAACAAACACGGCCGGGTCATCGGCACCAACCTCGGCGGCGGCTACGCGACCTTCCCCGGCGTGGTCGGCACCGCCGTCACCAAGGTCTGCGACCTCGAGGTCGCTCGGACCGGGCTGCTGGAGGCCGAGGCGTGGAGGGCGGGGTTCGAGCCGGTGAGTGGCACGGTGCGGTCCACCACCCGGGCGCCGTCCCGGTCACCGTCAAGATGATCGCGGAGCGACGTACCGGGCGGTTGCTCGGGGCGCAGTTGGTTGGCCGGGAGGGCTCGGCGAAGCGGGTCGACGTGTGCGCTGTGGCGCTGTGGAACGAGATGACCGTCGAGGAGATGACCGGCCTGGACCTCGGCTACGCGCCACCGTTCTCTCCGGTGTGGGATCCCATGCTGGTGGCTGCCCTCAAGGCGGCCTACCTGCTGCGCCTGCCGCTGGGCGACGGAATGGTATTCCGCACGCTTACCGGTTCGCCAACCAGCAGGTGCAGACCGTGCACCGGGCGCTGCCCTGCGGTGGCCGCTGATGGCCTGGCTGAGTTACAGGTCCGCTGGCCCGCCGTCGCGCTCGTATTCTGCGAGACCCGACCGCTCGCCGAAGAGTGGACCTACCGGTACCTGGCCGCCGCACATAACTGGGCACTCACAGAGCCGGCCGCCCTTGAACGAATCGGCATCACGACCGGCCAACTCGACGCCGCCCCTTAACCCTCGACGGCCGAAGTCCGTTCCTGGGCCGGCGCCCAAGGCCTGGCAGTGCCCGCCCGCGGCAAACTACCCCCCGAGATATGGGACAGCTGGCGGCTCGCCCACACCTGACGATGGCGCGAGCTCGGCGCACTCAGCGCAGTGGGGACGAGACCAGACCCGGTGATCGGAGTCAGTCGGGTGGAAGGCTGTACCTGCGCACCGCGACGGGCATTACCGGGTACCGCCCTTCGTAGATCCGCTGGTGCAGCTCCGCTTCGACGATGGCGCGCACGATCGGTAGCTGTCGCGTGGCGTCGTCGGTGCTGGTCACCTGCAGCGGCCAGTCCCCGGCGACCGAACCCCGCAGATGTGCGTGGTTGAAGCTGCGTCGGAACCAGGCGATCACCTGGACTGGCGGGACTGGACCACCGTCGCGGGAAACGGCTTCGCGTTGCCGGGGCCAGGACAGCTCCCAATGCTCGCCCACGCTCCCGTCGTTGTGCTCGACACTGCGGCGGGTGACCTCGCCGGTGCTCTCCAGAAAGATCGAGTCGGCCTCGGCGAGGACGTCGCGAACCACCGGGTCGAGCAACTCGACCGCCTGCTGAAACACGGTCAGCCGATCCGCCCATGATGTGGCGCCCTCGTAACTGCGCGCGACGAGATCCGCCAAGTGCCGCATCAGGTCCTCGTCGCGCAGCCCAGACCCGTTGTGCATCGTCACTCCGACAGGATGGCGCATTCAGCAGGCTCAGCGGGGTTAACGAGCTGCCAATAACCCCGCTGAGCCCGCTGAACGCGGGTGGAGCAAGGTGGGGGAGTGACGCGTGTCGTTGTTTTGGACTATGGGTCGGGGAATCTGCGGTCGGCGCAGCGGGCGCTGCATCGGGCGGGCGCCGAGGTGGTGGTGAGCGCTGACGTGGATGCCGCGCTGAACGCGGACGGGCTGGTGGTGCCCGGCGTCGGGGCCTTCGCCGCCTGCATGGCTGGGCTGCGCGCGGTGCGCGGTGACCGGATCATCGGTCGCCGGCTGGCCGGCGGTCGCCCGGTGCTGGGCATCTGTGTGGGGATGCAGGTGCTGTTCAGCAGGGGCGTAGAGCACGGGGTGCAGACCGACGGGTGCGGTGAGTGGCCCGGGACCGTGGAGCGGTTGAAGGCCGACGTGCTGCCGCACATGGGGTGGAACACCGTGGCGCCGCCGGCAGGCTCGTGGCTGTTCGCCGGCCTTGACCCGGACGCCCGCTTCTACTTCGTGCATTCCTACGCCGCCCGCCGCTGGGAGCTGGAGAGCTCAGGGTTGCTGACGCCCCCGCTGGTGACCTGGGCCGAGCACGGCGAGCAGTTCGTCGCCGCGGTGGAGAACGGGCCGTTGTGGGCCACCCAATTCCACCCCGAGAAGTCCGGCGACGCGGGCGCGCAGTTGCTGCGCAACTGGATCGAGACGCTGTAGTCGGAGGTGCGGGCACCACCGCCTAGGGTGGGACGGTGAGTTTCGTGCTGCTGCCCGCCGTCGACGTCGCCGGCGGTCGGACCGTCCGCCTCACGCAGGGCGAAGCCGGCAGTGAGACGTGCTACGGCGACCCGGTTGAGTCCGCGCTGGCCTGGCAGGCCGACGGCGCCGAATGGATCCACCTGGTCGACCTGGACGCGGCGTTCGGTCGGGGTTCCAACGCCGAGCTGCTGGCTGAAGTCGTCGGCAGACTCGACATCGCGGTGGAACTCTCCGGGGGTATCCGAGACGATTCCTCGCTGCAGCGCGCGCTGGCCACCGGATGCACCCGGGTGAACCTGGGCACCGCCGCGGTCGAGGATCCGGCTTGGTGCCGCGCGGTGATCGCCGAGTATGGCGAGCGGATCGCGGTTGGGCTCGACGTGCGGATCATCGACGGGCAACACATCCTCGCCGCGCGTGGCTGGACCGCCAATGGTGGGGATCTCTGGGAGGTGCTCGAGCGCCTCGATACCGACGGTTGCCCGCGTTACGTGGTTACCGATGTCACCAAGGACGGCACGCTGCGGGGACCGAATCTCGACCTGCTGCGCGCGGTCTGTGCACGAACGGCAGCTCCGGTGATCGCCTCCGGTGGGGTCTCCGGCGCTGGCGACGTGGCTGCTCTGGCCGCGCTGGCCCCGGACGGCGTGGAGGGCGCGATCATCGGTAAGGCGCTTTACGCTGGGGCGCTCACCCTGCCCGACGCGCTTGCCGCTGCCCGCTAGGCCGCCGCATAGGCTTAGTGGATGGCTGTTGCCGTGCGGGTGATCCCGTGCCTGGACGTCGATGCCGGCCGGGTAGTCAAAGGGGTGAACTTCACAGCGCTGCGCGATGCCGGTGATCCGGTCGAGCTGGCCACTGCATATGACGCGCAGGGCGCCGACGAGCTCACCTTTCTGGACATCACGGCCTCCGCTGGGGACCGGGAGACGACCTATGACGTAGTCCGACGCACAGCGGAATGCGTTTTCATCCCGCTCACCGTCGGCGGCGGGATCCGCGAGGTCGCCGACGTGGACCGGCTGCTGCGGGCCGGAGCGGACAAGGTGAGCATCAACACCGCCGCGGTGGCGCGCCCCGAGCTGCTGCGCGAGGCCAGCCGCCGCTTCGGCGCGCAGTGCATCGTGCTCTCGGTGGATGCCCGGCGGGTACCCCTTGGAGAGCCGCCAACCCCCTCCGGTTTCGAAGTGACCACGCACGGCGGCCGGCGGGGCACCGGGATCGACGCAGTGGACTGGGCCGCCCGCGGCCAAGAGCTGGGAGTGGGGGAGATCCTGCTCAACTCGATGGACGCCGATGGCACGAAGGCGGGCTTCGATCTGGAGATGATCTCCGCTGTCCGGGCCGTGGTGACAGTCCCGGTGATCGCCAGTGGGGGAGCGGGTGAGGTGGGGCATTTCCCACCAGCAGTGGCGGCCGGAGCTGACGCGGTGCTCGCCGCCAGCGTCTTTCACTTCGGACAGTTGCGGATCGGCGAGGTTAAGGACGGCCTGCGCCAGGCCGGGGTGACGGTCCGGTGAGCGGGCTGGACCCGGCGATCGCCGAGCGGCTCAATCGCAACGCCGACGGGCTGGTGTGCGCGGTGGTTCAGCAGCGCGGCACCGGTGAGGTGCTGATGGTGGCCTGGATGGACGACGAGGCGCTGCACCGCACGCTGACCACCGGCCGGGCCACCTACTGGTCGCGTAGCAGGCAGGTCTACTGGATCAAGGGGGAGACCTCCGGGCACACCCAGCAGGTACACGAGGTGCGGCTGGACTGCGACGGCGACGCCCTTGTGCTGGTCGTCGACCAGGTCGGGCCCGCCTGCCACACCGGGGCAGCGACCTGTTTCAGCAGGTCGCTGCTTGTGAGTGGCGATGCGTAGTGGCGGCTCGCCGCCGACTAGCAGGGCCACTCACAAGACTCCGGTCAAGTACCGTTGTAGGTTCGGCGCGATCGCTGCGACCACCGTGTTGTGCTCGGCGGAGGCGAGTGGCTCGAGGCGGATCACGTACCGGATCATCCCCAGTCCGAGGACCTGGGTGCCGCACAGCGCGGCGCGTAGCTCGAGCTGGTCCGGAGCGACCGCTGAGACCACAGGACCGAAGACCATCCCGCTGAGGAACTCGCGCATCATCTGAGCGGCTTGCTCGTGGCTGGCGACGCTGCGCGCCAACGCGGTCAGCGCTCCGCCGCCATTGGTGTCCCAGACGGACAGGAAGGTGCGCAAGAGCCGCTCGGCGGCCTGCTGCGGGTCACCGTCGAGGATCCGGTGGACGATCTCCTCGGGGTTGACCGGGATCTCCATGGCGGCGACGAACAACCCATCCTTGCCGCCGAACCAGTGGTTGACCATCGCAGCGTCCACCCCAGCTCGCTGTGCGATGGCGCGCACGGTGGCGCCGTCGAAGCCGCGCTCGGTGAACTCCGCTCTGGCCGCGTCGAGCAGCGCCGCCCGGGTGTTCTCCCCGGCCGGTCGGCGACCCCGGGGATGCGGCCGGCTGCCGCGCTTGTCTGCCACCACCACCTCCCCTTTTCAACGAAAGTTGAAAAACTATGCCCGAACGCACCGTGGAGTCAACGGTGGGCACAATAGATCCATGGTCAGCGATTCCGAGCCCGGTAGTGGGCAACTGCAGCCGAACAGGGAGCGGTTTCGCGCCTTGGCGGTTGATCGCCGGGTGATCCCGGTGACCCGCACCCTGCTCGCCGACGGTGAGACCCCGCTGGGGGTGTACCGCAAGCTTGCCCAAGGCCAGCCGGGAACCTTCCTGTTCGAGTCAGCGGAGAACGGATCGTCGTGGTCGCGCTGGTCGTTCGTCGTGGTGCACAGCGCTGCCACGCTCACCGAGTCCGGTGGTCGAACGGTCTGGCGCGGGACGCCGCCGGTAGGGCTCCCGGGCGTCCAGGGGCCGTGGGAGGGTACCCCGCTGGAGGCGTTGCGGCAGACCGTCGAGGCACTGCACACCGAGCCGCTGCCCGGCCTGCCCCCGCTCACCGGCGGGATGGTCGGCTACCTCGGCTACGACGCGGTCCGGCGCCTGGAGCGGCTACCTGAGCTGGCCGTAGACGACCTGCGGGTGCCCGAGCTGGTGATGTTGCTGGCCACCGACCTCGCCGCGGTGGACCACCACGAGGGCACCGTCACGCTGATCGCCAACGCCCTCAACTGGGATAATTCCCCGGACCGCGTCGATGAGGCCTACGACGACGCGGTGGCCCGGTTGGACGGGATGGTGGCGAAGCTGTGCACGCCGGCGCCGGCTAGCGCGGCGGTGTTCAGCAGACCGGCACCGGAGTTCATCCGCCGCCGCAGCCCGGAGCAGCACTACGCCGCGGTCGAGACGGCCAAGGAGGCGATCCGTGCCGGCGAGGCCTTTCAGGTAGTCGTGTCCCAGCGCTTCGAGATCGCCACCGACGCTGACCCGCTGGACATCTACCGGGTACTGCGCACCACCAATCCCAGCCCGTATATGTACCTGCTCATCCTGGAGGAGTTCAGCATCGTCGG
>QHBZ01000279.1 GCA_003244055.1 Pseudonocardiales bacterium | reverse complement strand
AAGCTGGGCGCGCTGACCATCGGCGTGGTCACCAGGCCTTTCACCTTCGAGGGCAAGCGGCGAGGCGGTCAGGCCGAGGACGGCATCGCCGAGCTGCGAACCGAGTGCGACACCCTGATCGTGATCCCCAATGACCGCTTGTTGCAGCTCGGCGACGTCAACGTCAGCCTGATGGACGCGTTCCGCTCCGCGGACGAGGTGCTGCTGTCCGGTGTTCAGGGCATCACCGACCTGATCACCACGCCCGGTCTGATCAACCTGGACTTCGCCGACGTGAAAAGCGTCATGTCCGGGGCGGGCAGTGCACTGATGGGTATCGGGTCCGCCCGAGGGGAGGGCAGGTCGGTACAGGCCGCCGCGAAAGCCATCAACTCGCCGTTGCTCGAAGCGTCGATGGAGGGGGCACACGGTGTCCTGCTGTCCATCGCCGGCGGCTCAGACCTCGGTCTGTTCGAGATCAATGAGGCCGCTTCGCTGGTGCAGGAGTCCGCACATCCGGAAGCCAACATCATCTTCGGCACGGTGATCGACGACTCGCTGGGTGACGAGGTGCGAGTCACGGTGATAGCCGCCGGCTTCGACTCCGGGGTGCCTTCACACAAGAGGCTGGATCCGACGCCGGTGGCCGCGCGGACGGTCGCCAAGGCACAGGCCGGTCAGGTTGGGCAGGCGGCCGGGTCCACCGCGACGGGTTCCCCGGCAACCCGGTCCTATCCGGGGTCCCCGCCGGCCCGCCAGACTCCACCCAATCCAGCTACCTGGCAGCACGCCACCGGCGCCCGCAAGCCAAGCCGGGCGGTGCCGGTTACCGACGACTTCGACGACGATGACGAGGTGGACGTTCCGCCGTTCATGAGACGGTGAGCACATCGCGCATCCGGCGGGTGGTCACGACTCGCCAAGGCGGGGCATCGGCGCCCCCGTATGACTCGTTCAACCTGGGCGAGCACGTCGGTGACCGCCCTGAGGCGGTGGTTGCCAACCGTGAACGGTTGGCAACCGGCATCGGGCTGCCCGGCCAGCGCCTGGTCTGGATGGAGCAGGTACACGGCCGCACCGTCACCGTGGTCGACGGTCCGCAGGCGCAGCCGGTCCCCGCCTGCGATGCGTTGGTCACCTCGCAGCCCAGGCTCGCGGTGGCAGTGCTGGTCGCCGACTGCGTCCCGATCCTGCTGGCTGATCCGGTCGGGCAGGTTGTCGCTGCGGTGCACGCCGGACGGGTGGGAGCTCGGGCTGGGGTGCTGCCCGCCGCGCTGGAGACGATGCGGCGGCTCGGCGCGCGCATCGAGCGGGTGGAGGCGTTACTCGGACCGTCGGCGTGCGGGCAGTGCTACGAGGTACCCGCGCGGATGCAGACCGACGTGGAGGCCCGATTACCGGGCAGCGCCTGCCGGACTCACCAGGGCTCCGCGGGTCTGGATCTGCGCGCCGGGCTGTGGCGCCAGCTCGCCGCCGCCGGCGTGGCCAGGGTCGGTGTCGATCCACGGTGCACGATCGAGGAGCCCGTGCTGTACAGCTACCGCCGTGACGGCGTCACCGGCCGGCTTGCCGCGTTGACCTGGTTCGAGCAATGACGGGCCCGGGCACGGTGCGATGATCGGCTTGGAACAGAACCGCCGCGATGAGCTGGCTGCGGCGCTGGCGGGGTTACGCGACCGCATCACCACCGCGTGCGCCACGGCGGGACGCGACCCTGCGCAGGTGCGTCTGCTCCCGGTCACCAAGACCTTTCCGGCGCGGGACGTGGCCCTGCTTGTCGACCTTGGTCTGGTCGATGCCGCTGAGGCCCGGGATGGCGAGGCCGTCGCGAAGGTGGCTGAGGTCACCGCGCTACGGCCGGCGGCGGCGCTGCGCTGGCACATGGTCGGTCGGGTGCAGCGAAACAAGTGCCCGTCGGTGGCTCGGTGGGCGGCGCAGGTGCAGTCGGTGGATTCGGCCCGACTGGTCGAGGCGCTGCACCGGGCTGCCCGCTCCGCGACCGAGGCCGGGCAACGCCAGGACACCCTCGGCATACTGGTCCAAGCCAGCCTGGACGGCGACCCCGCGCGTGGTGGCTGCCCGCTGGCGGAGCTCGAGGCACTGGCCGATCGGGTGGCGGCGGCATCGCCGCAGCTCCGGTTGGACGGGGTGATGGGGGTTGCCCCACTCGGGATCGATCCCGGCGCCGCCTTCGCCAAGCTCGGGGTCGCGGCCCAGCGGTTGCGCCGTTCGCATCCCGGCGCGGTCGAGCTGTCCGCGGGGATGAGCGGTGATCTCGAGCAGGCCGTCGCACACGGCTCGACGTGCGTGCGTGTCGGAACCGCGCTACTGGGCGATCGGCCGTTAACCTCGCGCTGACCGGGTTCGACGGTCCGTGGGGCACGCTGGGTGGGGTTCGGCGGGTGGTGCGTCGAGGATGGGGACAGGAAGGCGAGACGATGAGCGCGCTGCACAGGCTGAAGGCGTACTTCGGCATGGTCCCCGTCGAAGAGTTCGACGCAGCGGAGTTCGGTGCAGCAGAATTCGATGAATATCATCCCGGCTACCGTGGTGAATACCCCGATCCGGGCAACATCGGCCAGAGCTATGACGCAGCGTGCAATCCGGGCCTCGACAGGGCCGCGTCGGAAACTCCTGCGGCCCACACCCTCAGAGATGGTGACCACGCCGCCGATCGACCCGGCGTTCGCCGCCCGCAGCGGCCGGTTGCCGACCATTACGACGATAGCTTCGCCTCCCGGGTCGGGCATCATGCCGCGACCAAGGCGCATTCCACCCGTTCTCCTTCCTGGGCCGCCGGATCGCGTTCCGCAGAATCTCGATCCACCGGTCCGTGGGCCGCGGAGGCTCCGGTACGCGGTTCGCTGGCGATCGACACGGCGACCATCGATGCGAGATCAACGGTCCGCCAGCCGGTCGCACCTCAACGCGTCACGCCGGGGTCACGAACTGGCCCGCTCGTCCAAGACGGGTTCGAGGAAGGCAGCTTGAATCCGTTGGCTCGCATCGTCACGCTGCATCCGCACAACTACAACGAGGCCCGGCCAATCGGGGAACGCTACCGAGAGGGCAATCCGGTGATCATGAATCTGACCGAGATGGAGGACCGGGACGCCAAGCGGCTCGTCGACTTCGCGGCCGGATTGGCGTTCGCGCTGCGCGGCTCGATCGACAAGGTCACCAACAAGGTGTTCCTGCTCTCGCCACCCAACGTCGACGTCTCCGCCGAGGACAGGCGCCGGATCGCCGAAGGTCGCTACTTGAGCTAACCCCCTGGTTAGGCCGTCAAGGGGCCCCGGCTTACCAGCGCCCGGCTACCGATGGCAGAGTATCTCCGTGGACGT
>QHBZ01000278.1:3343-7558 GCA_003244055.1 Pseudonocardiales bacterium | reverse complement strand
GGCAGCTCAAGCGCCAGCACATCGATCCCGACCCCGCGAATGATCAGCGGAGCCTGTTCGAGCTGGACGTGGACGCCGTGCTCGCTCAGGCGGCTCGGCTGCGCCGGCAACTCGCGACCGAGGTCGACGACAAAGATCCCCAACGCTCGGCGACGACAAAGCGCCGCCAGTGGCGGGCCTACCAGGATTTGACCGATCAGTTGACTGACGTCGCGGACGGCGTGGTCGCGGCGGGCCTGCGGCTGGGTGGTAAACCGGGAAAGGCGCTGCGCGAGGCGTACGAGAACCTCCACATCGCTATCGAACACGCGTACCCCGGTCCCGACGGCGAGCCAGACAGCTCCATGCTCGACGGTATCCTTGACGCCGGTCTCACCCCGACCGTCGACACGGACTACGCGCGCTGGAAACCCCTGCACTGGATTTTGGCCGTGCCCGACGTGATGGAACGCGGCGGCTTCGACGCCATCATCGGAAACCCACCATTCCTGGGCGGCCAGAAGCTCACCGGAACGATGGGCGCGAATGCACGTGACTGGTTCGTGCACGCACTGGCCGACGGCAAGAAAGGCAGCGCTGACCTGGTTGGCTACTTCTTCCTCCGTGCCATGTCCTTGCTGATCGGTCAGGGTAACCTCGGGCTCGTCGCGACGAACACGATCGCGCAGGGCGATACTCGCGAAGTCGGGCTTGATCGGATGGTCGCTGACGGCTTCACCATTGTCCGGGCGATCCAGAGTAGGTCGTGGCCCGCCGCGAGCGCCAATCTTGAATACGCGACGGTATGGGGCAGTCTCCGAGCGATCCCTGCATCCGTTCCGCGGGTGGCCGATGAGGTCGTCGTGGAACGGATCTCGACGCTACTGGAGCCTGCCGGTCGCGTCGGCGGTACGCCGATGAGGCTTGTGGAGAATGCCAGAACCGCATTCTTCGGATGCTACGTCTTGGGTATGGGCTTCGTGCTGGAATTCGAAGAAGCCGCCACCTGGACCGAGGCAGATTCGAGGAACGCGGAAGTCCTATTCCCTTACCTCAACGGCGAAGATCTCAACTCCCGACCGGACGCCTCGCCCTCCCGTTCGGTCATCGACTTCAACGACCGCTCGGAGATCGAAGCTAAGGACTATCACCTGCCCTATACACGTGTGTTTGAGTGCGTCAAGCCGGAGCGCCTAAAGGTGAAGATCGCGTTCCGGCGTGACCGCTGGTGGCAATACGCCGCTCGCGCTCCGAAGCTGCGGAAGGCGATTGCGGGACTGGATGAGGTGCTTGTCATCGCTCTGGTGAGTAAGACCGTGATGGCGATGCGAGTTTCGACAAAGCAGGTATTCAGCCACAAGCTGGGTGTCTTCGCGACGGACTCGTTCTCGGATCAGGCGGTGTTGTCGTCGAGCCTGCACCAGACGTGGGCGATCAAGTACGGCTCCACGATGCGATCTGATGTCAATTACTCGCCTTCAGATGTCTTCTCGACCTTCCCACGGCCGGAGCTTAACGAGCGGCTGGCCGAGGTGGGCAGGACGCTGGACACCGATCGGCGGGAGATCATGTTGCGGCGGGATCTTGGGCTGACCAAGCTGTACAACCTCGTCAACTACCCGGGTATCGCCGACTCCGCTGACGCCGACGTGGCGCGCATGCGGGAGATCCACGTCGAGCTAGACCAAGCGGTCATGGACGCCTATGGCTGGGGCGGTGTGCCGCTGGAGCACGGCTTCCACACCTACCGGCAGATGCTGCGGTGGACGGTCAGCCCGACGGCACGTGTTGAGATCCTGGACCTCCTGTTGGAGGAGAACCACCGCCGGGCCGCGACGCAGGGCGACGCACCGCCCCCGGTCGACACCGACGACGAAGTGGACGAAGAATGAGCGCTGAGCAACTTCCCGCACCGCCGGGTCGGTTGCGTGATCTTCCGTGTGTGATGGCCTGTACTTGCTCCACCTAGTGGAGAGTGGCGGTCAGGCTGCGGTGGAGCGTGGATCACCGGGAAGCCGGAGGGTGATATCGATGTCGTCCAAAGAAGCGACAATCTTGACCGTGCCCCCGAGCGCGGTGATGTACGCGCGCACGCTGGCCACGGTCAGGCTGTCCACATCGCCGCGCTCCATCGCGCTGACCCGAGCCTGGCTCACCCCCATTGCCTCAGCCAGCTGGGTTTGGGTCATCCCCGCCTTAGCGCGCAACTCCGCCAACCGGTAACCGGCAACATGGGCGTCTTGCTCGATCTGTGCGCGGGTAAGGGCGTCCTGGGTCACTCGCCCGGACTCCAGAGCCTCGGCGCGCACCTGCTCCCACGGAATCATCTCAGTCATCTCCTGTGCCTGCCTTCACGGCTGCGACATGCTCGGCGAACCGCCGCTCGGCCAGCGGGATGGAACGCTGATACCAGCGCGTCCACTCCCGCGCCTTATCGCCGGCCACCAACAAGATCGCCTGCCGCTTCGGGTCGAACGCGAACAAGATCCGTACCTCGCTGCGCCCCGATGATCCCGGGCGCAACTCCTTGAGGTTCTTCACCGCGCTGCCGGTCAGCGTGTCCGCCAGCGGACGCTGCAGGGTTGGCCCATGCTCGGCCAGAGCATCGATCGCGGCGAACACGCACGCTGTGGTCTTCTCATCCAGAGCCCGCATCCATGCCTCGACCTCCGGATGCATCAGTACCGACCAACCCACAACCACGACGATAACATATGTATTGTATTCGCAGCTCAAGTGGTCCAACTGTTCGGTACCCAGACCACTTCCCCGGCGCTCTACCACCGAGCGCGAACCAAACCGCGAAGGCGGGCCAAGCGCTCGAGCGGTCCGTGCTGGTCGGAGGTGGCGGCCAGCACGAACGCCCGGGGCAGAACAGGGTTGGCTCCAAGCCGGGCTCGCTGGTTGCCGCGGTGGCGGGGTCAGAGGTTAGCATCGGTGTCGTCGCCGTCGTGGCCAGGCGCACGGCGAGTCCGGAGTGATCGGTCAGCCTCGATCCGTCCGCGAGGACGTCCCTGGTCTGGTGGATGTAGTCACAGCCTTGGAGCAGCGGCAGGAGCTGGGCGCAGCTGTGGGCGTGGTCGTAGCGGTAGTCGAGGTCGGGCCGTCGCGCCCAGCTGTGCTCGACGCGACGAGGGTGCAGGTGCCAGCTGGCGGTGTTCGGGCTGGTGATCGGGTTCCAGGACGCTCAGGTCACCCAGCAGCAGGGGGACGCTGGATTTCGTCGCGTCCAGCGCGGTGTGGAAGCCCTCGATCCAGCGCTTCTTGCGCTCGGTCTTGTCCAGCGTCGCATCCCGCGAGGGGACATGGGCGCCGAGCACCCGCAACTGCCCCCCCGAGGTGCCGATGATGGTAGGCCGCGCGATGGTGCTCTGCCCATGCCGTCGCCGCGCGTCATAGAGCTCGGCCGTGACCGTGACCGTGACCGTGATCGTGATCGTGATCGGGCCGTCCACGTGGCCCTTCCGCCAGCGGTGGTGCAGGAAGCCGAAGCCGCTGGTGTGCTGGTGCTGCGCGAACTCGGCGAACGTGGCGCGCACCACCGGCGGGTCGTTGCCGCCCACGAGCAGCCGTGCGAACAGTTCGGCCCGACGTACGACATCGACCGCGTGCCCAGCTTGGGCATATTCCTCGGTGATCGCCTCAACAGCCCTGGTGAACTGGTCGGTTCGAGACGGTTGGTGAACAGGTCGACGTCCTCGCTGGGTCTGTCGATCAAACCATGCGCTGACAGCGCGCACCCCCGGGCGAGGGCAAACCCGTACCGCCCCACCGCCGCGAGTCCGATCCGGGCCAGTTCGGCATACCGTTGGTCCACCGATGATTAGGCGACCGCGCGGCCGGCGAGCTCGGAGAACCGGTCTTCCCACGCTTGGCGGCATCGTTGCGGCAAGGTCAGTCGCGGCCAGAGTTCGGCCAGCAATCCGCGATTCAGGTACTCGGCAAGGTCGGTTGCCGAGTTCGCCTCCTGGACCACCATTTCGTACAGCAGTCGTCGCTGATCAGAGTCTCCGACATCGAATGTGCGTCGCGGTCCCCACGCCAAGGCCCTTGGCAGCGTCACATCACCACGGACCGGACCGGTCAGCTCGTCCAGCGCGCCGGGAAGGGCGTACGGGCGCACGTCGACATACCGGAGGCGCCTGCCTCCGGACTCAGCCGCACCGACGCTGTTCATATGTCCATTGTGCCTGTACACCGAACGTCTACCAACCGGCCCCGGCCCGAGCAGATCGC
>QHBZ01000278.1:0-3201 GCA_003244055.1 Pseudonocardiales bacterium | reverse complement strand
TCGTGGACGGCGCGGGAGAACCTGGTCGACATCCTCGAACGCGAGCTGCTCGGCCCGGCGAACGGTCCCGAGGAAGTCCTGGACGGGGTACCCGACACTGCGTATCTGGTCGGCCGGATCGCGCCGGTGCGGCTGACCGCCGGTCACGATGACCCGACGGAAGCGGACTCCGAGGAGGCCGCGACCGATGTCGGTGACGCGGTCGACGCCGTGGAGAGCAGGGGCGTGCCGGTCACCGCCGTGGACGAGAGCGGCGCGGGCGCGGACGAGGACACCGTCGAGGACGAGCCGCAGAGGCGTGGTCTGATGATCCCCGCGTCGATGGGGCTGCGCTGCCAGATCCCTGACGATCTCGACTCGTTCACCGTGACCGCGTCATGGGGGCAGTACGAGCCGGTGCGGGACAAGGAGGAGAAACAGACCTTCCGCAGGTACAAGCGCACCCCCATCGAGATCACCACGACGATCATCGTCGCCGATCTCGACCCGAAAAGCACCACGACGTTCCACCTCAAGGACACAGTGGTCTTGCGTGTCGACCGCCATGACGAGACCGGACGCGGGTGTCGGCTGATCGAGGTGGCGCTGTGCAACGACCGGGAGACACCCCGCAGGATCCCGGTGAGCGCGTGGCTCTACCAGACCAAACTCGCCGTCAGCGCCAACGGTGCGGCGGTGTTCCTGCCGGTCGCCGACGCGCTGGAGGACACTCGGTGGGAGCGGGACGACGAGTTGCGGCGGCTGAAGCTCCAGTACCGCGACCGGCTGGAGTTCGCCATGGGGCGCACCTGCTCGGTCGACTGGAAGGTCGCCATGGACGCGCGACGGGCCAGCGAGGTCTACACGACGTGGCTGCCGACCTGCCAGACGCCCCAGACGACGGCCGAGGAGATCAGCACAGCGCTGCTCGACATGACGGCGTTGGCAACGGCGAGCCGCGAGGAGCTCCGCGCCGGGTTGGCACCCATCGTCGCGGCCTACCAGTCCTGGCTCGACGGGCAGCAGCAGCAAGCTGACGCGTTGCCGGAGCATCTGCGGGGCGAAGGCCAGGACGCGGTCAGCGAAGCGCGCAAGGTGGCGCGTCAGCTCGGCGAGGGCCTGGAGCATCTGCTCGGCGACGACGAGGCGTTGCGCTGTTTCCGGTTCATGAACCAGGTGATGGCCGACCAGCGCATCCAGTCCCAAGTCGCCCAGCTGCGCGCGGCGAATCCGAAGATGGGCATCGATGCGGCCCGCGCTGCGGTGCTCGCCGAGGGCCCGAAGGCGCATTCGTGGTTCACGTTCCAGCTCGCCTTCGTCCTCATGCAACTCCCATTGCTGACCGATCCGGCCGCCGGGAAACGTTCCGGTGATCTCGCCAAGGCTCAGCTGCTGTTCTTCCCCACTGGTGGCGGCAAGACCGAGGCGTACCTCGGCCTCGCCGCGTACACCTTCGCCATCCGGCGGCGACAGGGCATCGTGGCGACACCGGACGGTCCGCTGGACGGCACCACCGGGGTGGCCGTGCTGATGCGGTACACGCTGCGACTGCTCACCGCGCAGCAGTTCCAGCGCGCGACCGCGTTGGTCTGCGCGGCGGAGATTGCGCGGATCAACGACCCGGCCACGTGGGGCAGCGAGCCGTTCCGGATCGGGCTGTGGGTCGGGACCGACGTGAGCCCCAAGCGCTACGACGAGGCAGCGGCCCAGCTGACAAAGGCCAACGCGGGCGGCGGATACCGGCTCACCGTGTTGCAGATCCAGCGTTGCCCGTGGTGCGGCAGCAAGATCGGCGCGTGGGACGTCCGGGCGGATAACGCGAAACGCCGGGTCTATGTCTACTGCGGGGACGACCTGGCCAGGTGCCCGTTCGCCGAAGGCGGAGTGGCTGCTGAGGGGCTGCCGGTATTGACTGTCGACGAGGAGATCTACCGGCTCACGCCGGAGTTCCTCATCGCCACCGTGGACAAGTTCGCCCGTCTCGCTCGGGAGGGCGAAGCGGCCTCCCTGTTCGGTTACGTGTCCAAACGCTGTGCACGCCACGGCTTTGTGCACCCCGACTACCGGTACTGCGACATCAAGGACGGCAACAAGCACCCCGAGAAGAACGGCCTGCCCGCGGCAGCCGTCCGCCCCGTCTCCCGGTTGCGTCCGCCGGATCTGATCATCCAGGACGAGCTGCACCTCATCACGGGTGCGCTCGGCACGACCGTCGGCATGTTCGAAGTAGCCATCGACGTGATGACCGCGTGGCGCACTGCCGACGGCGATCCCGTCCGGCCGCTGCTGGTCGCCTCCACCGCGACCGCGCGCAACGCACCCGACCAGGTACGAGCCCTCTACGGACGCGATGTCACGATCTTTCCCCCGCAGGTGCTCGATGTGGGGAAGACGTTTTTCTCCAAGGAAGAACCCATCTGCGAGGAGTTCCCCGGCCGGCGCTACATCGGTCTGAGCACCACGGGGGTTCGGCTCACCACGGCGGAGATCCGAGTCGCCGAAATCCTGATGGCCGCCGGACAACTGTTGCTCGACCGGTCTGGCCCGGCCGCCGACCCCTACTTGGCGCTGGTCGGCTACTTCAGCGCGACCCGCGAGCTGGCCGGAATGGCCCGGTACATGGGCGACGACGTCCAGACCGCGCTGGCCAAACGCCGGCCGTGGTCGCTGCTGCCGCGCCGGACCGGCACGAACTTCGGCGCCCTGCACGTCGCCGAACTCACCTCGCGGGTCGCCAGCGCCGACATCACCGCGACGCTGGACCAGATGGCGGTGGCCTTCGACCCGTACTTCGACTCCACCGCGGGCAAGCGGGAACTGAGCGCGCTGCGGGAGGCCAAGAAACCCATGCGCACGCGGGAGATGAACCCGTACGACGCGATCCTGGCCACGTCGATGCTCCAGGTCGGCGTGGACGTCACCCGGCTCGGGCTGATGCTGGTCGTCGGCCAGCCGAAGAACACCGCCGAGTACATCCAGGCGTCCTCCCGGGTCGGTCGTGACCCGAAGCGCCCTGGCCTGGTCGTCTCACTCGGCAACTGGGCACGGCCGCGCGACCTCGCGCACTTCGAGCAGTTCCGGCACTACCACGAGACGTTCTACGCCCAGGTCGAGGCGCTGTCGGTCACCCCGTTCTCGGTGACGTCGATGGAACGGGGCCTCGACGGGGTGCTCGTCAGCGCCGCGCGGGTCCTACAAGCCGTCCAGGCGCAGGGGCTTTCG
>QHBZ01000277.1 GCA_003244055.1 Pseudonocardiales bacterium | reverse complement strand
ATCTAGACCAACAGGTATCTCTACCAGGATTCCTAGTGTAGTTTCTGTGCAAGCGGTGTCGTCCTCTGCCACCCCACGCCCTCGGTCGCCATCGCTCCTAAGGAGGAATCAGAGATGGCCTACGCGATGCATGCCCCGACGGGCATCGTCTTCCGGCTTGGTCTGCCCGCGCCGGCGGACGCAACGCCCTCAAGACTCGACAGCCTCGGGCGGCGGACGTCCCTGTTGGCGCGCCTTCTCGCCTACTCCGGGTTGGTAGGGGTGCCACGTGACTAAGCCCTTGAAGCAGCAGTCTCAGCCGCAAGACGCGACTACTGGGCAGGCCACGTACACCGGTTCAGTGCATCGCAAGGTTTCAGTGAAAGGCAGCAGCGGGGTAAATGCAACGGTGATCGTGATCGCGCGACAGGGAAACGTGTGGTTATCCATTACGCCAGCTTTTACTTGGGAGGCAATCATGGAACCGGGGAAGGTTGATGAGCTGATGCATACGCTTGGGTTAGCCCGGGAGGATGCGACGAGGATGACAACGGCGCGCATCGCATCTCACAGGGACGGTACCGGAGTTCGAGAAATCACAAGTGGAACTGTGACGCTCGCAAGCAAAGACAAAAGAAACTAAGAAAGTTCAGTCGTGATCAAGGAACGCTGGCACCTGTTAGCTGAACTGGCGCGGGAAATTGCATCGCTTGGTATGCGCATTCATAGACAATAGTGCCACTGCCGAACAGGCGCACTACACACAGCGGCTCATTGCGGCTGGGCAGCGACTGATCGCCCGGCGAGGCAATGGGTGCAACCATCATCGATGGCGAGATTCTCGCCAGGAGAGCGATTGTCCTGCCGCACACCGTGGCACCTGACCGGGAACCATGAGCAATATATCCCAAGAAGGGGACCTGATCTGTCATGGCCGAACTAGCCGAGATCACCCTCGTTGGCATCCTGGTCACCGACCCCGAGTTGCACTTCACCTCCACCGGAATCGCCGTCGCGAGCTTCACCGTCGCGGCCAACGAGCGCCGCTACGACCCGGCTACCGGCCAGTGGGTGGACATGGGGACGACGTTCCTGCCCTGCAGGATCCGACGCCAAGCCGCCGAGAACGTCGCCGAATCTCTCACCAAAGGCACCCACGTGCTCGTCACCGGCGCGCTGCGACAACGCGAATGGAAAACCACCGACGGCGACCAGCGCTACGCCTATGAAGTCGACGCCACCGAGGTCGGCATCTCACTCAAACACGCTACGGCGCAAGTCACGAAGGCCACCCCTGGGACCACTCGCGACAGCGAAAACCATGGGAATGACGACAAGCCCCAGATCTGACTCCCAGCGTATGACACCTACGGAAAGAAGGTGCATGGTGAGCCGCTCGGCGCGGTGGGCGATGTCCACCCCAGACTGCCAGGTGCGCCTTGATAGGACCCAGAGCCGTACTCAAGCCCGATGCGGCGCCACGCTGCCCATGGCCGCGATCCAGCACAACCAGCCACCCCGCCGTGCGAGCGCTGCCGTCTGATCTTCCTTGCAGACTTCACTACCCGGGAGGGCTCCCATTCTTAATCGGCCCCCGGGTGTGACCGTCACCGGCAGGGATCGGTACCTGGGCCCTTGTACAAGCAGCAAGCGCGCTGACTGACACTCCTAGCTTTCCCATATCCAGGCCGGTCAATTCCACGCACTGAAAGTATATTACTTAATGCCAACCTGATCACCGGGTGTGGACGCCATCCGCGCCGCAACTGATTGCGAACTCATCGAGCATTCCATAGTGCGTTTGAGTCGCCCCGCTTGAGTGTGTCGACCCGGAACCCTAACTGGATTGCGGCTCGTTCGTTTCCAGCATCAGCCAGCAGAATGTAGGACCCGAGGGTGTGGAGGTCTCGCATCTCCCGCAGCACGGGGTAACCTGACCACGCCGTGACGTCGTAGCCATATGCCGCGGTGAATGCGTCTCGCTCAGTCTGGGATCTGCCGAACCGTGCTCCCTGATGTGTATTTACCAGGTCAAGCTCTCGCGGACCGGTACCGACCTCATCCCAGTCACCCAATAGTGCCCGTTCGTCGTCCCATAGCGTATTCCCCGGGTAGGCATCACCGTGGATCCAGCCGGACCCTAAGGGGAAATCAAGTCGCTCGTACTCGCCGAGTAGCTTGGTCCGTCGACCGAGCAGCCAGTCGCGATTTCCCGTCGACAGGGAGGTGCTGTCCGTCACCGAGTCGCTGAAGTGCTTAAGCGGCTGATACGGGGAGAGTTCTACAGGTGGCGCCGGCAGCGCATGCAATTGCCGCAGCATCGCCCCGAGGTGATCGGCGGTCGGTTTCGGTCGGTCGTTCTGGGGGTAGTAGCGCCACAATGTCACGCTGTAGTCGCCCAAGTCGAGCGGCTGTTCATGATCTGTCGGTGCGACAGTTGGGAAGCCCTGCCGCGTCAGCCACCGGGTGAGTTCCACACCGGCCCGTGCGCGTCTGCGGTCCTCAATATCGTGGTTCAGTCGAACGACAACGCGGTCAGCCTCGAATAGATACAGTGTCGCCGCATGTTGATGGAGTGGCACCGCGGCTGAGGCATCGAAACCGGTACGCGAACACGCTTCGCTGAGAACGGCGAGAGTCTGGGTTGTCGTCATCGCGTCAACAGTAGTGAATGCGCCGCTGACTCCGCCTGGTAGTGGTCAACTTCCTGGATGATCACGCGAGCGAGCTGGGCCCGGGCGTACCGAGGTGCGGCAAGCGCGCAACGCACGCGACCGATCCCGACTGCAAGCTGTTCAATGCGGTGTCCGGGGGGCAGATCGAGTACTGGCGTTAGCGCCTCGCGGGCTCCGTCGAGGTCGCCGAGCACTAGTCGTGCCGTCGTCACGTCGACCCGGGCCAACGCCTCATCTCCGTACGAGCGCAGCTCGACCAGGCCAGTCTCGTACATGCCGATAGCCAGTAGAGAGTTCTCTTGGGCGCGTTCAGCCTCGCCGAGCAGCGCGTAGGTACTGCCGGCGTAGTAGTGCTGCTTGGCGACCGGGAAGGTCAATAGGCCGCCGAACTCGTCGAGCT
>QHBZ01000276.1 GCA_003244055.1 Pseudonocardiales bacterium | reverse complement strand
GAGGCGATGTGCAAGGTCTACGGCGCGCCGCAGGACATCACCGAGGCGCTGATGGGCCTGGCCAAGGAAACCAAGGCCCGCGGCTGGTGGCACTCCTACGGTGACGCCATCCCGGAGTACTTCGACGTCTACATCGGGTTGGAGGAGGCCGCGTCCCACTTCAGCTGGTACGAGTCCGAACTGGTGCCCGGTCTGTTCCAGACCGAGGACTACGCACGCGCGGTGATCCGGGCGGACAACCCGGGCGTAGACGACGCCGAGATCGAACGACGGGTGGACGTTCGCCTGGCGCGCCAGGCACTCCTGACCAGGGTCACCAACCCGCCGATGTTCGACGTGGTCCTCAACGAGGCCATCCTGCACCGCCCGGTGGGGGGCGAGGAGGCCGCGTGCGGCCAGCTCAAGCGGCTGGTGGAGGTCAGCGAGCTGCCCACCGTGTCCCTCCGGGTTATCCCCTTCGGCGCTGGGCTGCATCACGGCATCATGTCCGGGACATTCGAGATTCTGCGGTTCCCGCTCAACGGCAACGGCCACGACACCGAGCCGCCCACGGTCTACGTCGAAAGCTTCACCGGAGCTCTCTACCTGGACAAACCCCACGAAGTCGCTCGGTATAACACGGCGTTCAAAAACATCTGGGAGTCCTCTCTGGATGAGAGGGCTTCTCAGGAGTTGATCACTCAAGTGGCAAGGGAGCTAGAGAAGTGAGCACAACCGACCTGTCCAGCGCCACCTGGCGCAAGAGCACCCGCAGCAACGGCCAAGCAAGCTGCGTGGAGGTCGCCGATCTCGACGGCGGGCACCGCGCCGTGCGGGACTCGAAGAACCCCACCGGCCCCGCCCTGATCATCCCCTCCACCCAGTGGGCCGCCTTCACCACCGCCCTGCGCACCGACGACCTCTAACCCGACCGACCCGCATTCAGCGGGCTCAGCAGGGTAAACGGCCCCGCCATAGCCCCGCTGAGCCCGCTGAATGCCTTTTCCTGAGCGATCGGCGCCGCACGTCCGTCGGCGGTAGACGTGACGAATGGTTCCGGGGACGCCAGCGCGGTTGGGCACGTCGTGAACTCGACAGTACGGACGTTTCCGCCCAGGCAAATGTCCGTACTGTCGAGTTCACGACGTGCCCAATCGCTGCGACGTGCCGACCACTACGGCGACGCGGACCAGCGACCGGTTGATGTCGGCCGCCAACTCAACAACGCGGCGCGGTTGTTCACCGATGTTCGCTACCGTCTGAGTTCCGAGGACTGGGACTGCGGCCTGAGCACGCGCGCCGCGCCAAGACCTGACGTTGGTGGCTGTTGAGAGCGCTGGCGGCCCGGGTTGGCGGTACTTGGAGTGCAGCCAGCGGGGGCGGGAACATCGGTCCGTAGGATCGTGTTGTGGCCAACGTGAGCGATCAGATCCGGGACGTCATCATCATCGGCTCAGGTCCGGCAGGATACACCGCCGCGATCTACACCGCGCGGGCCCAACTGGATCCGCTGGTCTTCGAGGGAAGCCGGTACGGCGGTGCCTTGATGACCACGACCGACGTGGAGAACTACCCGGGGTTCCGCGACGGAATCATGGGTCCGGATCTGATGGAGCAGTTCAGGGCCCAAGCTGAGCGCTTCGGTGCGGAGCTGCAGCCCAAAGACGTCACCTCGGTCGAACTCGCCGGTGACATCAAGCGGGTCGTGGTGGATGGAACCACCTATCTGGCCCGGTCGGTGATCCTCGCGATGGGCGCACAGCCCCGCTACCTCAATGTCCCCGGAGAGCAGGAACTGCTCGGCCGCGGCGTCAGCTCGTGCGCCACCTGCGACGGCTTCTTCTTCCGCGACCAGGACATCGCCGTCATCGGCGGCGGAGACTCCGCGATGGAGGAGGCCACCTTCCTGACCAAGTTCGCGCGATCGGTGACCGTGGTGCATCGACGCGACGAGTTCCGCGCCTCGAAGATCATGATCGAGCGCGCCCGGGACAACGACAAGATCCGCTGGCGCACCGGGGTGACCGTCGACCGGGTAGTCGGCGACGGCGGGGTCAGCGGCCTGGAGCTCTCCGACGGCGCGACGCTGGACGTCAGCGGCATGTTCGTGGCGATCGGGCACGACCCGCGCAGCGAACTGGTCCGCGATCAGGTGGACACCGACGAAGCCGGTTACGTGCTCGTGACCGCGCCGTCCACGGCTACCAGTGTGGAGGGCGTCTTCGCGGCCGGCGACCTGGTGGACCACACCTACCGGCAAGCTGTCACCGCCGCGGGCACCGGCTGCGCGGCCGCGATCGACGCCGAACGCTGGCTCGCTGAGCACGCCGCAGATCCGCGCGCCCAGGTGGCCGCCGAGTTCGTCGGTGGCGGCTACGGCGCCAAGTCCTGATCACCCATTCCGTACCCGGAACGCAGTAATCCCCGCACATAACCGCACGCAGGACCGCAAACAGGAGATGAGATGGCAGACAATCCGACCGTAAACGTCACCGATGATTCGTTCGCCGACGAGGTGCTCGGCAGCGACAAGCCGGTGCTGGTGGACTTCTGGGCATCCTGGTGCGGCCCGTGCAAGCAGGTGGCGCCAGTGCTTGAGGAGATCGCCTCGGAGCACGCCGACGAGATCATCATCGCGAAGATGGACATCGATGCCAATCCCAGCACCCCACGGGACTACCAGATCATGTCGATCCCGACCATGATTCTCTTCTCTGGCGGCAAGCCGGTGAAGCAGATCGTCGGGGCCAAGCCCAAGGCAGCGCTGCTGGCCGACCTGGCCGACTACCTGAGCTGATCCGCAGCCCTGCCTCGATGAGCGGCGGCTAGGCCGAACGCCACGGCAGGCAACCGATTACCTCGGGACACGTCCTGTCCGGCGGGGGCAAGCATCAGTGGCAGCCCGCACCGTAGCAGTTTCCACGCCGAACTGAAGTGAGGTTGAATGCAGCTGCTCCGCCGCGGCGAAACCGGGCAGACGGTGGCGGCGCTGCGAGCGCTGCTGACCTCGCAGGGGTTGCTCCCACCGTCGTCGACATCGAGCGCCGAGACAGCCGCGGAGCCGGACCGCTTCGACATCCCCATGGAGCACGCCGTCCGCTCCTTCCAGCAGCGCCGCGGTCTGATCAGCGATGGCATCGTCGGGCGGGCCACCTACCAGGCCTTGTGTGACGCGCGTCTGGGTTTCGGATGTCGCCTGCTGAGCTATCTCGTGGCCTGCCCGATGCGCGGCGACGACGTGTGCACGCTGCAGGAACGGTTGCTCGAGCTGGGCTATGACGCCGACCGGGCGGACGGGATCTTCGGCCCGCAGACCGAGATCGCGCTGCGCAGTTTCCAGCGGGACTATGGCCTGCTGGCCGACGGTGTATGCGGGCCGGCCACCTTGCGGGCGCTGCGCCAGCTACAGCCCAAGGTCCGCGGTGGTCGGCCGGTGCTGCTTCGCGAGCAGGAGCGGGCTCGCCGGGCCGGGCCGGCATTGCGCGGCAAGCGGATCATCATCGATCCCTGCCACGGCGGCTCCGAAGAAGGCATCGTCGTCGACGGAGCCAGCGAGGCAGACCTGATGTGGGACCTGGCTGAGCGGCTAGCTGGTCGGATGGCGGCCACCGGGATGGAGGCGCTGCTTTCCCACAGCCGCGACACCAACCCCACCGAAGCCGAGCGCGCCGCCTTCGCCAACACCGCGGGCGCGGACCTTGTGCTGTCCCTGCACACCGACCGCCACCCCACGACGCTGGCACATGGCTTGGCGACGTTTCACTTCGGCACCAGCAACGGGACCAGCTCCACGCTGGGTGAGGCGCTGGCCGAGGTCATTCAACGCGAGCTGACCGCCCGCACCGGGATGCTCGACTGCGGAACCCATCCCAAGACCTGGGAGCTGCTGCGGATGACGCGGATGCCCGCGGTGCGGATCGAACTCGGCTACCTGACCAACCCCGAGGACCGCCGCAAAATCCTTGAGCCGGCCTTCCGCGATGTGGTCGCCGAGGGGGTGGTGGTCGCCGTCAAGCGCCTGTACCTGCTGGGCGAGAACGACCAACCCACCGGCACGTTCACCTTCGCCGATCTGCTACGCGGTGAACTCGCCCGAGCGGAGTAGACCCTGTCAGGCCGGTCGCAGGCTCGGCTCGACATTGTGCAGCGTCACTGACGTCAACAGCCTCTCCAAGGCAGCCTCGACGTCTTCTTTCCAGGTCAGCGCGGTGCGCAGCTCCAGACGAAGCCGGGGCCAGCGCGAGTGCGCGTGCACCGTCTTAAAGCCGACCTGCTGCAGGAACTCGGCCGGGATGACGCAGCTGGAGTCGTGAGCGGGGTGGGCATCGCCAAAGGCTTCGATGGCCTTCACCCCGCGCCGGGTCAAATCCTTGGCGACCGCCTGCACCAGGATCCGGCCCAAACCGCCGCCCTCGAACTCCGGCAACACCTTTAACGCGGTGAGCAACACGGCATCGGCGCTGACCGGCGAGGTGGGAAACGCCGACGCCCGCGGCACCGCGCCGGGAGGCGCGTAGAGCACGTAGCCGGCCGGCACGTCTCCGGACATCACGATCCGCCCGCAGGAACCCCACTCCAGCAGCACGCCGGAGACCCAGGACTCCTTCTCCAGTTCAATCTGGCCGAAGTCCTCCGCTTGCTCCCGGATATGCGGGGCAAGCTCCCAGAACACGCATTGCCGGCACTGTTTCGGCAGCAGATTGAGATTGTCCAGGGTGACGCCGACCACTCGACGTGACACCGGACCTCCCTGAACTCCCCGCGCGGCCGCCAGCGGTGGGCATAGCGGCTGGCGCAGCATATGCCGCTGGCCGCCTGGAGTGAAGACGGTTGGCGCAGTCGGGCTGACCTCTACACTGCCAGGGGACCCGGACCCGCAGCGAAGGCGCCCACATGACCTCGACACCCACGCCTAACCAGCCCCACCGAAAGCGGCCCACCCAACGAGATCTCGACCCGCACCTGCACCGCTACGCCCAGCGCACCGCGGGCATGACCGCGTCCGAGATCCGTGCACTGTTCGCGGTGGCCAGCCGCCCCGAGGTGGTGTCCTTGGCCGGTGGCATGCCATACCTGCCGGCCCTACCGTTGGACTCGTTGGCTGACGAGCTGGCCCAGATGGTCGCCACCGAGGGGATGACGGCGCTGCAGTACGGCTCGGCGCAAGGCACCGCGGAGCTGCGCGAGCGGATCTGCGAGGTGATGGCCATGGAGGGGATCCGGGCGCACGCCGACGACGTCACCGTGACCGTCGGATCCCAGATGGCGCTGGACATGGTGACCAGGATCTTCTGCGACCCGGGAGACGTGGTGCTCGCCGAGGCCCCGTCCTACGTCGGGGCGCTGACCACCTTCGCCTCCTACCAGGCGCAGGTGGTGCAGGTGCCGATGGACGACGACGGATTGATACCCGACGAACTGGACGCCGCCCTGTGCTCGCTGCGCGCCCAGGGCCGCACCGCCAAGTTCCTGTACACGATCCCGAACTTTCACAATCCGGCCGGCGTCACAATGGCCGTGCCACGCCGCGCCGAGGTGCTGCGGTTATGCGCCGAGTATCAGGTGCTGATCGTCGAGGACAACCCCTACGGACTGCTCGGCTTCGACGGCCAGACCTACCCGGCGATGCGCGCCGCGGACCCGGACAATGTGGTCTACCTGGGCTCGTTCTCGAAGACCTTCGCGCCCGGCCTGCGGGTGGGCTGGGCGCTGGCCCCGCACGCGGTTCGGGAGAAGCTGGTGCTGGCCGCGGAGTCGGCGACCCTGTGCCCCCCGACCTTCACCCAGTTCGTGGTGGCCCGCTACCTGGCCGCGCACGACTGGAAGGGCCAGATCAAGACCTACCAGGAGGCCTACCGGATCCGTCGGGACGCCATGCTCGAAGCGCTGGCGCACCACCTGCCACCGGGGTGCCGGTGGACCCGTCCCGCGGGCGGGTTCTACGTCTGGCTCACGGTCCCCGAAGGCTTGGACACCAAGGCGATGTTGCCCCGGGCGGTGACCCAGCGGGTGGCCTACGTGCCGGGGACCGCCTTCTACGCCGAGTCGGACAGGTCGGCGGCAGCGCGGCTGATGCGGCTGTCGTTCTGCTACCCGACGCCGGAACGGATCACCGAAGGGGTTCGCCGGCTGGCCACGGTGCTGGACAACGAGCTGGAGCTGCAGCGCACGTTCGGTAGCCTGCGCCCACGCACGGTGTTCGGCCCGCAGTCCCCGTCCCCGGACACCGCGTGACGCCGAATCTGATTGCCGGCTCGGCCGGCAAGTCCACGGAGGAGTTTTCGGGTGACCGATCGCACCGTCGCAGTGCTGGCTGGTGGGCTATCGCACGAGCGGGATGTGTCGCTGCGCTCCGGGCGCAGGCTGTCCAGCTCGCTGCGGGACACCGGCCTGCACGTCGAGGAATGGGACATCGACGCGAAGCTACTCAGCCGTCTCACCAGCGGTAGACCGGACGCCGTCGTCGTCGCGCTGCACGGCGGGGCGGGGGAGAACGGCGCCGTCCAGTCGGTCTTGGAGATGTTGCGGGTGCCCTATGTGGGCACCGATCCGCGGGCCTGCCGCCGGGCCTGGGACAAGCCGACAGCCAAGGACGAGCTGGCCCGCGCCGGGTTGTGCACTCCCGATTGGATCGCGCTGCCCCACGCCACCTTCCGCGACCTCGGAGCCCAAGATGTGCTCGACGCGCTGGTGGCCCGGCTCGGCCTGCCGCTGATTCTCAAGCCGCCCCAGGGTGGTTCCGCGCTGGGCCTGCACCTGGTGCGCGAGGTCGCCGACCTACCAGGCGCCGTCGTGGGCTGCCTGGCCTACGGGGACTCGGTGCTCGCGGAGAGTTTCGTCGAGGGCGTCGAGGTCGCGGTCACCGTGTTGGACGGATCGGACGGACCCCGGGCGCTACCCGCAGTGGAGATCGAGCCCACATCCGGGTTCTACGACTTCGCTGCCCGCTACACCGCTGGGCTGGCGACCTTCCACGCCCCGGCTCGGCTCGACACCGCAACGGCGGCCGCGGTAGCCGACCTGGCAGTCAGCGCGCACCGGATACTCGGGCTGCGCGATGTGTCCCGAACCGACATGGTGGTCACCCCGGACGGAGTGGCTCAGTTCCTCGAGGTCAACGTCGCTCCTGGACTCACCGAGACATCACTGCTGCCGATGGCGATCGAATCCGACGGCGCACACCTGGGCACCATCTACGCCACCCTCATCGAACGAGCCATCGCCCGCGGATAACCCCGTTCCGAGTCCTGCACATCACAACCCCTGCTGTCTCGTGTGGCAGCGGAGGCGGTCAGTGGGGGTCATGAGGGCGACGATGCGTTCCAGGTCGTCTACTGAGCCGAACTCCACGACTATGCGGCCTTTGCGGCGACCCAGTTCCACCTTGACGCAGGTGTCGAACGCGTCGGAGAGGTTCTCGGCGAGCTGTTGCAACCCCGGCGCCCGCATCGGCCGGGTTGCGGCCGGCTTCGGGGGACTCTGACCAGGCTCCGTACGGCTGAGCGTGACTGCTTCCTCGGTGGCCCGTACCGATAGTCCCTCGGCAACGATCCGCGCCGCCAGTGTCTCCTGGGCGAGCGACTCCTCCAGGCTGAGCAGCGCTCGGGCATGTCCGGCGGAGAGCACTCCGGCCGCAACCCGCCGCTGCACCGCAACCGGCAGCTTGAGCAGCCTGATCGTGTTGGTGATCACCGGGCGGCTGCGGCCGATCCGCGACGCCAGCTGCTCGTGCGTGACGCCGAAGTCCTCCAACAACTGCTGGTAGGCGGCTGCCTCCTCCAACGGGTTGAGCTGCACCCGGTGGATGTTCTCCAGCAACGCGTCGCGCAGCATCGCCTCGTCGGCAGTACCCCGCACGATCGCCGGGATGCGATCCAGCCCGGCCAGCTGCGCCGCCCGCCACCGCCGCTCACCCATGATCAGTTCGTAGCGATCAGCACCCACTTGCCCGTTCGCCGGCTCGGCCGGCAGTGGCCCGTTCGCCGGCTCGGCCGGCAGTGGCCGGACCACGATGGGCTGCAGCAGCCCGAACTCACGGATGGAGTGCGCGAGCTCGGCCAGCGCCTCCTCGTCGAACGCCTGTCGCGGCTGGCGGGGGTTGGGAATGATGGCCGCCATCGGAACCTCTTGGTAGACCGCACCGGCGATCTGACCAGTCGGGGATTCCACGTGACCGGCTGAACGCAGCCGCGACTCTGGATCATCCGCGGTGCCGACCGGTCCAGTAGGGATCAACGCGGCCAGGCCGCGTCCGAGCCCCCCTTTGCGCTGTATTCCAGCAGCGGAGGAGCCAGGCGGGTGGGAAAGCGCGCTGCTCGGGGGCATCAGCGAGACACCTCGCGACCGCCTGGCTGGCCGCCGCCACCGCTGGTGTGGTTGAGGTTGCCACGATCCAGGAAGCGCTGATCCAGGGCGATTTCCCGAGCAGCGTCCAGGTAGCTCAGCGCCCCCCGGGAACCGGGGTCGTAGACCAGCACCGTCTGCCCGAAGCCCGGCGCTTCCGAGACCTTCACGCTGCGCGGAATCACGGTTCGCAGGACCTGGTCGCCGAAGTGTTCGCGGACCTCGGAGGTGACCTGGTCGGCCAGCTTGGTGCGCCCGTCGTACATCGTCAGCAGAATTGTGGACACCATCAGTGCAGGATTGAGGTGCGCCTGCACCAGCTCGATGTTGCGGAGTAGCTGACCGAGCCCCTCCAACGCGTAGTACTCACATTGAATCGGGATCAGCACCTCGGGAGCGGCGACCAGCGCGTTCACCGTGAGCAGCCCCAGCGACGGGGGACAGTCGATGAAGACGAAGTCGACACACAACTCGTCGAGTGCGACACCGGACAGTGCCCGGCACAGGCGCGACTCCCGGGCCACCATGGACACCAGCTCGATCTCGGAGCCGGCGAGATCGATGGTAGCGGGGATGCACAGCAGGTTTGACGATTGTGGACTCACGGCGACCGCGTCGATGATCCCGATCTCCCCGAGTAACACCTCGTATACCGACGGGGTGCCGGCGCGGTGCTCGATACCCAGCGCGGTGGAAGCGTTTCCCTGCGGATCCAGGTCAACGACAAGAGTGCGCAGCCCATGCAGGGCCAGTCCAGCGGCAAGGTTGACGGTGCTCGTGGTCTTACCGACACCGCCCTTCTGGTTGGCCACGGCCAGTACCCGCCGTCGGGCCGGGCGGGGCAGCTGGTCGGTGGGATGCTTCACCCGAGTGGCCCGCTCCGCCTCCTCCGCGATCGGCGTCCACCCGACTCCAGAAGGCAGTGCGTGGGCTGAGACGCCTCCAGCGGCTCCTGGAGGGGCGCTAGGGGGACAGGGCACGTGATGGGCTCCACTCTGTCTAGTCTCGGGAAAGATGGGTCCAGTCTCGGGAAAGATGGGTCCAGCCTCAGGAAACTTGGGTCCAGTCGGCTGCAACGAGCGTTTGAGGGCATGCCGCGGTCCCGATCTGACTAACGCGCCATCGTTGGACGCGGTTTCACGTGAAACACCTAGATGTGCCGCAGCGGGCAGCTCGGAGGTCACCCCGTCCTGTGCCGCAACGACTCCGTAGTCGAGTCGAGTCGGGCTGTCGAGTCGGGTCGCGTGATCCGGTCGGGTCGTGCTGTCGGGTCGGGTCGCACTGTCTGGCCATTTCGGGGCGCTCACGCTCACCGATCCTTCCTCCTTCGTGCCTTCGCTGAGCGAGGGACACGCTGGGCCAGCCGACGCACCACGATGACGGTCGTGGGGGGCTGCACAATCGTGACACCGCAGTGCACGATCTCCACGGCCGCCCCCCCGGCCGCCCGCACTGCGACATCGTCCCGAGCGGCCTCGTCATCGGCACTGGCGCCCTTGACCGCGAGCAGCTGGCCGCCCGGTGCCACGAGGGGGAGACACCAACTCGTCAAGCGTCCCAGCGGGGCGACCGCCCGGGCAGTCACGATGTCGTTGCCGCTGAGCTCATCTCGCACCAGCGGGTCCTCGGCGCGTCCACGATGAACCTGCACGGTCAGCCCGAGTGCTTCGACCACTTCCCGCAACCACGCCACCCGCCGGGCCATCGGCTCCAGCAGCACAATCGACAGGTCCGGGCGGGCGAGCGCGAGCGGTATCCCCGGCAATCCCGCTCCTGAGCCCACGTCGAGAATCCGACAGCCCTGTGGCACGAGCTCAGAAAGTACGGCGGAGTTCAGGAGGTGGCGTTCCCACAGCCGGTCGCCCTCTCGAGGGCCGATGAGTCCTCGGTCGACTCCGGAGCTTGCGAGCAGCTCGGCGTACCGCTCCGCGAGCGGGTACCGATCACCGAAGATCGCCCGAGCGGCTGCATGAACGTCCAACGATATCGGCTGTTTCACGTGGAACATCGACCGATCAGGCGGGTAAAAACCGAATCAGGCAAGCGCAGATCGGCGGAGTTCAGACCGGATGGGCGCAGGTCAGATGGGCGAAGGTCAGGGAGATGGGGACACCACGACGCAGCGTTGCGGCTCCTCACCCTCACTCTCGCTCTGCACCCCGTCCACACCTGCCACCGCGTCATGCACGATCTTCCGCTCGAAGGGGGTCATCGCCTGCAACCGGACCGACTCGCCGTCATCGAGCACCCGCTGCGCGATCGATCGGCCCAGCTTGCTGAGATCATCGCGCCGAGCAGCCCGCCACTGAGCGATGTCGAGCATCAGCCGGCTACGAGCGCCGGTCTGTTGCTGTACCGCGAGCCGGGTGAGTTCCTGGAGAGCCTCCAGCACCGTGCCTCGAGGACCTACCAGCTTCGCTAGATCCGCTCCGCCATCGATGCTCACCATCGCTCTGCCAGCCTCGACGTCAAGATCGATGTCGCCGTCGTAATCCACCAGGTCAAGTAGTCGTTCGAGATAGTCACCGGCAGCGTCGCCCTCCTGGACGAGAAGTTCCTCGCTGGCCGGCGCGTTGCGCAACGACTGGCCGTTCCCACCCTCGTCGTCACCGTCAACCGCCGAGTTCGCTTCAGTGACCACTGCCTCAGTCGCCAGCGTCTCCGCCACAACTGTCTCCTCTCCGGGGGACCACGCCCGTCAGCGGCGCTTCCGGTTTGTCTTCTTCCGCGGTCGTGGCCGCTGCTGGATCATGCCAGGTGGAGCGGAGCCGTCCGCACGCGCCGAGCCCTGAGCACCCGACGGCCCTTCTGATGCGCCCGGCTGGCTCGGTCCGACCCCGTTCGAAACAGCCCCGTTCGACGTCGCCGCAGCTGAGCCCGATTCTCTGCGGTCCATCCCGGCCGCGGCATCGTCATCCACCGCAGCAATCGGGTTTCCGGCGCCGTCCCTCTTCGATCGGATCGGTTTCTGACCTGGTCGCGGACCCAGAGCCTGCCGCTGGGCGATCGCGACCTCCTTCTTCTCGGCGTCCTCAGCCTCGATCCGTTGGTAGACCACCCGCTGTTGGCCCAGTGTCCACAAGTTATTGGACAGCCAGTACATGAGGATGGCCAACGGGAAGAACGGACCACCAGCTACCACACCCACCGGGAACAGCCACACCATGAGCTTGTTCATCATTGCGGCCTGCGGGTTGGCGGCAATCTGCGCCGGGTTCTGCCGAGCCACCGACTGCTTCGCGGTGAGGTGGGTCAGCACACCGGCCACGATGGTCAACGGAACAGCCACCACGGCGATCTGCCACCGGGAGATATCCCCATACCGGGTCAGCAACTCGGTGGGTTCGGTGATGAACGCCGACAGGGGCACACCGAAGACCCGCGCGTCCAGGAACGACTGCACATCTAGGGCGCTGAAGACGTAGTTAGCGGTCTGACGGTTCATCTCGGGGCTCAGCGACGGCCGGTTGAACGATCGCAGCACGTGGAACAGGCCGATGAACACCGGTATCTGCACCAGCACCGGCAGGCAGCCGCCCAACGGGTTAACCCCGTGTTCGGACTGCAGCTTCTGCATCTCGGCGGCCATCTTCTGCTTGTCGTCGCCGTACTTCTTCTTCAGCTTCTGGATCTCCGGCGCGAACTCCTGCATCTTGCGCATCGATCGGACCTGGCTGACGAACGGCTTGAACAGCACCGCGCGCAAGGTGAATACCAAGAACACCACAGCCAGGGCCCACCCGAAGCCGTTGCCCGGACCCAGCAGGTAGCCGAACGCCTTGTGCCAGAACCACAAGATGGCCGATACCGGGTAGTAGATGAAGTTCAGCACTACGACTCACTCTCGGCGGGGGAGCGGGGTGATCTCGCTGGAGGGACCGGGTCCATCCCTCCAGGGTGCCAGGGTCCGCAGCGAAGTAGTCGTCGCACCGTCCACCACGACCCACGCAGCATCCCGTGGACGGTCAGTGCCTCGATCGCGTACGCGCTGCAGCTGGGGAAGAACCGGCAGGTCGGAGGCAGCGCCGGGGAGATCCACCGGCGGTAGAACCGCAAGATGACCACCAACAACCGAACCACCGGGCCAGTCGCAACGGTGTGCCCGGCTGCCTGCGTCGAACCCCTTGTCTCAGTCGAATCCCTCGAAACAGCGGGTTGCGCCCCGGTAGGCGGGATCGTCATCGTCGCCTGCCGGGGTTTGCCACGCTCGACGTGCCCGCGGACCGGGAGCCGATCAGCCGTCGTAACGCGCCGTCGAGGTCATCGCCCAGGGCCGCACTACTCGCGCCGGCCGACGCCGGCAGCGCCCGCACGACCACGAGCGATCCGGCCGGAAGGGTCACCAACCGGGACCGCATGAGATGCCGCAACCGGCGCGCCACCCGGTGCCGGACCACGGACCCACCGACCGTCCGACCGACCACAAATCCCACTTTCGGACCCAGTTCCGAGGTCACGGTGGGGCTCACCGACGGTAGCGGATCAGTGACGCCGGCACGGGCCAGATGGACGACGACGGAGCCGCGCGCCGCCCGGCGGCCCCGCTGCACCCCCGTCGCGAAGTCGTCGCGGCGGGTCAGTCGGGCGGCAGCGGGCAGCAACGCGAGATATCCGGCAGGAGAAGATCAGGCCGACAATTCGATGCGACCCTTGCGACGCCGGGCCGCCAGGATCGCGCGCCCGGCGCGGGTACGCATGCGCAACCGGAACCCATGGGTCCTCGCGCGGCGACGGTTGTTCGGCTGGAACGTACGCTTGCCCTTGCTCACGGCTGTCGTTCTCCCGGTGCTGTGGTGCGCGTCGACATGGGCGAGGGCGCGCAAGAATGCCCGCCGGTGGGCGGGAGACGGCCCGAGCCTAGGCGGCCGGGGCCCGAGCCGTCAAAACCAGCGTCTCGCGTCACTGTCCGGGCGACACGCCGTTACATCGATGGTGCTTGCTTACAGAGGGTTCTTGTGGCAGCACCCCAGGCTTGTTAGCTTGCGGCGCCCGAACTTGCTGGAGGCCGCCCGGCAGGCTGGCACGTCGGGGAGACGGGGAGAACGGCGATCACCGTTATCCACAGCTGTGGATAACTCTGTGGACAGGCTGCGCTCCTGAAGTCCACCACCGGCGGAAGGGGAGTCAGCGGGTGTCAGAGCGGCAATCCGATCTCGGCCAAGTGTGGAACGAGGTCGTGCGGGAGCTCTCCACCGGGACGCTGTCGCCTCAGCAACGTGCCTGGATGCGGGTCACCCGCCCGATCGGCCTGCTGGATGGCACCGCGCTGTTGGCGGCTCCCAGCGACTTCGCCAAGGACGCCATCGAACGGGCATTGCGCGAACCGATCAGCGCAGCACTGTCCCGGCGGCTGGGTCGTCAGGTGTCACTCGCGGTGAAGGTCGACCACCCGCTGCCGGTGCCACCGCAGCTACCGCCGCAGTTCACCGCACCCGGGGCCGTGGAATCTGACAACTACGGCCGGGACAGCACGCCACGGGACGGGACGGCGCCGGGCGGCGTTGCCGACTCTGGCGGGCAGAGCGAGAAGGAGGCCGCGGTGGCCACCGTGAACGAGATCCTGCCCACTTTCGCCGGGCCGGCCGCCTCGGCGTCGACCCGGCCGCCAAGGTCGCAGACCAGGCTCAATGAGAAGTACACCTTCGATACCTTCGTTATCGGCGCATCCAACCGCTTCGCGCATGCTGCCGCGGTGGCGGTGGCCGAGGCGCCGGCGCGGGCGTACAACCCGCTGTTCGTCTGGGGCGAGTCGGGGTTGGGCAAGACACATCTGCTGCACGCCGTCGGGCACTACGCGGAGCGGCTGTTTCCCGGCATGCGGGTGCGCTACGTCTCCACCGAAGAGTTCACCAACGACTTCATCAACTCCCTGCGCGACGACCGCAAGGTGGCCTTCCAGCGCCGCTACCGGGACGTTGACGTTCTTCTCGTGGACGACATCCAGTTCCTGGAGGGCAAGGAAGGCACCCAGGAGGAGTTCTTCCACACCTTCAACACACTGCACAACGCGAACAAGCAGATCGTGATCTCCTCCGACCGTCCACCCAAGGGGCTGGGCACCCTGGAGGATCGGTTAAGGACCCGCTTCGAGTGGGGCCTGAT
>QHBZ01000275.1 GCA_003244055.1 Pseudonocardiales bacterium | reverse complement strand
ATTCTCGCACCCACCCCTGACAAAGCCCGGCACCTGCGATCGGAGCCCAATTCCACGCAGAGCGAACGAGCGGGAACGGCCGATGAGTCGAACGGCCAAGCGGCGCCCGATCAGCCAGTCCGACGATTAACTGGTCTCACTGGATGATCGGGGCTTGCGGCTAGCCCAGCTCCGCTACTCCTCACCCCGACCGGTAACGAGCGCGATCCGGAGGCGATCTGACCTGGTCACAGACAACGGTGATCTCTCGAATCCACAATGTGATCCAAATCATACTGCCTCGACAGTTTGACGTTCTTGTGGCCGGCCGATTCGAAAGTGCTTGCCGCGCCGCCGCCGAAGGCGGACGATCGGTCTGTCCACCCCGCCAGCGGAAGGATCGAGACCCATGAGCTGGAGTGACGGGCGACTGTCCGCGACGGTGGGGGGTAAGCCCGACGGGCTGCCGGTGCTGGACCGGGGTGGTCACCACAGCCCTGAGCACGGCGCATGTCTGATGGAGTACGTCTCAGTCCTCGCCGGAGCCCGGTTCAGCGACCATCCCAGGTGTACCCATCCGGCCCTGGCCCAGCTCGCCCGCGTGGTCAACGACGAGATCGTCGATCCCGCAGCCCGGTCCCGGCTGGCGGTGCTGGCTCCCGATCTGATCGGCACCCGGTGCCGGGATCCACGCATCACGCTCACCGTGATGGCATGCTGCCTGCGGGCCGCTGTCGCCGCCGCCCCGCAAGGCCGTGACCTGCCGGAGGCCTTGGAGCGGATCGAAGCCCAGCTCAGTCGGCTTGAAAAGCAGCGGGATCGCCGGTGGGCGCGCCTGCGCAACGCGGGGTGGGAACCCGCGGCGCTTTCGGTCGTCGCGACGCTCCGCGTCGTGTTACGCCATACCCACCGGTTCCGCGGACCGCGCCACGATGAACAGCTCTGCGAACTACTCGAGCAGGCGGTCGGGGATTGCCGCGGCCTGCTCGCCCAGCATCTGGATCGGCACGTCCGTCAGCAGTCCCAGCCCGCAGTACGTTGAGGTCGGGCGTCCTGCTCGCAAGGGGATCAACGGCTGGGGGCTACGCTGCGGATGACCGAGACCCCTGCAACAGCCGTCCACGCGTCCGGCGGAACCCTCTCCGGCGGGTATGCCCACCTTATCCCGCTGCAGCGCCGCTATGCCGAGCTTGCTGCCGACGATCCTGAGCGGCGGCGCCAACGCGAGCAGCTGATCAGCGGTTATCTCCCGGTGGCTGAACACATCGCGCGCCGCTTCGCTGGCCGTGGCGAGCCGCTGGATGACCTGATCCAGGTAGCCACCGTGGGACTGATCAATGCCGTGGACCGCTTCGAGCCGGCCCGGGGCTCGCATTTCTTGTCCTTTGCGGTACCGACGATCACCGGCGAGGTACGCCGACACTTCCGCGACCACGGATGGTCGACGCGGGTCCCGCGACGGCTGAAAGATCTGCACATCGCTATCCGACGCACGCTGGCGGAACTGTCCCAGCAGCTCGGCCGGGCGCCGAGACCCAGCGAGATCGCTGATCGGCTGGGCTTGCCGGTATCGGAGGTGATCGAAGGGCTGCAAGCCGGGGAATCCTACCGAACCTCGTCTCTGGATGAGATGCTCGGAGCCGGGGACGGCGTGACAACTCTGGGCGAGTTCATCGGCGGCCTGGACGATCAGCTGACGGTGATCGACGACCGCGAGGCCCTGCGCCCACTGCTGGCCGAACTCGCCCCCCGGGAGCAGACGATCCTGGTGCTGCGGTTCTTTCACGAACTAACCCAGACTCAGATCGCCGAGCAGGTCGGCCTCTCGCAGATGCACGTCTCCCGGGTACTCCGGCAGACGCTGAGGTTCCTCCAGCAGCGCATGTCCAGCGCGGATTGAAGCGAGCGGCAGTGGCGATGGAATTCCAGCAGATCAGCATCAGTCATCCGGCGGTCAAGGACGTCCTGGCGATCCAGAACAACACTGCCCCCAACCGGTTCGGCTTGTTCGTCGCCGAGGGCCTCTGGGCGGCCAAGGTCGCCCTCGACACGAACCTGCGAGTGGACACCTTCTACTGGTGTCAAGAACTTGCGCATTCTGATGAAGCCGCCAAACGGGCTCACGAGTTGGCCGACCGGGCACGGCGCACGTTCGCGGTATCAGCAAAGACCCTGGCCCGCATGGCTGAGCGCGGCAACCCTGACGGCATCGTCGCCACTGTCGAGATGCCGCACTGGCATCCGGACGAGATCCAGCTCGGGAACTCCGCGCTGGTACTCGTCACCGACGGCATCGAAATACCCGGCAACCTGGGGACGCTGATCCGGACGCTGGACGCCTGCAAAGCAGACCTTTTGATCTTGACGAACCGCCGTACGCGGATGTCACATCCCAAGGTTCTGCGGGCCAGCCAGGGTATGTCGGTACGTGTGCCGCACATCGAGTTCGAAGACACCGCCGAGGCGATCGCTTGGCTGCAGAAGAGGCGCTTCACGGTATATCTGGCGGATACCGATGAGAGCGTGAATTATCGCCGCCTCGACTACGCCGGGCGAACGGCCCTGGTCGTGGGAAGCGAACGGTACGGCATCACAAAACCCTGGTACCAGCACAGCTTCAGCCGGGTCGGCGTTCCCATGCTGGGTTATGCGGACAGCCTCAACGTGTCGGTCTCAGCATCAGTCCTGCTCTACGAAGCCCGCGCCAGCAAGGACGGCTGGCGCGGGCGCGCGTGAGTGGCGTAGTCCCACCGACGGTGGGACTACTTACCGAAGACGTCCTTCACGGCATCCTTGACCTTCTCGCCAGCCTGCTTGACGTGACCCTTGGCCTGGTCGCCCTGGCCCTCAACCTCAAGAGCAGGGTCGTCGGTGATCCGGCCCGCGCCTTCCTTGATCTTGCCCTTGAGCACCTCGGCCTGGTTGTCAATCTTGTCGCCGGTTCCCATACGAGCCTCCCTGTCGTCGGACCGTGGAGAAGAACTGCCCAACATAGCCGTTATCCGGCACCAAGCCTACGAATCTGGCCGTCTCTTCACGGTGGCTTTAATCTTCGATGATGACGCAGCGTACGGCCGCCGAACCTGATGTTCCCCAGCAGGAAAGCGAGCAAACGTTCGACCGGCTGGTCGATGAGGGGGAGCAGCGGCTGGGCCGGTCCTGGCTCGGACTGGCCGCGACCGGATTCCTCGGCGGCCTCGATGTCGGTATCGGCGTGCTTGCACTGCTGCTCGTGGAGCACACCACGCACAGCGTGCTGCTGGGCGGCCTGGCGTTCTCGTCGGGGTTAATCGCGCTCTCGCTGGCGAAAAGCGAGCTGTTCACCGAGAACTTCCTGGTCCCGGTGGTCACCGTGGTCGCCAAGCGCGGCACGGTGGCGGGCCTGACCCGGTTGTGGGTGATGACGTTGGTGACAAACCTCCTCGGCGGGTGGGTCGTCACCGGGTTGGTGATGGCAGGATTCCCGGCGTTGCGCACCAGCGCTATCGAAGCGGCCCAGTCCTACGTCAACCTGGGCATCGGACGGTCGGCGTTCGCGCTCGCGCTGGTCGGCGGGATGATCATCACGCTGATGACCCATCTGCAGCACGCCACCGAATCCGATGGGGTACGCCTGGTACCGGCGGTGGTCGCGGGCTTCCTGCTCGGCGCCGGCAAGGTCAACCACGCGATCGTCGCGTCGCTGGTGTGTTTCGCGGCGCTGCAGGCCGGCGCGCCGTTCGGCTACCTGGACTGGCTCGGGCTGGCTGCCTTCGCGGGGCTCGGGAACATGCTCGGTGGCCTCGGGCTGGTCACCGTCCTGCGCCTGCTCCAGGTGCCCCACAAGGTGCTGGCAGAGCGCCACCAGAACGATTAGGTCCGGTCCATCTGGAGCCGGATGGTGGTGGGCTGTGGCCACAGGTAGAACTCGTCGCAGAGCTGGTGGGCCATCCACAGACCGCGGCCCCGACGCTGGTTCGTCGGCGGAGGCAGCAGCCCGGCCAGCGGCTGGGTGTGCCGGCCGGTGTCGGTGATCTGGCAGATCACCGAGGTCGAGGTGGTCCACAACTGAACGCCGGCAGGTGGGACACCGTGTTCGATGGCGTTGCTGGCGACCTCGGTCACGGCCAGAACGAAATCCTCGCAGCGATCGCAGGCCAGCCCGGCGCGAGTGGTGTGACCGGCCACCATCTGGCGCAGCCCGGCCAGCTGCGCGGGGCGGTCAATGGTGTGAGTCAGGGCAGGTGCGCCCAAGTCGGCCGGTGGGGGAAGCGGGTAGCGGGCCACGAACTGGTCCGCTGGCAGGTGGTCCGGATTCGGCACGGTCGAGCCGTTGAGCAGGCTCGGGTGCGCCCGGCGTACGGCATCGGCGGTGCCGGGGTCGTCGGAGTAGACGCAGACCAGCGTGAGGTCGCACTCAGCCAGGGCCAACGTGGCGGCGGCGTCGATGTGCATCCACAGCGCCGCGCGGTGGTCGTCACCGTCGGGTTCGGGGGCGGCCACGATGGTGACCGGCTCGCCGTTCGGGCTCGTGTCACCGATCCAGGCCCGGTAGCGACTCAGCACCCGACCGGGATGGCGGTAGAGCTCGGCTGAATCGGTGGTGTGCAAACCGGCCACTACCGGCAGCAGGATCCGCAGCCGGTCGGCGGTAGCGGGGGGCAGCACGGCGAGTACCGGCTCGCCGCGGGCGAGTCGATCGGCGACCAGCGGGGCAAGGGTGGTGGCCACGTTGGCGGTGGCGGGGTGGAGCAACCCATGATGGGCCAGTCCCCTACCGCCAGCCGAGGTGCACACTATCGCCACACCCGCCGTTTCCCGTGCATGTCGCCTCGCTGTCTTCGTTGTCTCGCGGCGGAGCCGGTGACACCGGGTAGTTGGCTACGACTTCCCGAATTCTGGGCTCTGAAACCCCAGTCGTGGTACCGGGCTGCGCAGCGAGGTCCGGCCAGGCGGTAGACCAGACCGCTAGCGGGTAGCCTCGACCGCACGTCGGCGGCAGCGCCGACGCAACGAGGCGCCCCGGGGACCTGGGAGGTGGTGGGGTGGCTCCTGAGCTGCCAGGAGTGTTCGCTTGGCTGGCTCCGATCCTCGCCTCGTACGGTTACCTCGCGGTCTTCGGGTTCCTGTTTATTGAGAGTTTCGGCGCACCGGTCCCTGGCCAGACCATGCTCATGGCCGCGGGGCTTTTCGCCGGGGCCGGCAGACTCAATGTTGTAGGCGTGGCCATCTTGGGTTTCCTCGCCGCTGTCGCCGGTGACAACGTCGGCTACCTGATCGGGCACTTCGGTGGCCGGCGGCTGGTCCTTCGCTTCGGCCGGTACGTCTTCGTGACCGAAAAGCGTCTCAACAAGGCCGAGGATTTCTTCCGCAGGAACGGCGGCAAGATCGTCGGCGTCGCCCGGTTCGTCGATGGCCTGCGCCAGCTCAACGGCGTCGTCGCCGGCATCGCCGGGATGCCATGGCGGCGGTTCCTGGCCTTCAACGCACTGGGTGCCGCGGCCTGGGTCGCGGTGTGGACATCCGTCGGCTACTTTGCCGGGGGTCACCTGGGCGCCATCTACCGTGGGTTCCACCGCTACCAGACCGTGGGGCTCGTGGTGGCCGGCGTGGTTATCGTCGCCGCGGTGGCCCGTTGGTCCTGGCGCCGACGACACCAGCGCGATCCCGCTACCCACCCGTGACCAGCACCGCCTGGTCGATCAACCATCCCCGAAGGGCCACAATGACATCCACCGACATGATCCAGCGGGTGAGCGATACCCAGGGTCGGCCCGCCTGGCTGGTGTCCGGGCACGAGCGGGTGCGGGAGCTGCTGGCCGATCCACGGCTGAGCCGATCGCACCCCAACCCGGGGCACCCAGTCCGGCTCACCCAGCCGGGTCTGTTCGGCGGCCCGATTCCCGATCCGGAAGGGGAACTGGCGGACCTGCACCGGATGCGCAAGCTGCTGACGCCGCCGTTGTCGGCTCGTCAGATGGACAGCCTTCGGCCCCGCGTCGAGACGATCGTCGACACCTTGCTCGACGAGCCTGCAGTTGCTGTGGCGCTATCTGGGCACCCTGATCGAACGCAAACGAAGAGATCTTCCGCTTCGCCAGCCCGATCGAGCGGATGCGAGCCGCTCGGCGCGGCGGCCTGACCCGGTATGCATCCGTCGACGTCGAGGTCGACGGCGTCACCCTGCGCGCCGGGGACGCCGTGATGTTCGCCGTGCAGGAGGCCAACGAGGACGAGAGCGTCTTTCCCGACCCGAAGGCTTCTCGCTGTTCCCCTCGAGTGAGATCCAACCCCTGCGCGAGGCAGTGGCCGGCGCCGTCAGCCAGCTTCCGGTCGCTTGGTAGCAAACGCTTCATAGCTGACCAGCTCCACCGGCTCTCCGTCTTCGGTATCGACCCGGGTCCCGCAACGGCGCATGCCCGCCTTCTCCATCACGCGGCGGCTGGCGGTATGCCCCACCATGGCCTCGGCCACGACCCGGCGGATCCCCGGCTCGGCGAGCACGTGCGCGAGGAACGCCCGCAGCGCCTCGGTCGCGTACCCCTGCCCCCAACAAGGTTGCACCACGGTGTAGCCGATGTAGCCGGTGTCCGAGGCGTTCTCCACGCTGCACCCGATCTCCCCGACGATCGCACGATCAGCCTTGCGAACCATGAAGTACGGCCCGAACCGCCCTGACTCCTGGGCAGCGACCACCGCCTGCATGACCTCGAGGGAAAATCGGGATGGGTATCCGGGGGCGAAGTTGAGCCCCTTGGGGATGCCGCCGTCGAGCAGCATGCGCGCCACCGGCCGAAATATCGGTGCCAACACGAGCTGGCCGGCGTCGATCTGATTCACCATCGCAGCATCGCACTGGCCTCCAGGCAGATCTCGATCGCCGTGAATAACATGATCGCGACGAGCGCTAGCGAAAGGAAGCACCACATGGGCATCGAGGACTGGGGTATCGAGAACCCTGACCCGGACGTCGCCGACCAGCAGCGTGCCCTGATCGATCTCGACGAGGACGACGACCCGGACCCTACCCAGGCGCCCCTGGAAGCCGACCCCGCGGACTTCGCCGACCAACACCACTCGATACCGCAGCCCGACGACGACCACTGATCATCGGCCAACTCGCTCGGCGTCGACGCCGGCCGCTCGCGGTCGGGAACCAACGGGGTGCGGCAGGCGACTACGTAGGTGAGGCTGGGGCAAGTGACGCTGCGGTTGGGTGACGCTGGCCGCGGGAGGTGACGGCGGTGGCAGGCGCGGAGTGGGTGCGCTGGGCTTTTGCCGCGATGTTCGCGCTGCTGACCCTGTTCTACGTGGCTCGGCTGTGCACTCCCCGCCGGGACGCGTCAGCGTGGGGCGGTACCGCCCACCGAGACGTGGATGTCTCGCGCGGCGTGATGAGCGTCGGCATGGTCGCCATGCTGGTCCCCTGGTTTGACCCACTGCCCCGGCTGTACTGGCAAGTGGTCTTCGGTATGGCCGCCGGGCACATCGCGGTCCGGCTGATCCGGCGGCACGTGCGCTCAGTCCCGGCACCGTCCCCTCACCTGGGTGGCCACCACGAACTACATCTCCTGACCGGCGTCGCCTGGGCCCACGTCACGGTGAACCCCAATACCGCCCCACAGGGCGGCTATACCAAAGTGTCCTTCAGGGTTCCCAATGAGCGGGACAACGCCGCCACCCAGCTGGAAGTGAATATACCCACCGACCACCCGATCGCGTCGGTGCAGATCAGGGCGTTGCCTGGCTGGACCTCGACCGTGCGGAAGACCACGCTGGCGAAACCGATCACCACCGACGACGGGCAGGTCACCGAGGCCGTTTCGAAGATCACCTGGACGGGCGGCCGGATCCCGCCCGGGTCGTTCGAGGAGTTCGACGTCTCGATGCGGCCGTTGCCGACCGACACCGATCAGCTGGTGTTCAAGTCGTTGCAGACCTACGACAACGGTGAAGTGGTGCGGTGGATCGACACCGCCGAAGAAGGTGCGCCGGAGCCCGACCATCCGGTACTGAAGCTGACACCGGCCGACGCCACTCCAGCGGCTACCACGACCGCCGACACCGGTTCCTCGGCAGGCATCTGGGGCGTGGTGCTCGGGCAGCGTCACGGTTGGTGTGGTCTACGCCATCGTCCGGGCTGCGGCATTCGCGTCCTACGCGTTGCTGGTGGGATCGATCGCGTTCATCCTGTTGTGCTGGCCCGGCGCGATCGCCAGACGCGACGTGCGCCGCGTCATGCTGGTCGGCTGGGCCGCCCTGTTAGCCACAAGCGTCGCGACTCTGCTGCTTCAGGGACCCTACGGCAACGGCATGAGTCTTGATCGACTCTTCGACTCCGCGATCGTCTCGGAGACCCTGGGCCGCCGCGGACCACGCGGCCGTGGGACTGCAACCAGCGCTCGCGTTGCCGGTAGACGTCGTGCATCTACTGACGATGGCCTTTGGCTTGGTGGCCTGGTCACCCTGGTGGTCGTCTTGCAGCCGGAGGCCGCGACGGACACCAGGAACAACAAGGCCCAAGCGTCACCCGAGCACGCCGCGTACCGGTTCTCCTCGGTAGCGACCGCCTCGATCGTGACGCTCATCGGCGTGCTTGCGCACACCGCACCAGGCGAGTATGTCGCCCAGGCGGTACAGCTGCCCTACCACGGAATGTGGCAGCTCAAGGTGACCGTGCGCAGCTCCGACATCGATGAGACCACCGTGGCCACCACGATCGACATCAGGTGACCGGTCAGCTCCGGGTCATCTGGAAGGACTCGACGACCCGGTTCACCGGTGGAAGAACGATGTTCGGGTCTGAGTCAGCTGCGGTGAACACCGCGATGCCGTAGTTAGTCGGATCATGCTGGACGGTTATCGCCAGGAAACGGATCTGGGTGTTCTTGGCGTTGCTTCCGACGCCGCCGTATACCAGTGCCGGCGACGCGCCCACCTGCTTCGCTTCCGGTGGGAGGACCTGGACATCGTGATAGTTGCCCGCCACCTGCTCGAAGAACAGGGTGCCGGCAATCGGCAGCGGTCCGACCCGGCCGGCGCCGAGCGTGATCACGGTGGTCTGATCCGGGCTGGTCACCGTGGTGGTGCGACCCTGCTGGGTGGTAGCCCACCCGGTGGGGGCCGCGAAGCGGTACTGGCCAGCGACGTTGACCACTTCATGAGTGTCGACGGCAGCACTGCCGGTGCCGCTGATCGCCCAGGCGATCACCCCGCAGGTCAAGGCCAGCAGCAGAGCTACGACACCGATAAGTGCGGTGACCGGTCGGCTGCGCAGCCGGGAAGGCAGGGGCAGCTTAGAGATCAAGGTAGTCATGAGGGCGCCGATCGTACTGGGGATAGTGGGGTCAACATGCCAGCGGGGGCCGACGAGTTGCTCGCCGACCCCCGCTGAGGATGTAGCAGTTCAGATTGCGGTGAACTCAGATGCTGCTGTGCTTGCCAACCCGACGACGGGTGGCCGCCACAGTCAGCGCACCCAACCCGGTGAGCAGGAAGCCACCGGCGAGCAGCCCGGCGACATCAGCACCGGTCTGGGCCAGTTCCGGACCGGCTTCACCCTTGCCGTTGTTCTCACCGTTGCCGTGGTCTTCGCCCTTGTTGCCGTTGTCCTCACCCTTGTTGTGGTGATCGTTGTCGTTCGTCTCGTGGGCGAGGGTCTCGGCCTGACCCAGCACCACCAGCAGGGTGCGGTTCAGCACGTCGAGGCGTAGGGCCTCCACCGCGCTGCCAGCACCCTTGGGGTTGTGGAAGATGACCGACCTGCCCTGGTTGAGCAGCAGGCAGAGCAGAGCGGAGTCGCCACAATCCTTCGGGAAGGCCTGATCCATGTCCTGGTCGCCCAGGTAGGAAGAATGGCCGTTGCTGTCGATCCCGAGCAGGAACGAGTGACGCTCGGTGTCCGGCTTGTCCGACCTCGACTTGGAATCCGCATGCACGGCCTGCACACCAAGACCCTCACAGGGAGTGGTCAGCTTGTCGCGCTTGCCCAGACAGAGGTTGAGCAGCTCGTTGGCGGAATCGGCTTTGGTGTGACCGTGCTCCTTGTCCCGCTCGGCGATGCCGAGGCCCTCGGCAACACCCAAGGAAAGGATGCCGTTGCACTCGTAGGAGGCGGTGGTTTCCTTGTCGCGACCGCCCAAGCACAACGCGGCCACGCCACCGCGGGCAGCGGCGAGTGACGAGTCGTGGTCTTCGGTGGCCACTGCGTTGTGGTAGAGCAGGCTCAGGCAGAGCACACCACTGGTCGCACTGCAGAGCTTGAGCGCGTCGCCGTTGTCGCCTTCGCGGTTGTGGTCCCTCGAAGACGCGCTAGAGCCGATGATCCGGCTGCCGCCCAAACCGAGCACCGTCGAATCGGAGTGGGCATCCCCGTTGTCCTCGATGGTGCCGTTGTACCTGGTGATGTCGAGCAGGTGCGACCTGAGCAGGTCGATCCGAGCGACGGCACCAGAGGCGTGGTCGGGGGGCTCCGGGTCGTCGATCTCGTGGCTACCCGATGAGTCGTGATGGTCGCCGTCACCGTCGCGGTGGTCACCGTCGCGGTGGTCACCGTCGCGGCGGTCACGGTCGTGGTGGTCACCATCGCGACCGTCTCGGCGGTCACCCCCGAGGAGGCCCGAATCGCGGCCGGCGAGACCACCGATATTGCCGACATCGGGAACAAGGTTGCCACCACCGGGAGTGCTACCGGCCCCGCCGCCGACAGCCCCGCCACCGGGCTCAGTGATTTGTGGTGTGCTTGGTGCCCCGGGGGCACCGGGACTGGGGACGGCCGGATCTGCGGTCGTGCCGACGATCTTCTGCACCGAGTGGACCACCTGCGCAGAGGCAGCACCCGGCAGCAGAACCATCGCGGCTGCCGTGCCGGCGGCCATGAGAGCCAGGCGGCGGTGCCTCCTGGGTGTGCGTGACGTCATGTTCCGGTGTTCCTCCTCGTTCGAGATCTCTCCGCGAGAGGGCGGTACGGCCTTCCCCCTCGGCGGCCGTGGATCCCTCGTACCTGGCAATAGACGCTCCGACTCCACCCGTTTGGTGGCCGATCTCCGGGCATCCAGGTACCGGCTCAACGACGTGAGAGTCGACGCAGATACGACCAGCACCCCGACTACTCCCCGAACGGTGACCACCCCCGACTGGAAGCAGTGCCAATCACACGTAGCGTAGCGATTTCCTACGCTACGATTGGCTTAGACGCCATAAATAGAACAAACAGGGCGAGTGAAAGTCACGTTAAGTGACTATCCGGCGTTCGAGCAAGGATCGAGAGCCCCTGGAAGAACTGACCAGGGCCCGCGCTGAGCGAGCCGGCGCAGTCATGATTGACTGCGTTGCGACATGTCACCATCGCGCCGCTGCAGGCCGGTTGTCGTCGCCGTCGCGGCAGGGCTGCTCTCCTTCGCAGCCGTCGCCTGCGGCGATCGACCTGGCACCACGATCCCGAGCAAGCATGGGTCAGCCCCGGCGACTCCCGTCGCAGTGCCGCCGGAGGTACTGCCAGCCCCGCAGCCGGTCGCCGACGGGCCCTGCCGCTACCTGCCGGCGGCGGCGGTACAGAGCGCCAATGGGGAACGTGTCGTCGCGGTGCGGATCTCCGCCACCGGCCCGGAGCAGCCGCAGCCGGCCTGTTTCTTCCTCGCCGGCAACGGCACGGTGCAGCTACGGACCTGGATCGTGGCGGCCACGCCGCAGGTGGCGCGAGCAACCGTCGACGCTGTTGCCCCGGTGGCCAGTTCCGATCTGGCCGAGCTACCCGGCGGCTGGTCGGGCGGCTCCCAACCGACCGTCGATGGAGCGGTGTTCGCGGTCGCCCGGCAGGGCACCGCCGTGGTGATTACGACCAACCAGCGGCAAACGATCGGCGCTCGCCAGATCGCGAAGCAGGTCATCGCCGCACTGGGTCTTTAAGACTTGCGTCCTAAAGACCCGGAACCGAGCGGCCCGCTCAGTCGGTGCCGGTGGAAGGACGTTGCGCGCGGACGATGCCGTTGCCGGTCGGGGAGCGCCCGGTGGCCACCTGGTCGCTGTACTGCACGCTCGACGACTCGACCGGGCGGTTCGCCGACCACTGAGGCCCGGGCCGCGACAGCCGGCGCGCGCGCAGCACTACCGCGGCGACTCCCGCGATCCCGAGCAACATCGAAACCACCCACGGCCAGCGCCGGATGGAGCGCTGGCTCATCGCCTCGTTCACGTCGGTGAGCCTTTCGTGATCGTCGCCGTCGCTGCCTGGCGGCTTGGTGACGCCGCTCTGGAGCAGACATACCCATCCTGCCGCGTCAGCATCCGAACCGGCGTGCTGGCAGGATGGGTCCGGTGACTGAACGCACGACAGACGAGACGCAGGTCGTCCTGCACACCAGCGAGGGTGACATCCGCATCACCCTCTTCCCGACCCATGCCCCGAAGACCGTGGCGAACTTTGTGGGCCTCGCCGAGGGCAGGAAAGAGTACTCCCAGAACAACGCCAAGGGTGAGCGGTCCGGGCCATTCTATGACGGCTCCGTGTTCCACCGGGTGATCAAAGGTTTTATGATCCAGGGTGGTGACCCCACCGGTACCGGGCGGGGTGGACCCGGTTACCGATTCGGTGACGAGCCGCACCCAGATCTGCAGTTCAACCGGCCCTACCTACTGGCGATGGCCAACGCGGGTCCGAACACCAACGGCTCGCAGTTCTTCATCACGGTCGGCACCCCGGCGCACCTCAATCGCAAGCACACCATCTTCGGCGAGGTCGCCGACCAGGAGTCCCGCAGCGTCGTGGACAAGATCGCGACCACGCCGACCCGCGGGGATCGTCCCGACAAGAACGTCGTGATCGAACGAGTGACGGTCGAGCCGGCCGGAGTATGACGGCGATGGTCGGTCCAGGGTGTGTCCGGCACCCGGACCGCGAGACTGGGGTGCGCTGCACTCGCTGCGAGCGGCCCGCCTGCCCCGCCTGCCTGCGCGAAGCTTCGGTCGGCTACCAGTGCGTGGACTGCGTCGCCGAGGATGCGAGGTTGCGCGCCGGCACCCGCTCGCGACTGCGCTCCGGCACCGTCCCGTGGGCGGCACCGACCGGTCGCTCGGTGGTGATCCCGATCCTCATCGCGATCAACGTTGCGGTCTTCGTGGTCACCGTGGTGCAGGCCGGCAGCCTGTCCAACAACGCCGACGCGCCGCTGTTCGGGCAGTGGGCACTGCAGCCCGCGGCGGTCGCGCAGGGCGCCTGGTGGCAGCTGCTCACGGCAGGCTTCCTGCACATCGGACCGCTGCACATCGCCTTCAACATGATCGCGCTGTGGGTGATCGGCCGGGACCTCGAGCGGGTGCTCGGCAGGGTCCGTTTCTTGGTCGTGTACCTGGTCTCGCTGCTCGGCGGCTCGCTGGTGGTCTTCCTCTTCGCCAACCCGATGAGTAACACCGCCGGCGCGTCGGGTGCAGTGTTCGGGCTGATGGGCGGCCTCGCCGTGGTACTAATGCGGCTACGGTTGTCCCCGCGCCCGGCGCTGACCATCATCGCACTCAACGTGATCATCAGTTTCGCGATACCGAACATCTCCATCCTCGGACATCTCGGCGGTCTGGCGTTCGGCGCGGCGCTGACCGCCGCGATGGTCTACGCCCCGACGCGCCGCTAGCCACCGGTGCGGCGGCCGCGCTCGTGAGGCGAGAGCTCTTGTTCAAGGCCAGTGGAGCGACCTCGATGCAGTTGTGGCTGCCGGCGGCCCTGCTGCCGGAGAAGCAGCTCTTGATCCACCGAGCGGATCAGCGCGCCCCCGCTGTTGGACCCGAAGAGGTGGCGTGTGGCTGCGGCGGACTCGGAAGGGCAGCGGCAAGCATGTTGAAGTAGCGGTGGTCCTGCCACTTTTGTCGGTTGCCGATGACGTAGAGGCGGCGCTTTGCCCTGGAGACGGCGACGAGCACGTCCCGCAGGATCGTGGTTTTGCCGGTACCGGGTGGACCGTTTACCGCGAAGACGCCCGCAGCGCCCACGAGTTCGTCCCGGATTTGATTCACCGCGAACTGTTGGCTGAGCACGAGGGGTTTGCCGGTATCCGTCGGCCACCGGCCGACGGGAATGCGTTGCGGCGCAACGCCTGTGACCACAGCCTTGCAGTCACTGCGCACGTCGACGCGTTGGTCCGTGGGGATGTCGCGGCTGTCCGTCAGGTACGCCTTCAGCCCCACGCCGATGTCTGCGCTGCGTATCTTATCTTCGATCCGGGACAGGTCGTTCGCAATGAAGCTGTTCAAAAAAATCTGCTCGGCCACCTCGTCAGTGTCCTTCGCCCACACTTCTGTGCATTTCACCCGGATTCCGGCGGTCTTGAGTACCTCCGCCACGCCTAGCTCGGCGGCGAGGTCCGCAACGAATTCATGTAGTGCCTTGGCTGTCATCCGCAGTCGAGGAGTTTTCGGTTGTGCAACCGTCGCCCCAGGGGCGTCTGTCGCCGACGTGTCGGCTCGTGGCTCGGTCGTCGTGTCACCGTCTGCTTTCAGGGTCAGCAGCTTTTCGGCGAACGTGCCGGCCACGGCGCCTGCGATCCCGCCGACGACGGGGCCGGCGACCGCGCCTAACGCAGCGGCCGCCGCGGTCGTCACCACCGCTCCGGTCGCCTTGGCCCCGGAACCCACCGCGTCGATGGCTGCGCTCTTCGCCTGTTCTGCCACCACCTTTGCAGCCTTGGGCAGCGTACCGTTCGCCAGCGCGGTGGCCGATGTGTTCCGCGCTTTCGGTGGCACGAGTTTGTTGAGCCCCAGGATGAACTCGCGTTCTTCGGTCTCGAAGCCGTCCAACCAGTGAGGTTCGCTCGGACCCGGAGACTCCATCCGGCTGATCGCCCAAGAGCAGGCTGATAGAGTAGCGGAGTTCTCCATCAGACAGCCGTCTGCGTCCAGAGTGAACGCGAACATGGCTGTCTGGCCGTCAGACCGACCGTCGTGATCTTTGCTGTCCCGACCGAAGGCGCTCACCAACACATCTCGTACCGTTGACAGTTCGTAAAGGCCGCCGTAAACAGTGAACTGCCAAGTCCGGCCGAGTTGCAGCGGTTTGGAGGTCACCGGATGGCCGAATTACCATGGAACGGCCTCGTCGGCGGCTAGATCGAGAACTACCTGATCGGCGTCCTCGGTGAGTCGGGTCGGTTTCGGGACGCCTTGCGCGTCGAACATCTCTACAGTTCGCCAGAACCTCACGACCTGGACTGCACGTTCGATCTCGCGCACTAAACCGACCCCCATTCTTCGTTTCGCGGCGAGCGATACTATACGGTACGATCGGCAGTGGTCCTACCCGTCGGTCCAGAGGCGACGATCCGAGTGCCTTCAGGATTGGCCGAGCCAACCGCATTTCCCCGAAGCGATCGGATCGCACATGGCTTGTTCCCCAGCCGCTCCACCGATCCCGAACGCCTGCCGACAGTTCAACCCGCAGATGTGGCTCGGGGGCGTCGGCGGTTGTTCGCGGTCGACCGCTCGGTGCGGCTGCGGGCGCTGGTGTGCCCCCGGCTGCGTGGTGGCGAGGGCACGCGCATCAAGATCACCAGCACCATCGCGCTGACCCGCCGCATCATCACGGCGACCGAGTACCCGGCGATCTGGAGCCGGGCGCGAGGGAGCCTGTCCACAGGGTTTGTCCACAGTGGGGATGAATTGCACCGGTGTTTTTCAGCCGGTCAGCGCCAGCGCATGGTCATCAGCAGACCAGTGACCATCAAAGTGAAGCCGATCAGGAAGTTCCAGTTGCCGAGGCTGTTGAGCAGCGGGATCTTGTCGATGGCCAGATAGTTGACCACCAGCCACAGCAGGCCAAGCACCATCAATCCCAGCATCACGGCGACGTAGAACGGGTGCGAGGGGCCCGCGACGCGGACCTTCACCGGGCCGAGAGCCTCGGCCGGCGGGGTGTAGACCGACTTCTTGCGAACCTTGGACTTCGGCATGGTCATTCCTCGTTCGACGTGCGGCTCGTTCGACGTTCGGGTGTCTGCGGCGGTCTCACCATCCACAGCGGGCCGCTCGGCGCACACGTTACGGCACCCACTACCGTCTCGATGCTGCGGCGGTTCCGGCCGTCCGCTGCTGGTGTCGGGCTGGCCTCTGCGTTGTATCTGGCCGAGCGAGTGACAACGCCCGATTGAGGTGTCGCTGACCTGCGAGGAGGTTTCGTGAGCCACGTGCAGTCCCCCGTACGAGGTTCACCGCCGTCACACCGGCGCGGAGACCCCGTGCGGACGACCGTCCGCGGGCTGGGTGAGCTGCTCTTGACAGCCGGCCTGGTGGTGCTGCTGTTCGTCTTCTACGAGGCCTATGTCACCGACTGGACCTCAGCTCAGAAGCAGCACCAGGCCACCGCCAAGCTCGATGACACCTGGCGCAACGGTCGGGGCTTGGTGGACCGGCCGGTCAGAGGTGCCGGTATCGCCAAGATGTACATCCCCGCGTTCGGACCCGATTTCGTGTTCACCGTGCTGGAGGGCACCGACCAGGACACGCTAGCCGCCGGACCGGGGCACTATCAGGGCACTGCCAAGCCCGGCCAGCTGGGCAATTTCGGGGTGGCCGGGCACCGCGTCGGCAAGGGCTCCCCCTTCAACTCCCTGGACCTGCTGTCCTCCTGCGACGCAATCGTGGTGGAGACGGCGGACCACTGGTACGTCTACCGGGTGCTGCCCTTGCAGGGCGAGTCCGACGGCTGGGTCGCCGGGAAGGGGACGCAGCCGCAGTGCCGGGGTGTGGCACCTTTGCCTGGTCACTACGCGGACGTTGTGGGCAAGACCATCGTGCTGCCCAATCAGGTCGACGTGATCGCCCCGATTCCCGGCCAGCCAGGTCGCGCTCCGGTCAACCGGCTGATCACGCTGACCACCTGCAACCCGCAGTTCTCCGCCCGGGAGCGGCTCATCGTGCACGGAGTGTTGGTCGCTGCATATCGGAAGGCCGACGGTCAACGGCCTGTCGAGCTGACCGCCGGCGCCTGAGGAGGCTCATGTACAGCTGGATCTGGCGACATCTGCCTGGCTCGCGCGCGGTGAAGCTGCTGGAAGCTCTCTTGCTCGTCGCAGCCGTGGTCACGCTGTTGATGCTGGTGGTATTCCCGTGGCTGGAGCCCCAGCTGCCGTTCAACGACGTCACGGCGGGCTGAGCAGGGCGCCCTACCGGCGATAGGCTGGCTGGCGTGCGCATTCTAGTGATCGACAACTACGACAGCTTCGTCTACAACCTCGTGCAGTACCTGGCGCAGCTGGGATGCCAGTGCGTGGTGCGGCGCAACGACGCGGTGGAGCCCGGGGACGTCGCCGCCGCGGACGCGGTCCTGATCAGCCCGGGCCCGGGTACGCCCGAGCGAGCTGGCGCGAGCATGGGAATCATCCGGGACTGCGCCGCGCAGCGCCGCCCGTTACTCGGCGTTTGCCTCGGCCATCAGGCGATCGGGGCCGTCTGGGGCGCCACCGTGGCGCGGGCCCCAGAGCTGCTACATGGCAAGACCTCGCAGGTGTACCACGACGGTCTTGCGGTGCTCTCCGGACTGCCCCAGCCGTTCACCGCCACCCGGTATCACTCGCTGACCGTGCTCCCCGAGACCATTCCCGATGAGCTCGAGGTCACTGGGCGCACCGAGGCGGGGATCGTGATGGCGCTGCGGCACCGGGAGCTTCCGGTGCACGGCGTGCAGTTCCACCCGGAGTCGGTGCTCACCGATGGCGGGCACCGCATACTGGCGAACTGGCTGCGTATCGCGGGAGCCGACGTCGACGAGGCACGGGTGATCGAGCTCGAGATGCAGATGCGCAGGCTCGCCTGCGCCGCCGCGGTGCGCTGATCTGCGTTGGTTGCCCTTCAAGTACCGCCAACCCGCCGTTGAGCTGCTCTTAACCGCCGCCGAACCCAGGAGTGCTGCCGAAGATCCCGCTCGTCGTGGTCGTGGTGGTAGCCGCGTTGTTCTGCCCGACGGTGATCGTGATGTTCTGGTCACGAGCGAATCCGGTACCCGCCGGAACGTCCTGGGTGACGACGAGCCCGACCTGGGTGGCGTCCTCCACCGGGGTGAAGGTCTGCTTCAAAGTGCCGGTCCAACCCAGCTTTCGCAGCGCGTTCTGCGCCTCGACAGGGCTCAGGCCGTGCAGGTCGGGCATCTTGATCTGGTTGCCTCGGGACACCGTGAGAGTCACCGTGGTGCCTGCCTTGACAGTGTTGCCCCCACCCGGGTTCTGCTTCACGACCTGGCCCTTCGGCAACGTGGAGTCGACGTCCTGGACCGTGGAACTGAGATGGGCGACCACGATGTTGCGCTGAGCCTGGTCGATATTGGTGCCGACGACGTCGGGCACACCCACAGTTTCCGGCGCTACGCCGACGGTGATGGCCACCGATTTGCCCTTGGTAAGCCGCCCCCCGGCGGCCGGATCCTGGACGAGCACCCGGCCGATGTCCTTGTCGTCCTGGGCAACCTGCGTGCCCTGATCGGGCGACAGCGTCAGGCCGACCTGTTGCAGGGAGGCTTGAGCCTGCACCCGGTCCAGTCCGAGCAGGTTGGGTACCTCCACTTCGGCCGGCCCAGCACCGACGTCCAGTCGGACCGTCGTTCCCGGCACGGCCTGGTCGGCGGGGGCCATGGCCACCACGCGGTCGAGGTTCTGCGGGGTTGACTCGACTGGATGGCGCTCGGTCTGGAAGCCGGCGGCGGTGAGCGCCTGCTCGGCCTGCGGCACCGGCTCGCCGACCACGTGGGGCAGCGCGATCGGTTTGGGGCCACCGCCGAACACGTCGGTGAACAGCAGCAGGAGCAATCCGATGATCGCGATGATCACCACCGTGGTGAGGATTCCCAGGCCACGTCCGGAGCGCCGCTCGTCGACCGGCGCTCCGATCGGCTCCGCGTGCCGCCGGTTGGCCCGAGTGGTTCGGATAGGCCGGATAGCTACCGTGGGCCCCGAGTCGAGCATCAGGTCGCGGTCCGCGTCGGTCATGATCACCGGCGCCAACTGGCGCTGCCCGGACAGCACGCGGACCAGGTCCGTGCGCATCTCAGCAGCGGACTGGTACCGGTTGGCCGGGTTCTTGCTCATCGCCTTGAGCACCACCGCGTCCAGCGCCGCGGACACGTCAGGATTCTGCCGCGATGGAGGGATGGGATCTTCGCGGACGTGCTGGTAGGCCACCGCGACCGGCGAGTCTCCGGTGAACGGCGGCTCCCCGGTGATCAGTTCATACAGCACGCAGCCGGCGGCGTAGACGTCCGACCGGGCGTCGACGAGTTCCCCGCGGGCCTGCTCGGGGGACAGATACTGGGCGGTGCCGACGACCGCGGCGGTCTGGGTCACGCCCTGCCCATCGGCCAGCGCCCGGGCGATGCCGAAGTCCATCACCTTGACCGCGCCGGCATTGTTGATCATCACGTTAGCGGGCTTGACGTCCCGGTGGATGATGCCGTTGCGATGGCTGAAATCCAGCGCGGCGCAGATGTCGGCCATCGTCTCCATCGCGCGCTGCTCGTCCATCGGGCCCTCGGTCTTGACGATGTCGCGCAGCGTGCGGCCCTCGACGTACTCCATCACGATGTACGGCAACGGACCGTAGTCAGACACCGTCTCGCCGGTGTCGTACACCGCGACGATGGCGGGATGGTTCAGCGCGGCGGCGTTCTGTGCCTCCCGGCGGAAGCGGTGCTGGAACTGCGGGTCCCGAGCGAGATCGGCGCGCAGCACCTTGACCGCGACGTCGCGGTCGAGCCGCACGTCGCGCCCGCGGTGCACCTCGGACATGCCGCCATAACCGAGCGTCTCGCCCAGCTCATAGCGATCCGACAGCAGTCGGGGAATGGTCATTCCGGCGCCGTTCCGCTCCTCGTCCGTGATCCGTGCCGTAGTGCGACCCGGCCCGGATTCCATCATGCCCCCCGTCCGGCTGTCACCCGATGGGGGCCGACCACTCACTTTCCCTCCCGGCAGGTCAGCTCAAGGGTTGACCCACGGGGGACGTAGCCGGACAGCGGGTCCACTCCGACGATCCGGCACTGGGACCGCAGATCCGGGTCGACCTGGTCGCCGTTGTCGTCGAGCACCCGCGGTATCAACCCGTGGGCCTTCGCGGTCACGACGGCATCGCTGCCCCGGTGACCCCAGTAGTCGGTCGGAATGATGAGCACCTCCGGGGGAGCTTCGCCCGGGTCGGTCGGCTCCGGGGTGGGTTGCATCTTGGTGGGTTCCGGCCCGAACGGCTGTTGCTTTGCCGACGGGGCCGGGTCGGACGGGAATGTCACGGACGGCGGTGTCCCAGGCGCATCCGGCACCGTTGTCAGGCCGGCGGCTGTCCCGGAGGCAACCCCGGCGGGCGCGGCGGCCGAACGCAGCACATCGCGGGCCAGGTAACCACCCAACGCCAGCGCAACCACACCGAGCAAAGCAACCGCGACCCACCCTGCTCCGCGCCGTTCGCGTTGGGGGTCGCGCCGTTCGGAGTAGGGCTGCTCGGGTCGCCTCGTCGGTGGGAAGGCTGGCAGCAGGGCGGTTGGCGGCGGCCGATTGGCGCGCAGTGCCGCCGTGGTGCCGCTGCCGGCCAGGCCGGTCGGCAGCGGCACCCGGTGCCCGGCCTGGATGGCAGCGACGGCGGCAGCGAGCTCACCGCCGGTGCGGTAGCGCTGCAGCGGGTCCTTGGCCAGCGCCGTCTCGATCAGCTCGCACAGCGCTGGTGGCACGTCCGGCGGTAACGGGGGTGGCTGGTCGCGGATGTGCATCATCGCGATGGTGACGGCGTTGTCCGCCGAGAACGGACGCCCGCCGGCCAGGCACTCGTATCCCACCACCCCCAGCGAGTAGACATCTGCAGCCGGACCGGCGTCGTCGCCGGCAGCCTGCTCCGGGGCGATGTAGTGGGCAGTGCCCATCACCATCCCGGTACGCGTCACCGGAGCCGCGTCGACGGCTCTGGCGATGCCGAAGTCGGTGAGCTTCACCTTCCCGTCGGGGGTGATCAGGATGTTTGCGGGCTTGATATCGCGATGCACCAGGCCGCGGTCGTGCGCAGCCTGCAGCGCATCGCCGGCCTGCCTGAGCATGTCCAACGTGCGACCGGCACTCAGCCGCCGTTGGCGCGTCAGGATCGCGTCCAGCGGATCCCCAGGGACCAGCTCCATCACCAGGTAGGCGACCACGTGATCCGCAGAATTGGGGCCGCTGGTCGCTTCGCCGTAATCGTGCACCGCGGCGATCCCGGGGTGGTTCAGCGACGCGGTCATCCGGGCCTCGGTGTGGAACCTGTGCCGGAACTCGGCGTCTAGGGACAACTCCGGTTTGAGCACCTTCACGGCGACCTGGCGGTCCAGCCGGGTGTCAGCGGCCTGCCACACCTCGCCCATCCCACCGATCGCGATGCGCCTCCCCAACCGGTAGCGCCGCGCCAACACCTGCCCGCTGCTCAACCCCATAAAGCCCCCACGCGCCCACTGCCGCCACCACTGACCAGCCCTACAGGTCCCGAACTCAACAGCAGAGCTGTCAGGCGCCGACCGAACAGCTCTGCTGTTGAGTTCGGGAGCATGAGGGCAGCTGGGAACGGGCCAGCAGGCATGAGGGCAGGTGGGATGCTGGGCATCAGCGGGCTCCTTGCAGGGCGGCACCGATCACGGCTCGGCCGATGGGGGCGGCCAGGGAACCACCCGTGGCCTCCAGGTTGCGGTCTCCGCCGTTCTCGACCAGTACGGCGATCGCCACCTGCGGGTTGTCGGCGGGCGCGAAGGCTACATACCAACCGTGCGGGGGGGTGTTCTTGGGATCAGTGCCGTGCTCGGCGGTGCCGGTCTTCGCGGCGATACTGACACCTTTGATCTTGCCGTCGTTGCGGTAGCTGTTCTCAGCGGCGACCATCAAGTCCCGGATCTGGTCGGCGGTGAACCGAGACATCGCCGTGCCGACCTGCTCCGGATCCGTCCTGTCCAGCACGGACAGGTCCGGCGCCAGGATGTTGCGCACCACATGGGGTTTCATCCGCACCCCGCCGTTGGCGATCGTCGCGGCGATCACCGCGTTCTGCAACGGTGTCAGCGCCACATCGCGCTGCCCGATGCCGGACTGTTCCAACGCTGCGACGTCGGGGATGGCACCCAGGGTCGACGGTGTCACCGGGATCGGGATGGCGAGGTCCTGCTGCCCGATACCGAGCAGTTGGGCCTGCTTGCGCAGGTCGGTCTCGCCCACCAATGCGGCCAGCTCGGCGAAGGCGGCGTTGCAGGAACGCACCAGCGCCGTCTTGAGCGTGACCGTGGCCCCCGGTCCGCACGGCTCGTCTGCGAAGTTGTGCAGCAAGGTCGTGGTGCCCTGCAGCTGCAACGCGGCGGCCGCCGTCAGCGGGGTCGCCGGGGTGGCCTTACCCGCCTCCAGCGCGGCGGCGGTGACCACAAGCTTGAAGGTCGACCCCGGCGGGTAGATCGCCGCGACCGCCCGGTTGGTCAACGGGGAACCTCGACTGGCCGAGGTATCCGCATTCCAGGCGGACTCCTGCTGCGCGCCGTCGTGCGAGGACAACTGGTTCGGGTCGTAGGACGGGGTGGAGGCCATTGCCAGGATCTCCCCGGTACTCGGCTTGATCGCAACCACCGCGCCGGTGTAGCCGCGGCGAGTCAGCTGATCGTAGGCCACCCGCTGGACGGCCGGGTTGATGGTGAGCTCGACGCTGCCCCCGCTGGGTTCCCGCCCGGTGACCAGGTCCGAAAGCCGCCGCACGAACAGCCGGCCGTCGGAACCGTTGAGCACGGAGTCCATCGCGTTCTCCATGCCGCCCGAGCCGTAGCGCAGCGAGTAGTAACCGGTGACCGGGGCGTACATCGCGCCGTCAAGGTACCTGCGCAGGAAGTGCAGCTGACCGCTGGTCTCCACCGAGCTGGCCACCGGTAACCCACCGGCGATGATCTCGCCCCGCTGGCGGCTGTACTCGTCGAGCAGCACCCGCCGGTTGCGCGGGTCGGAGCGGTAGGTGTCGGCGTTGACGACCTGGATGTAGGTCGCGTTCAGCAGCAGTAGAACGATCATGCCCATGACGGCCAGCGCGACTCGGCGAAGCGGTGTGTTCACGGGCGCTGCACCATCTCGGTGTGCGCCTCGGCCAGCGGGGCCACCGGCTTGCGCGGCGCCGCCGACGCCGCGGGCGACCGCGCCGCATGGGAGATCCGCAGCAGCAGGGCCACCAGGATGTAGTTGGCCAGTAACGAGGAGCCGCCGTAGGCAAGAAACGGCGCGGTGAGCCCGGTCAGCGGGATGAGCTTGGTCACCCCACCGACCACGATGAACACCTCCAGGCCGATCGCGAACGCCAGGCCCGCGGCGAGCAGCTTGCCGAAGGTGTCCCGGACGGTCAGCGCGGCACGCATCCCCCGCATGACCACCAGCAGGTAGGTGAGCAGCACCGCGGCCAGCCCGACGAAACCCAGCTCCTCACCGATCGCGGCGGTGATGAAGTCGGTGTGCGCCTCGGGCACCAGGTCGGGACGGCCGGCACCCAGCCCGGTGCCGAAGACCCCGCCGGTGCCTAACCCGAACAACGACTGCGCCATCTGGTAGCCGGCGCCGTCGTAGTCGGAGAACGGGTTGATCCAGGCGGTCACTCGCTGCTGCACATGCTTGAAGATCATGTCCGAGACCGTGGCGCCACCGAGGAAGAAGATCAGCCCGATCACCAGCCAGGCAGCCCGTTCGGTGGCGACGTAGATGAGCACCAGCACGATGCCGAAGAACAGCAGCGAGGTGCCCAGATCCTTCTCGAGCACCAGCACACCCAGCGAGATCCCCCAGGCCGCCAGCAGCGGGGCGAGGTCTCTGGCTCTGGGCAACTCCATGCCCAGCACTTTGCGGCCCGCCGTGGTGAACAGGTCACGTTTGGTCACCAGGAATGCGGCAACGAAGATCATGATCAGGATCTTGGCGAACTCACCCGGTTGGATGGTGAGGCCACCTAACCGCAGCCAGATCTTCGCGCCATTGACCTCGGAGACGGCGCTGGGCAGCAGGCCGGGCAGGGCCAACGCGGCCAGCCCGACCAGCCCGCAGGTATAGCCGTATCGGGCCAGCATGCGATGGTCGCGGACCAGCGCCAGCACCGCCACGAACAGGGCTAGGCCGAAGGTGGTCCAGGCGATCTGATGCGGGAGGTTGCCGGCCGGCACCGGGTCGCCGACCGAGGCGGCCGATGCCCCGTCGGCCAGGTCGAGCCGGTGGATCATCACCAGCCCCAGCCCGTTGAGCAACGCGACGCAGGGCAGGATCAGCGGGTCGGCGTAGGGCGCGAACCACCGCACCGCGACATGGGCGGCGCCGAACAAGGCCAGGTAAGCGGCTCCGTCGTAGAGCACCGACCGGGTTACCCCCTGCGGCTGGTTGAGCTCCACCAGCACCAGCGCGGTGGTCACCACGATCGCCGCGAAGGCCAGCATGATCAGCTCTAGGCCGCGTTTGGTAGGCGGAACGGACCCGGGCTGCGCGCCCGGGTCCTGAGTGGGAACTGGCGTGACCATCAGCCCACCGTCCGGCAGTCCACTCCGGGTTCCGAGGGCTTCGCCGGCAGTGCCGTACCGGTCGTCGTGGGCGCGCCGGCGGTATCCGTGGCTCCGCCACCGGGGGGAGCTTCGGTGACCGGGGACGCATCCACCGGGAGGTTTCCGGTACCAGCCCGCGGGCACAGCGGCAGGAGATCATTGGTGCGGAGCCGGCCGATGATCTCGCGAGCTCCCTCCAGCCCGCTGTTGCTGATCATCCCGCGGCGCACGTTCGTCCGGGCGTACGGTTGCAGGTCGCGCAAGAACACCGTCTCGCAGCCGCGCGCACCGTCGCGGCAGCTCCCTTCGGCCCAGGTGTGCAACGGCAGACCGACGAACTCGCCCCGGACGCCCTGGAAGACGCCCACCTCGCCGGTGCTGGCGGCCCCCACGTAGTACTGGCCCAGCACCATGATCGAGCTGATGGCGACGACGGCGCCGAGTAGCACGGCGAACACCGCCAGACCGATCAGCCCGCGCCGCTGCTTGCGACGGCGCAGCTGCGGGTCCGGTGGGGGGGGCTCGATCCGTTGGGGCTCCACCGGGCGGGGCAGCGTGGTCGTCGCTGCCCGCGAGGCCGCCGAATCGGGCTGCGGTTCCTCGATCCCGTCGCCGGCTGCACCGGCGATGATGGGCGCGTCGTCGCCGTACTCGACGTCCACCACGTCGGCGACGATGCAGGTGATGTTGTCTGGGCCGCCACCCCGCAGCGCCAGCTCGATAAGCCGGTCGGCGCAGGCCCGGGGTTCGGGGATGGTCAGTCCCTCGGCCAGCGTCTCGGCGCTGACCACACCCGACAGGCCGTCGGAGCACAGCAGGTAACGGTCTCCGGCGAAGGCCTCCCGGACCGTGAAAGTGGGCTCCACCTCGTGCCCGGTGAGGGCCTTGAGCAGCAGCGAGCGCTGCGGATGGCTGCTGGCCTCGTGCTCGGAGATGCGTCCTTCGTCGATCAACGACTGGACGAAGGTGTCGTCGTGGGTGATCTGGCTGAACACACCGTCGCGCAACAGGTAGGCGCGCGAGTCGCCGACATGCACCAGGCCGATCTTGCTTCCGCCGAAGAGCACCGCGGTCAGCGTGGTGCCCATGCCTTCCCGCTCGGGTTCCTCGCGGACCAGCTCGCTGATCGCGGCGTTACCAGCAAGGGTCGCCTCGTGCAGCTGGTCCAGCAGGTCGTTACCGGGTTCGTCGTCGTCGAGCGGGGCGAAGGCCGCGATCATCACCTTGGCTGCCATGTCACCCGCCGCGTGACCGCCCATCCCGTCGGCCAGCGCAAGCAGGCGCGGGCCCGCGTACACCGCGTCCTGGTTGTTCTGCCGGACCAGGCCGCGGTCGCTTCGGGCTGCGTAGCGCAGAACCATAGTCATGAGCGCAGCTCTATCACCGTCTTGCCGATGCGGATCGGGACTCCAAGGGGAACCCGGGTGGGCCCGGTGACCTTAGCTCGGTCCAGGTAGGTGCCGTTGGTGGAGCCCAGATCCTCCAGAAACCAGTCTCCGCCCTGCAATCCTATTCGAGCATGGCGGGTGGACGCGTAATCGTCATCGAGCACCAGTGTGGAGTCATCGGCGCGACCGATCAGAATCGGCCTGCCATCCAGCGAGATCCGGGTGCCGGCGAGGCCGCCCGCGGTCACCACCAGCTGGCGGGGCGTCCGGTCACGCGCCGCGCGCGCACCGCGGCGGGACATCGGCAGGCTGGCCCGCAGTCCAGAGGCCACGAACAGGTCGGAGCGCACGACGCGCAATGCGGCCACCACGAACAGCCAGAGCAGCAGCAGGAAGCCCGCTCGGGTCAGCTGCAGTACCAGCTCCGGCACGCTGTGGTTATTCCTGAGTACGGAAGACGAGCCGGGACTGCCCCACCCGTACGACGTCGCCGTCGACGAGCTGCCAGGTCTGTACCGGGGTGCCGTTGACCGTCGTACCGTTGGTCGACCCGAGGTCGGCGAGCATCGCGGTCTGGCCGTCCCAGGTGATCTCCACATGGCGCCGAGACACGCCGGTGTCGGGGAGCCGGAACTGGGCGTCCTGGCCGCGGCCTACCACGGTCGCGCCCTCGGTCAGCTGGTAATAACGATCCGACCCGTCGTCGAGCGTGAGCGACGCCGAAAGCGGGTGGTAACCCGCCTGGTCCCCCGAGGCATAGTCCCCTGGGGCATAGTCCCCTGGGGCATTGCCGCCGTACCCCGGCTGCCCGCCGTCATACTGACCGTAGTTCTGCTCGTAGCCCTGGTCGAAATTCTGGTAGCCCGGCTGGTAGCCGCTCGGACTCTGGCCATACCGGGAGCCCGGAGAGTCAGAGCCGGCTGGTTGCCCGTAATCCGGGGCGGGTTGCTGGGTCATGGCTCGGTCTCCTGCACTACGTGGTTGCGGTGTGTCTGGATCGACGGACGAGCTGGTGCGGAACTGTCCTGTGTGCAGCGTCCCAGATCGCTTCAGAGCCACCATAAGGTCACCGTAGATATCCCAACCCTGCTCTGCGAGATGGCTCTGGATGCAGCCCTTCAGCATCCGGATCACCCGCTGCTCGTCGCCTGCCAGCCGGTCATAGTCGGTCGCCCCGAGTCTTACGGTGTAGCGGTTTGGCGCGAGCACCCGGCCGCCCGCGAGCGGGCGTGCGTTGTCGTCAGCTTCCCGCTGGAGCGCCTGCGCCACCTCCTGCGGAACCACGTTACCGCCGAAGACCCTGGCGAAGGCGTCGCCGACCATACCCTGCAACCGACGCTCGAACCGCTGCGCCTTGCCCACGGCGACCTCCGTTCCCAGGTTCGCGCCGGCCCCTACCGGCGGGCTGTCCCGATGGTATCGGGGACGGCCAGCCGGTCGAGTCCGCTGCGTCACAAGTCGATGAGGGTGCGTGCTAGGCTGCCGCGGNNGTTCAACTCCCCCCTCGCCCACATCTCACTTCGGCTTCCCCGCTGGAGCAGCTCTTTGCGCAAGGTTGCCGCTGGTGGGCACCTTTGTGCGCTGCACACTCCCCTTCCCCGGGCTGGGGGTTCGGCCGGGTTGGGGGTTGGGCCGGGCTGGCGCTGTGCTGAGGTGGGCGGCGGTGGCGGTTCGCTCGCGCAGTGGCTGGTTTCGCACCGATGTTCGGCTGCCGGTGCTGTTCAGTGCCGAGGGCTGATCGACGTCCGTTGTGAGGCCCGCAGCAGGATGATGCACGGTGCTTACCCCGAGATGGAGCTTTTCACGCTGACCATCGAGCGTGCCCGGGCAGCCATGGTGGCAGCGGGTTCGATCAGTGAAGGGCAAGTCGCGGCTGCCCTGGACTGCTGCGCGGACCCGTCCTTCGCCGTCATGTCACCGGCTCTGGTCTCCGCGTGGGGCCGCCGCGGGCAATAGTTGCCTAGAAGATAAGTGGAGGGGTGGCCCTGTTGCTGGCCACCCCTCCACTGCCGACAGCACCACACCTGATCATCTGAATGATCGGGCGGCGGTACCGCACGACTGCATCGCAGTCGGCTGCCCCGGCACCGTCCGCAGCGCCGCCAGCCACACGGAGCCGTTCCCTAGCAAACGGCCACCGCGGTTCTTACCGGATCACTCAGCCGTTGGCTCAGTCGCCACTGTCGGCGCTGCCACCGGCGCCGCCTGCGGCGTCACCACCACTGGCGACACCCGTACCCAGTACGCCAATACCGGACAGGACGTTGACGCCAACGCCGCCCTGGGCGCTGCCACCGTCGCCACCCTTGTTGCCAGCAACGAACATGGACATGACAGTACGTGCGGGGAGCAGCTCCACGTGCTGGCCGTCGATCTCAGTAAAGGTCAATGCGTCAGACATGCATATCCTCCTCAAAAGAGGCCCCCAACGGGCCCGGGAACAGAACACCTCATCGACGTGTTGCCGATTCAGCTACTTACACGATGCCTGGGGGCAGCCCCTATGGCAACATCTATTCACTACCTAAAACCAGTTCCGCACTACCTAGCTGCGATCGGTGATTTCAAGCTGCCCTAGCTACCGCGGTGGGCCCCAGTAACTCACAAATAGCGCAAGATTTCGACCAGTCTCTCAAGCAGCATCGCCGCAGGTCAAAGCCACCACGGAGGCCGCTTGAGACTCGTGTGTTTTCGAGTCTGGGCGCAGGGCAACTTATCCCGCCAGCTGACCTGAACCTTGAGAGTAAATGTCTTGCGGCGGTGCTTAGCAACCAGCGTTGCGACTACCTAGTTCCGCTCTACTTAGGAGCCGTTAGATAATAAACGGGGGGGTGGCCAGAAATGGCCACCCCCCCGTTACCAGCGGCGGCGCGCGATCATGCGGTCACTGACGGTACTGACACGACTGAAGCTGCCGTCGGCTGCCCCAGCACCGCCGTGAGTGCCGCCGGCCACGCCGGTGCCGTTCCCTAGCCAACGGCACCGCGCGCCACTACCGGGTCAACTCGGCCGTTGGCTCAGTCGC
>QHBZ01000274.1:3677-5751 GCA_003244055.1 Pseudonocardiales bacterium | reverse complement strand
AGCAGAAGCGGAAGATCATCGGCCGCGAGTTCATCCGGGTCTTCGAGACCGCGGCCCGCGACCTGCAAGCCGAGGCGGACCGGCACGGCGAGGAGATCCGCTTCCTGGTGCAGGGCACCCTGTACCCGGATGTGGTGGAGTCCGGCGGCGGCTCGGGAACCGCGAACATCAAGAGCCACCACAACGTCGGCGGGCTGCCCGAGGACCTGAAATTCGAGCTGGTCGAGCCGCTGCGCGCCCTGTTCAAAGACGAGGTGCGCCGGGTCGGACTGGAACTGGGGCTGCCGGAGACGATCGTGCACCGCCAGCCGTTCCCCGGACCGGGCCTGGCGATCCGGATCATCGGCGAGGTCACCGCTTCGCGCCTGGAGACGCTGCGCGCCGCGGACGCGATCGCCCGTGAAGAGCTCACCGCGGCCGGGATGGACCGCGACATCTGGCAGTGCCCGGTGGTGTTGCTCGCCGAGGTGCGCAGTGTCGGCGTGCAGGGCGATGGCCGAACCTACGGGCATCCGGTGGTGCTGCGCCCGGTGTCCAGCGAGGACGCGATGACCGCGGACTGGTCCCGGGTGCCCTACGACGTGCTGGCCCGCATCTCCGGCCGGATCACCAACGAGGTGCCCGAGATCAACCGGGTGGTGCTGGATGTGACCAGTAAGCCTCCCGGCACCATCGAATGGGAGTAGGGGCGCTGCGCGCCCCGTGAGTGGCGATGCGAGTGATGGCCCGTATTGCCACTCACGGCTTATCCACAGCCGTAGTCGGGCGACGGTCAGGGGGTGAGGGTGTGCAGGAGGGCTCGCCAGGCCGTCACGGGGACGGCCAGCGCGGGGCCCTCGGGGTTCTTGGAGTCGCGCACCAGTACGCCCTCCGGGGCGGGCGCGACCTGCACGCAGTCACCGTTGGCGGCACTGTAGCTGCTGGTGCGCCAGCCGACCTCGACGCAGTCGCCGTTGACGGCGCTGTAGCTGCTTTTCTGCCAGACAATCCCGTCCGGCTCAGGGGCGGTCATGATAGTCCTTTCGATCCGCATAGAGCTCGGTTGCCAGGGTGGCAATCAGCTCCACCGATTCTCCCTCGCTCAGCGCGGTCCCGGCCAGCAACCCCAGGATGCGCCGGTAGGCGGCGATCTCCTCGGGTTTCTCCAGGAACAGGCTGGTGGTCTCGCTCTCCAGGTAGGTCACCGGTCGGAACTCGGTGAACTCCATGAGCCTGAACGCTCCCGCTGCCGCAGCGTGCCCGCCGAGCGCGGCCGGTACCACCCGCAGTGTGAGGTAGGGGCGCGTCGCCCTGCGCAGCAGGTGTTCCAGCTGCTCGAACATCACCGCGGGGCCGCCCACCGGCAGCCGCAGCGCGAACTCGTGGATGAAGAAGGTGAACCGGGCCGGGCGCTCCCGACCGAACAGGCTCTGGCGGCCCAGCCGGGCGGCCACCCGGTCCTCGGTTTCGTCCACCGGCATCGTGCCCGCTTCGCGGATCAGCGCGCGGGCGTAGTCGGTGGTCTGCAACAGGCCGGGCACCAGCGTCGGTTCGAATGCGTCGATCGTCACCGCCTTGTTCTCGTGATCGATCAGGGTGCGCAGCTGCTGGGGTAGCCGGGTGCCGTGCTGCTGCAGCCAGCCCGGAGTGTTCTGTTCCCGGCAGATCCCGAGCAGCCGGTCCCGCTCGGCGCCGGTGACGTCGACCACGGGGAGGAATGCCGAGACGTCCACCTCGGTGCCACCGCGCTTGCCTGACAGCAGCCGCGACACCCGGCTCTGTGACCAGCCGAGCTTCTGGGCCGTGCCCTTCTGGTCCAGCCCGGCCTGCCGCATCGCCCGGTGCAGCCCCTCACTCAGCTCCCGGCTGCGTATCGTTGGTTCCCGATCGCGCATAGTGACCTCCCGAGCGCACACTACGACCTGCCCGGCCGGGAGATCTAGCAACTTGTCCGGTCGCGTGTTGTATGTCCCTAGGCCATGCGGGTTATCTGGTCACGGTCGAGGCAGCGAGCCTCGCGGTACCCGGACTCGGGGAGGTATCCGATGGACACGCTCGCACCGGCGGTCGCCGACGCGTTCAACCTGCTGCAGAT
>QHBZ01000274.1:0-3580 GCA_003244055.1 Pseudonocardiales bacterium | reverse complement strand
CACGGCCTCATCAAGGACCCACACCGCCAGTTCGTCGCGCTCGTCCGCAAGGTGCACGAGGCGGACTGACTGTAACGCTGATCCGCTTGGACGGTGTCGGGGACCAGAATCTGCGATTGATCATTCCGGGGGTAGTCAGGTCGGCAACAACGGGCTGGGCGTCCCGTGCCAGGACACCAGCAGGTTCTCGCGGGCACGGGTGCAGGCGACGAAGAGCAGGCACCGCTCGCGCTGGATATCGAGGTCGTGCGAGCGCTGATCGTCGGTGGCCGAGGTGACGGCGGCCGGCGCTGGCACCTGGTGCTGCCCAACACCGATCACCGCGACACAGCGGAACTCCAGCCCCTTCATGCGATGCATGGTCGCGACCGCCACTTCACCCTCCCTCGCGGCACGCTTCGCTAGCGAGACGGCGGGAAAGCCCGAAGCGACAAGCGCGGCCACCGCCTCATCGACGAGCATGCTGGACCGGGCCGCGACCCCGACCTGCCCCGGCTGAACGCCGTCGTCCAGCCAGTTCCGCACGGCGGTCACGAAGTGCACCATCTCGGCCGACCTGGTGCTTGCACCAAGCAGGATGGGAGGAGCGCCGTGGACTTCAGAACGGCAGCCAGCGAGGGTTTCCAAGTTCTCGTTCATATCGTCGATGCGCTCGCCGCGCAGCAGCCCCAGGCTCCACCCCAGGATCTCCGCGGTGGTCCGATAGTTGATCTTCAAGCGCTCAGACCGACCTGTGATGTCGATGCCGACCTGCTTGAACGAAACGCGGTGGTCGTAAATGCGCTGGTGGGTGTCTCCGACCAGGAAGAGGTCGTCGGGGCCTGGCCGGACGGCGGCCCGGAGCATTCGCCACTGCCATGGGCTGAGGTCCTGCGCTTCGTCGACGATGATGTGCCGATACTGCTTTGACTCGGCGAGTTCGAGCAACCGCGTGGCCTCCACACAGATCGTCTCGTAGGTCCACTGGCCCTCGGCGCGAAGTTCCGCATCGAAGCCGGCGAGCGCCGGCCAGATCTCCGTCCGTGCCCGCGTCCCGAGCGGTCTACCGCGGCCTGATCGCGCCGCAGTGAGGTATTCGTCGCGGCTCATGATCCCCTGGGCAAGCACAACGTGGCGCCACTCCTGGCTGAGGAAGGCCTCGGTGCTGCTCAGGCCGAACTGAGTGATGAGTCGCTTCCAGCGGTCCCGCTCCTCCGAGTGCGGGAGCACCTGCAGCCTGCCGTGCCGGGACGCGGTGACCTGGTAGGCGATCTGATCGATATGCCGCACGTCGACCCGACGAAGCAGCGCCTCGTTGTCGATCAGTATCCGTAGGCTGTCCTCGAGGGATCCGGCCAGCGTTTTGGTGAAGGTGGTCACCAGGACCGACCGGTCCCCGGCCGAGGACTCGGCGAGGTGGCGGGCGCGGTGCAAAGCGACCACGGTCTTGCCGGTACCCGGCCCACCGGTCACCCGGGCCGATCCCCTGAAGCACCCGTGGGCCATCCGGTGCTGGGTCGGGTGCAGGTAGATCCGCCACAGCGCGAACGGGTAGCTGAACACCTCCATCAGCTCGTCGGGCCCGCTGACCAGCACTACCCGCTCCGGGGAACGGGCTACGGCGGCCGTGACATCGGAGGTGTCGTATTCGATCGCCACGGTTCCCGCGCCGGCCATCTCCTCCCACACCTGCTCGGGTGTCATCCCGATCGCGAGGCCGACCAGCACGTCGTACTGCGGCTCGGGCAGGATCCCGCGGGCGGATTCGAGCTGGTCGAGGTCGGTCAGCACGCGAGCGAACGGCAGCACCTGCCCGTCGATACCCAGTCGACCGAGATCAGCGTCTCCCACGCCATCGAGTAGCCGGGATGCCGATGTCTTGGCGTCCTCGGTGAGCTGCGGCAACCGCTCCTCGATGGCCGCGACATCCCGCACCTCGATCACACCCGTCGCGCGGTTGACGCTGACCCGCCGCCGGCAGGCCCAGTCGTAGGCATCGTCGTGCGGCAGCACCTTGAGCAGCGTGTAGGAGTCGCCTGACTCCGGAGCGAGCACGATCCCGCGCCAGGACTGGTCAATGCGGATGGAGCGAAGTCGAGCGTCGCGGACGTTGTTGATCTTTTCCAGGTGCACACCGGCGTGAGTAGCCTGCTCGAACTTGGCGAACGAAGCGTGCACCTTTTCCTGGATCGCGCGCTCCAGTTTGCCGAACTCCCATAGGAAGTCCCGGTCGATGCCCAGCCGCGCCACGTGATACCCCCTCATGCCGCTGGCGAGTTCGCCACCAGCTCGTCAGCGATGTCTCCTACCTGCGCCAGCAGCTTCGCCGGGGGCAGCGTGAGATCCAGTGCATGACAGACGATCTCGATGCCGGAATATCGCACGACATGGCGTGCCGGGTCGGCATTGCCGCGGGCGTAGACGAGATGACCCCGGGGCAGGCGAAGCGCGGTGCAGTAGGCCAGCACCTGGTACAGGTCCGCGTACGGGTAGCCGCTCGGCTGCTCCTGCTTGTATTTGGCATCGATGACTGCAACAGGCTGCCCATTCACCTGCCAGACCAGATCAGGCTTCATCTCCACGGCGCCGGCCTCGTCGAGGCGGCAGGAGTAGCCGCGCGCCCGTCCACCGTGGCGGGTCTGCAACTCCTCGGACAGCGCGACGATGAGGAAGTCTTCGAAGATCTTCCATAGGTTGAACAGAAATCCGTGGGCGAGCAGCGCGCCGCGCGTGTGCTCCGGGGAAGTGGCCTGCCAGACGACCTCGGCGAGGCGCAGCACGGTGTGGTAACGCTGGTTAAGGCGGTTCGGGTGCCAGGAGGGCAAGCTCGCACCACGCTCGGGGACTGTGACGCCGGCCAGGGCGGCCCGCAAGGCGACGAGCTGGCGCCGGTACTCGTCGCGCACTCGGGGCACGCCGGCCATCCGGATGATCGCGGCGAGCAGGATCTGGTTCTCTGGCATGTCGATGGTGAAGTCGTCGTACCGCATTTCCATGGGGATCGCGCGCCCGTGATGCTTGCGCAGTTGGTCGGCTTCCCGCAGCCGACCTCGCAGCACTGCGGACGATTCCTCGACGGTGCGATACCCGTGCAGTGGCCCCTGGCGCAAGGCGTGTTCAGCCTGGTGACACAGGGAGCGTGCGACTGCAGGCACGAGCCCTTCGGCGATGCCGAGCTCGACGTCCTCCTCGCGCCAGCCGCTCGGCCGCTTCGCGTAGCCCGCGAGGAACAGCAGCCGGGCGATCGGCAGCTTGGGGGTGATCCAGATCTCGACGTCGCCCACTCGCGCGACCCCCACCACCCTGCCGCTCGGCTTGATCCTCCACAGCTGCGGATCGTACGGCGAGGGCACTGCGGTCACGATGTCCGACGCCGCGAGCGCGTGGCCCTGCTCGGGGGTGAGCCGGACCTCCACCTGGCGGTTCTCGGCGATCTCCACCCGCTTCATACCTGCCGGTCACCTGCGGAGGGTTGCTGCGCAGCCAACGCTGCCCGCAGGGAGGCAAGCCGGTACTTGTCGAGGACAGTAGGTGGGGCGCCGTAGTGGTGGTCGGCCAGTAGCGGCAAGATCGAGGTTTCCCACGCCCGCGCCAGCCCGTC
>QHBZ01000273.1:274-9086 GCA_003244055.1 Pseudonocardiales bacterium | reverse complement strand
GAGTACCGCGGCCTGTCCGTGACCCAACTGACCAACCTGCGTCGGTCGCTCGGTAACGCAACCACCTACCGGGTCGCGAAGAACACCTTGGTCTCGCGCGCCGCGCGTGATGCCGGGGTGGAGGGTCTGGATGAGCTGTTCATCGGCCCGACAGCGATCGCGTTCGTCCATGGCGAGCCGGTCCTCGCGGCAAAGGCGCTGCGGGACTTCGCCAGAGAGCACAACGCACTGGTGATCAAAGGTGGCTACCTGGACGGCCGGGCGTTGACGGTTGCCCAGGTCGCTCAGATGGCGGACCTGGAGTCTCGCGAGGTGCTGCTGGCCAAGCTGGCCGGCGCGATGAAGGCCAATCTCTCCAAGGCAGCAAGGCTTTTCGCGGAGCCGGCCTCCCAGGTCGCCCGCCTGGCGGCGGCCCTGCGCGACAAGCAGCAAGAACAGCAGCCGACCGGCGAGCTCGCCACGGACTGATCGACTCACCGTGATCGACCCCCGCATTGCTTGATTACCAAGCTGACACCCAAGCTGACGACACAAGCTGACAGAAGGAGAGACGCCATCATGGCGAAGATGAGCACCGACGAGCTGCTCGATGCATTCAAGGACATGACGCTGCTCGAACTGAGCGACTTCGTGAAGAGGTTCGAGGACACCTTTGATGTCACCGCCGCGGCACCTGTCGCGATGGCGGTGGGTCCCGCCGGCGGAGCCGCGGAAGCCCCGGTCGTGGAGGAGAAAGACGAGTTCAACGTCGTCCTCGAGGCCATCGGCGAGAAGAAGATCCAGGTCATCAAGGTGGTCCGGGAGGTTGTCTCCGGGCTGGGTCTGAAGGAGGCGAAGGACCTCGTCGAAAGCGCCCCGAAGCCGGTACTGGAGGGCGTGCCGAAGGATCAGGCCGACAAGGCCAAGGCCAAGCTGGAGGAAGCCGGCGCCAAGGTCAGCCTGACCTAGAGGTCGCTCGTATCGCGTTCAGCGGGCGCAGCGGGGCTATCGGGTCGCCGAGGGTTCCGCTCAGCCCGCTGAATGCGTAGCGGGTCTCGTGGGGAGGTGTTGGTCCAGCCAGCAGAGTAAGTCGGTGAGGATCTGCTCGCGCTCGGGCTCGTTGAACACTTCGTGGTAGAGGCCTTGGTATCGACGCAGCGACTTGTCTGGCGACGACACCGCGTCGTGCACCATCATCGAGCCGGTCAGTGCACATATCTGGTCGTCCGTGCCGTGCAGCAGCAGCAGCGGCACGGTCAGCCGCGGCAGCCTGGCGGGCAAGCTCTCCATCGTCGCCAGAACCTCGGCTCCGGTCCGAGCCTTGATCTTGCCTCGGTACACCAGCGGATCCTCCCGGTAGGCACGGACGACCTCCGGGTCCCGGCTGATCTTCTGCTCGGCACCGATGGTGGCGACCCCCAGGTTGGGAACCAGTGCCGAGAGGACTCCGGCCAGCCGTCGCTGCAGCGCCGAGCCAACCATCACCTCCACTGCCGGTCCCGACACGACGAGCCCGTCCAGCAAGACGAGCGGTTCGGTGGCATGGGGTTCAGCAGTGGCGTGGGGTTCGGTGGCATAGTGCAGCGCGATGAGGCCGCCGAGCGAGTGACCGACCATGAACACCGGCAGACCGGGATGCCGCTGCGCGGCGAAGTGCACAAAGGAGCTCAGGTCGTCCACGATCAACGCCATCCGCTCGATGTTGGCTCGTCGCCCGCCGGACCGGCCGTGGCCGCGGTGGTCGGCGGCATAGACCGCGAGGTTCGCGTCGGCCAACCGGCTACCCACGTGCGCGTAGCGCGACGAGTGCTCATGGATTCCGTGCACGATGGTGACGACCGCCCGGGCTGGCTCCGACGGAAGCCAAGCCTGCCAGTATGTGGACCGTCCGGGCGTGACGTTGCGGTGTCCCTGCTCATGTCTGGTGCTCACGGACTACCTCCTCGGCGTAGGCGACCGCGAGCCTGCGAACCCCCTGGCCGTCCGCAGTCACCATCACCTCTACTTCCTTACTCTGGATGCCCATGACCACCATCGCCACCACTCACACCGCCTTGGGGCGGCCTTCGCCCGGCGGTCCGCTGCGGACCGCCATTGTGGCGGTTGCGGTGGTCGCCGCGCTCGCCTTCGCCGCCACGGGCTGGTTCGCCGTGTCCTGGTACCGGGCCGCGCATGGCAAGTCTCTCTCGCTAGGTATGGACCGAGATAACGTGCTTCGCGACGCGCAAAGGTCCACCCTCACCCTCAACACGCTCGATTATCGACGGGTGCAGGATGGGTTGAACCTGTGGGAGCAGTCCGCGGCCGGCTCACTTCTCAGCCAGCTGCGGGCGAACCGAGATACCTACGTTCGCGCGATCACCGACTCGACAGCCGTCACCACCGCACGAGTTCTCGACGCCGCAGTCGCCTCCCTCAACCCGCGCGCCGGTACTGCGCAGGCGTTGGTGGGGGTGGACGTCACCTCGCAAGCCGAACAAGGTGACCCGAGCTGCGCGCACCGGCGCGTTCGGCTCGATATGGTCCGGGTGGGCGATACCTGGAAGGTCGGCACGTTGACGCCGATCGGCGACGATTACTCGGAACCTGGACCATGTCCCCCGGCCACGTCCCCGAAATAGACCCCCGAACTCGGTCCCAGAATAGGTCCCGAAACAGTAGGCCCCGGATCAGTAGCCCCGGAATAGGGAGTTAGCGCCAAGATGACCATCCCGGCCGCAGCACAACGTGAGTCCACCGAGGAGGTGGCGAAGCCGGCACGGCGGGTGACCGCGGTGGCAACGCTGGTGGCATTGGTCGCTGCGGTGGTGATGGCGATCGGTCTCGCGGCCTGGTTCCGCGGCGAGGCCAATCAACTGACCGGATCGGCGGCGGCGAGCAATGAGGCATTGGTGGACGCCGGCGCCACCGCCCAGGTCGCCGGCCAGGTGCGCGAAGCGGTGCAACGCGTCTTCTCCTACGACTACGCCCGGTTGGATGACAACGAGCGAGCTGCCTCCGAGGTCATCACCGGCCAGTACGTCCAAAGCTTTCACCAGCAGTTCGCCCGGGTGCGGGAGCTGGCTCCCCCACAACAGGCCGTGGTGGTGGCGACGGTGCCCGCACTCGCCGTCAAGGTTCTCGACGGTGACCGGGCGATCGTGCTGGTCTTCATCGACCAGCAGGCCCACCAGGGCGGCCAGGCCAAGCCGCTGCTGGCCGCCGGTAGGGTCAGCGTCACGGCGAAGCGGGTCAACGGCAGCTGGAAGATCGCCGACGTGGAGCCGTTCTGATCGCCTCGGATCGGGGACGGCCCCAACCTGATGGTCACCAACCCGATGGTCACAGGTCACGGGAGGGTCCATGAGCACGGGCGTCGAGGTGGTGGTGGAGCGGCTGACCAAGTCCTTCGGCCGGTCCACCGTCTGGTCTGACGTCACTCTCACGCTGCCGCCGGGTGAGATCAGTGTATTGCTGGGCCCATCAGGTACCGGTAAGTCGGTGCCGCCACCACTGTCTGCTTCCGGGGTCGAGCCTTCGGGGATGGACGCCCTGATCGCCCCGCTGCTGGCCGCCCCCCAGCGGGGAGGATCGAGATGATCAGCAGCACGGTTCGGTTCCAGCTGATGGCGTTCGTCGTGGTCACCGTGCTCGGGGTGGGCTATGTCAGCATCCGCTACCTGGATGCCGGCGCGCTGCTCGGTGCCGGGCCCTATCCGGTGACCCTGCAGCTCACCGATTCGGGCGGCATCTTCACCGGGGCGGACGTCAGCTACCGCGGCGTCACCGTCGGCCGGGTCGGCCCGCTGCGGCTGACCAGCAACGGCGTCGATGCGCAACTGGAGACCAGGCCCGACGCTGCGCCCATCCCGGCCTCCCGGGGTCAGCACGCCGGTTCCGGTGGGGGAGCTCATCGCGAACCTGGACGACTTCGTTCGGTGCCCCTGGACTCGCTGCGGACCGTCGTGGACGAACTGGGCACCGGGTTTGCCGGCACCGGCCCGCAACTACAGAACCTGCTGGACGGCACCGATGCGGTCACCCGCGACGCCATCACCGCACTGCCGCAGGTCGCTGGGCCGATCAGCAGCCTCGCGTCGATTCTGGAGGGGTGAGTCTTGCCGGTCTTTGTGGGCGGGTCGCTGAGGGCGGCCACCGTCGCGGTTGGGGTGCTCGCCGTGGCGGCCTTCGTAGCCGCCGGCTGGTTCGGCCTGTCGTGGTATCGAGCCTCCCACGACGACTCCGTCGCGCTGGGAATGGCCCGGGACGCCGTGCTGAAGGATGCCCAGCAGGCCACGATCAACCTCAATACGCTCGACTACCGGCGGGTGCAGGACGGGCTGACGCTGTGGGACCAGTCGGCGACCGGTGCCCTGTTGGATGAGGTGCGGTCCAACCGGGACACCTATGCCCAGGCTCTCACCGACTCGAAAACGACCACGACCGCGAGAACCCTCGACGGTGCGGTCGCCGAGCTCGACGAGCACAGTGGTACCGCACGGGCGCTCGTCGGGGTGGATGTCACGTCCCAACGGGAGCAAGGTAACCCGAGCTGCGTGCGCAGACGCATGCAGCTGGAGATGCGTCGTGACGGTAGTGTCTGGAAGGTCGACAGGCTGGCACCGGTCGGTGCCGCGAACCCGGTGCCTGGAGCGTGTCCGGGCTAAGCTCTCGCTGCCGAGCAGCAACCCACCTGAACCTTCGTCGATCGGCCGCACCGATCAGCCAGGAAGCCGCTGATCGTGCGTATCCGACCACTGATCGGACGATGCACTCTTGACGGGGAGCGTCTCGCAGGTCACCCTAGGACCACGCTCGCGCCGTCTTAAGTACGGCGCTGGACAGTCGCCGTCCTAGCGGTTAGACTGCTTCTTTGCGCTGCCCTCTCCTCGCTTCCCTGCGCACAGGTTCCATCGGACACGGAATTCGTTGGTCACTGGACACCGTGTCCTGCGTGCAGGGTTCGTCGGGCTGCGCCAAGGGTATCAGCCTGAGGTGCAAGCTGAGGTAACAACCGCAAACGACACTGCATCACTAACTACAACTACATCAGCAACTGCACCAACACCGCGCCGGGAGTGTGGTCCGAGGAGACCACGACGTCCTGCGCTCGGCAGCGCTAGTGTTCGGAAGGACGCAATCTTGGCAGTCTCCCGCCCGACCAAGACCTCTGCTGCGAACAATTCCGCATCCCGCCTCCCGGGAGCTCCGGCCCGGCCGTCTTTCGCGAAGATCCGAGAGCCCCTCCAGGTGCCCGATCTGCTGGACCTGCAGCTCCAATCGTTCGAGTGGTTGATCGGCGCCGACCAGTGGTACCAGCGCCGCATCGAAGCCGGTGACGAGGCGCCCATCGGTGGTCTCGCCGAGGTGCTCGAGGAGATCTCTCCGATCGAGGACTTCTCCGGCTCGATGTCCCTGTCCTTCTCCGACCCTCGCTTCGATGAGGTGAAGGCCTCCGTCGAGGAGTGCCGGGACAAGGACATGACCTACGCCGCGCCACTGTTCGTCACGGCCGAATTCACCAACAACAACACCGGTGAGATCAAGTCACAGACGGTGTTCATGGGTGACTTCCCGATGATGACCAACAAGGGCACGTTCATCATCAACGGGACCGAGCGGGTCGTGGTGTCCCAGCTGGTTCGCTCTCCCGGGGTGTACTTCGACCACGCGGTGGACAAGACCACCGACAAGGACGTCTATAGCGTAAAGATCATCCCCAGTCGTGGCGCCTGGCTGGAGTTCGACGTCGACAAGCGCGACACGGTAGGCGTGCGGATCGACCGCAAGCGCCGCCAGCCGGTGACCGTGCTGCTCAAAGCCCTGGGCTGGACGACCGAACGGATCGCCGCGCGCTTCGCGCACTCCGAGACGCTGCTCGCCACCCTGGAGAAGGACCACACCGCCGGGCCCGACGAGGCGCTGCTGGACATCTACCGCAAGCTGCGTCCGGGTGAGCCGCCCACCAAGGAGAGCGCACAGGCTCTGCTGGAGAACCTCTTCTTCAAGGTCAAGCGCTACGACCTGGCCAAGGTCGGCCGCTACAAGGCCAACAAGAAACTGGGTCTGGCCTTGGCGCACCGCAATGGCGTGCTCAGCGAGGACGACATCGTCACCACCATCGACTACCTCGTCCGACTGCATGCGGGCGAGACGACGATGCCAGCCGCAAACGGAGCGCCGGGCGCGGTGGTACCGGTGGAGACCGACGATATCGATCACTTCGGTAACCGCCGGTTGCGCACCGTGGGCGAGCTGATCCAGAACCAGATCCGGGTCGGGCTCTCGCGCATGGAGCGGGTCGTCCGGGAGCGGATGACCACTCAGGACGTCGAGGCCATCACGCCGCAGACTCTGATCAACATCCGTCCAGTGGTGGCGGCGATCAAGGAGTTCTTCGGAACCTCGCAGCTGTCGCAGTTCATGGACCAGACCAACCCGCTGGCCGGGTTGACCCACAAGCGGCGGCTGTCCGCACTGGGTCCCGGTGGCCTTTCTCGGGAACGGGCCGGCTTCGAGGTCCGGGACGTGCACGCGTCGCACTACGGTCGGATGTGCCCGATCGAGACGCCGGAAGGCCCGAACATCGGGCTGATCGGGTCGTTGTCGTCCTACGCCCGGGTCAACCCGTTCGGCTTCATCGAGACGCCCTACCGCAAGGTCGTCGATGGTCAGGTCACCGAGCAGATCGACTACCTGACCGCCGACGAGGAGGACCGGTACGTCAAGGCGCAGGCGAATGCGGTGCTGGGCGAGGACGGCTACTTCGCTGAGGATCGCGTGCTGGTCCGACGCAAGGGCGGCGACGTCGACTACATCGACCCGCTGGGCGTGGACTACATGGACGTCTCGCCTCAGCAGATGGTCTCGGTGGCCACCGCGATGATCCCGTTCGTCGAGCACGACGACGCCAACCGGGCGCTCATGGGTGCCAACATGCAGCGCCAGGCCGTGCCGCTGCTGCGCAGCGAGTCGCCGCTGGTCGGAACCGGTATGGAGCTCCGGGCCGCGGTGGATGCCGGGGACGTCGTGGTGGTCGACAAGGCCGGCGTGGTCGAGGAGCTGTGCGCCGACTACGTCACCGTCATGGCCGATGACGGCACCCGGCAGACGTACCGGATGCACAAGTTCCACCGATCCAACCAGGGCACCTGCACCAACCAGCGACCCATCGTGTCCGAGGGTGATCGGGTGGAGGTAGGTCAGGTAATCGCCGACGGGCCGTGCACCGACTCCGGCGAGATGGCCCTCGGTAAGAACCTACTCGTGGCGATCATGCCGTGGGAGGGCCACAACTACGAAGACGCGATCATCCTGAGCCAGCGTCTGGTGCAGGACGACGTGCTGACCTCGATCCACATCGACGAGCACGAGATCGACGCCCGGGACACCAAGCTCGGCGCTGAGGAGATCACTCGGGATATCCCGAACGTCTCCGAAGAGGTGCTAGCCGATCTCGACGAGCGGGGCATCATCCGGATCGGTGCCGAGGTGCAGGCCGGGGACATCCTGGTCGGCAAGGTGACGCCCAAGGGCGAGACCGAGTTGACCCCCGAGGAGCGGCTGCTGCGAGCCATCTTCGGTGAGAAGGCTCGCGAGGTCCGCGACACCAGCCTGAAGGTGCCGCACGGCGAGACGGGCAAGGTCATCGGCATCCGGGTGTTCTCCCGCGAGGACGACGACGAGCTGTCGCCCGGGGTCAACGAGCTGGTCCGGGTGTACGTCGCGCAGAAGCGCAAGATCCAGGACGGCGACAAACTCGCCGGCCGGCACGGCAACAAGGGTGTCATCGGCAAGATCCTTCCGGCAGAGGACATGCCGTTCCTCCCCGATGGGACGCCGGTGGACATCATCCTCAACACCCACGGTGTCCCGCGCCGGATGAACATCGGGCAGATTCTGGAGACGCACCTCGGCTGGATCGCCAAGCGTGGATGGAAGATCGACGGTGAGCCGGAGTGGGCCGCACGGCTGCCTGAGGAGCTGTACCAGGCGGAGCCTGGCACGGTGGTCGCTACGCCGGTGTTCGACGGCGCCAAGGAAGAGGAGATCACCGGACTGCTGAGCTCCACTCTGCCCAACCGGGACGGCGAGCAGATGGTCGGGCCCGACGGCAAGGCGCAGCTGTACGACGGCCGCACCGGTGAGCCGTACCCGTTCCCCGTCGCGGTCGGCTACATGTACATCATCAAGCTGCTGCACCTGGTCGATGACAAGATCCACGCTCGTTCGACCGGTCCTTACTCGATGATTACGCAGCAACCCCTGGGCGGAAAGGCGCAGTTCGGTGGTCAACGTTTCGGCGAGATGGAGTGCTGGGCGATGCAGGCCTACGGGGCGGCTTACACCCTGCAGGAACTGTTGACGATCAAGTCCGATGATGTGCTCGGCCGGGTGAAGGTGTACGAGGCCATCGTCAAGGGCGAGAACATTCCCGAGCCCGGAATTCCCGAGTCGTTCAAGGTGTTGCTCAAAGAGCTCCAGTCGTTGTGCCTCAACGTCGAGGTGCTCTCCAGCGACGGCGCCGCGATCGAGATGCGGGACTCCGACGATGAGGACTTGGAGCGGGCCGCTGCCAACCTCGGCATCAACCTGTCTCGCAACGAGTCGCCGTCGGTAGACGACGTCGTGCAGTAACCGGCTCCCAGATCGCGTCCGGCGCGGGGGTGGACCTCCCGCCCACCCTCGCGCCGGACGTACCAGCCATCAGGATTTTCCGGATTTATCTACAACCAGTGTTTAGACAACACGGGGAGAAGGAACGAGACGTGCTTGACGTCAACTTCTTCGACGAGCTCCGCATCGGCCTTGCGACCGCAGAGGACATTCGCCAGTGGTCCTTCGGTGAGGTCAA
>QHBZ01000273.1:0-173 GCA_003244055.1 Pseudonocardiales bacterium | reverse complement strand
TGCGAGCGCTGCGGCGTTGAGGTGACCCGCGCCAAGGTGCGCCGTGAACGGATGGGTCATATCGAGTTGGCTGCGCCGGTGACTCACATCTGGTACTTCAAGGGTGTCCCGAGCAGGCTGGGATATTTGCTCGACCTGGCACCCAAGGACCTTGAGAAAATCATCTACTTCGC
>QHBZ01000272.1 GCA_003244055.1 Pseudonocardiales bacterium | reverse complement strand
TCGCGCTCGTCGTGCCCGCCGCCGAGGCCCGCGCCACGCTGCCGGCCCACCGCGTCGATCTCGTCGACGAAGATGATGCAGGGAGAGTTCTGCTTGGCTTGCTCGAACAGGTCCCGCACTCGCGACGCACCGACCCCGACGAACATCTCGACGAAGTCCGAGCCGGAGATCGAGTAGAACGGCACCGCGGCCTCGCCGGCCACCGCGCGGGCCAATAGGGTCTTGCCGGTTCCGGGTGGGCCGTAGAGCAGAACCCCCTTGGGGATCTTGGCGCCGAGCGCCTGGTACCGGCTCGGGTTGGCGAGGAAATCCTTGATCTCCTCAAGTTCCTCGACCGCCTCGTCGGCACCTGCGACGTCGCCGAACGTCGTCTTGGGCATGTCCTTGCTCAGCTGTTTGGCCTTGGACTTGCCGAAGTTGAGGACCCGGTTGCCGCCGCCCTGGACGTTGTTCATCATCCACATCAGCAGCAGGAGCAGCAGGCCGAGCGGGATCAGGTAGATCAGCACCTGGAACAGCAGGGACTGCTGGGTCACCTTGGTGTCCCAACCGTCCGGGATCTGCGATTCGCGCAGCGCCTGAGTGATCTGATCGGTGCTCTGCTCGGGGTACTGGGTGAGCACCTTGGTGCCCTTGGCGGCGTCGGCGCCCGGGATCGGGTGGTCCAACGTCAGCCGCAGCCGCTGCTCCTTGTCCTCGAGCGTCGCCTGCTTGACGTTGTGCGTAGTGAGCTGCTGCAACGCCTGCGACGTGGTGACCTGGCTGTATCCTCGGGTGTCGTCGAGGAGGAAGCCAAAGGCGTAGTACAGCAGCAACCCGGCCACCACCCACAACAGCGGGTTGCGAAGTATTTTTTTGCGGTCCATGCGGCTACGGCCCCTCGGTGGCCTCGACCCTCCTGAGCTGACTGTGCTGTCCTTTGATAGTTCCTCTCCACCATCGAGGACAGCAGAGCACTCCCGTTGGCACCACCCTACCTGGCGGGTCTGACTGCCGGTTGGCGGATGAACCAGAGTTGCCGTGTCGGCGGCGGTGTAAACCCTCCCGTGTTGGTATCGGCGTCCCGGCTTACAGCAGAAATGGGTGTTCGGGGAACCGCTAGTCGGCGTAGACCTTAGGGGCGAGTGTCCCGATGTAGGGCAGGTCGCGGTAGCGCTCGCAGTAGTCCAAGCCGTACCCGACCACGAACTCTCCAGGGATATCGAAACCGATGTAGCGCACCGACACGTCAACTTGCACCGCATCGGGCTTTCGCAGCAGCGTGCACACCTCCAACGTGGCAGGACGGCGGGTCGCCAGGTTCCGCAACAACCACGACAGCGTCAAACCCGAGTCGAGGATGTCCTCCACGATGAGCACGTTGCGGCCGGCGATGTCGCGGTCGAGGTCTTTCAGGATCCGCACCACCCCCGACGACGAGGTGGCCGAGCCGTAGGAGGCCACCGCCATGAACTCCAGCTGCACCGGAATGGGTAACGCGCGGGCCAGGTCGGTCATGAACATCACCGCGCCCTTGAGCACCCCGACGAGCAGCAGGTCGCCCTTGTCCTTTTCGGCCCGGTAGTCGGCGGCGACCTGGTGCGCGAGCTCTGCCGTGCGGCGCCGGATCTGCTCTTCGGTGACCAACACCGAGGCGATATCCCCCGGATACAGGTCATCCCCCGGATACAGGTCATCCCCCGGACACAGGTCATCCCCCGGACACAGGTCATCCCCCAGAGCGGTGTCATCGATGGCAGTGTCATCGTGCTGCATGCAACCTCCCCTGTGCCCGCACCAGATCTACCTCGCCAGGCAACCGCAGCGCGCCCTGCCCCGACCATCGGCCGATGAGATCGTCGGCCGCCCGTAGGTGGGCGTCGGTTAGCTCGATCACCCCGGCGTCGAGCAGCCAGCGACGCAGCACCCGGCGGCGCAGCGCGGCCGGATGCTGGGCTAGAGCCGCGACATCGAGGTCAGCAGGGGCGCGCAGAGCTGCTGCCAGCAACGCCAGCGCCTGCCCTTCGAGCACGTCGAGATCCTCCTGTAGTTGCTTGGCGGTGCGAGCCAGAGCCTGCGCCACCCCGCCGGCAAGCACATCCTCCAGCAGCGGCAGCACCTCGGTGCGCAGCCGGACCCGCCGGAACCGGGGTTCGGCATTGTGCGGATCGGTCCACGGGACGAGGTCGAGCGCGGCACAAGCCGCGGCGGTGACCGTCCGGCGCACCCCGAGCAACGGCCGACCCCAGGGTGGATCAAGCTCCCGCATACCCGCGACGGACCGGGGTCCTGAGCCTCGACCCAGCCCTAGCAGCACCGTCTCAGCCTGGTCATCCAGGGTGTGGCCGAGCAATACCAGGGCCCCGGTCGGCGCAGCTTCGCGCAGCGCCGCGTACCGGGCCCGGCGGGCCGCCGCTTCCGGCCCCCCCGGACCGTCCACGGTGGTCTGCAGCACCCGCACCGCGGCGACGCCGAGCCCGCGTAGCGCCTGCGCGGCAGTCTGCGCCACCCGCGCCGAGCTCGACTGCAGTTGGTGATCGACGACCAGGCCATGCACCGCCAGGCCCAACCGCCCGCCGATGTGCACCGTCGCAGCCGCCAGCGCCAGCGAGTCGGCACCGCCGGAGCAGGCGACTGCGATGGTGTCCGCTGAGTTGTGGGTGTCCAGGAACCGGCGGACCGCGGCGCGCACCTCCCGCACCGCTGGACTGGCCCCTTCCACGCTGGCCCCTTCCAGGCTGGCCGAGCTCAGGCTGGGGCCATGCGATACAGCCACGCCGCCGGATCGATGATCTCGGCCCGGGTTGGCAGCGTTTCCGGTGAGGTCCACACCGCATTGAACCCGTCCATGCCGACAGCATCCACCACGTGGCTGGTGAACGCCGCGCCCTCGGCGTACTGGCGCAGCTTGGCGTCCATGCCCAGCACGGCTCGCAGCACCCGTTCGATGATGCTGCCGCCCTGGCGGCGAGCGGTGAACCGCTGGCGAATCACCCGTACCGAAGGCACCACGGACGGCCCGACCGCGTCCATAACGTGGTCGGCGTGCCCCTCCAGCAGGGTGGCCAACGCGAGCAGGCGGTCCAGCACCGCGCGCTGCTCGGGATCCTGCAGCAGGCTCAGCACGCCCAAGGCATCCGGTGCCTCCCCGCGCCGGACCCCGCGAACTGCCGCAGGAAGCCTGCCGATCATCTTCGCGACGGTGTCCGGGTCTTCGGTGGAGGAGACGAAGGACTGCACCTGGCTGGAGAAATGGTCACGTAGCCACGGCACAGCATTGAACTGCAACCGGTGGGTGGCCTCATGCAGGCATACCCACATCTGGAATTCCTCGGCCGGGACGTCCAACGTCTGGCCCACATTGATCACGTTCGGGGCCACCAGCAATAGCCGTCCAGGATCTTCCGATGGGCCGCCGAACGGGTCGTACTGCCCGAGTACCCGCGACGCCAGGAACGCCAACGCCACACCCACCTGCATGCCGGTGGTAGTGGACAGCACGCGCCGGGTCCGCCCCTCCGGAGTCCGGTAGTCGGCCAGCAGCCGGCACAGGCCTTCGGTCGCCGCGTCCACCCATCCGGGGCGGTCGACAACCTCGGCGGGGCGAGGCGGCCGACCATCGTCGAGCCCGGTCAGCTTCCGCACGTGCTCCTCAGCGATCACCGACATGGCGCGCATCTGGCGCACCGCCGCGGCGGCATCATCGACGGGCAGCGCAGGCCCGGGCGGTAGCAGGCGTTGCGCGGTGACTGCGGCCACCGCCCAGTCGATCGGGGCGCCGGCCGGACCCGTCCGGGGCGCCTGCGGGGTGGAGAGCGCTGGTTGTCCCATAACTACAACGGTACGGAACTAATGACAGCCGCACGACCGTAGCCCGGCTGCCAGCGAATCGAGCCGTGGCCGAACCGACACTGGATTGGGCCCATTAGACAGTAGCGCGAACACCAGCATCCGGCCGTCGGAGTCCAGAACGGTGCCCGCCAGGCTGTTGACACCGGTCAACGTGCCGGTCTTGGCTCGCACCCAGCCCCGGCCACCGGCCGCCGGGCCGTGGTAGCGATCGGCCAGCGTGCCGCTGCCGCCGGCCACCGGCAGCCCCACCAGAAGCGGTCGAAGCGAGACGGTCCGCTGCTGGTCGGACTCATCGGCGCGAAGTTCACCGGCGCCAGCCCCATCGGGGGCGGCCGCCGCGCCCAGCAGCTCGGTGAGCAGCGTCGCCGGGACGGCGTCATCGATGGACAGCCCGCTGCCGTCGACCATGGTGGCGCCGCTGACGTCGAAACCGTGGCCGCGCAGCACGGCGAGCGCCGCCTGGGAAGCTCCGGAGAACGACGGTGGCGCGCCGGTCGCGCGGGCCACCTCCCGGGCCAGCGCCTCGGCGAGCACGTTGTCCGACTCGGTCAGCGCGGTGGCGACCAGGTCCTGCACCGGCGGTGACGACACCTCACCGAGCACCGCAGCGCCGGGCGGGGCGGGGCCGACTGTGACCGTGTCGGGGTCGGCACCCAGGCGGCGAGCCAGTTCCGCAGCCGCGGCAGTGGCGGGTTTGGCGGCTCGAGGGGAAACCTCCTGGCCGGGATCCGCGCGGCCGCCGTCGAGCATGACCGGTTCGATCGGCGCGATGTACCCGCCGGCCACGTCGGTGGGGAACCAGCCCGGCGCGAACGCGTCGCCGACGTACCGGCTCACATCAACCAGGACGCGACTCACTGGGCCGTGCACCCGCACCTGGTCGACCAGGTCGTCCAGCCGGGCGGCACCCGGGTAGCCGGTCGCTGTACCGGGTCCCGCCGCCGACAGTGTCGGGTCGCCGCCACCGACCAGCACAACGGTGCCCGGCTCCGCACCGGCCACCACGGTGGTGCGCAACCGGGCCTGGTGGTCCAGCGTGAGCAGCGCGGCCGACGCGGTGAGCAGCTTCGCGGTGGATCCGGGCATCAGCGCTGTCGTTGGGTCATGCCGCCAGAGCACCCTGCCGGTCGCAGGGTCGATCACCTGGCCGGACAGCGTGCCCAGCCCCCCTGCCACGATCAACGGTTCGAGCACGGCGCCGACTCCGGCCGGGCTCGGCGCCGGACCTTCGGCGGCCGCCGGGCGCAACGCTGGCTGCACCACCACCGGCGGCGGTGGTGGCACGGTCGCCGCGACCCAGCTCGCCTGCTGTCCGTTGGCCAACGCGGTAACGCCGAGCCCGACGCCGAGCCCGGCGAGCACCGCCAGCAGCAGGACAGCGACGACCACCGCGCTGCGCTTGCCGCGCCGGTGCGGCAAGCGCAGCGTGGCGAGCCGACCACCAAGTCCCGGCACCGGTGTCTCCCGTCACTACCCACGAGAAGTGTCCTGAAGCAAAATAGAGCCGGGGTCGCGGGAATGTTCCCGCGACCCCGTGAGTGGCGATGTGAGCTATAGCTCACATCGCCACTCACGGGTTGTCCACAGCTGCTGCAGCGCAGCTGGGGAACTTGGAGGGGAGCGAGTGCGGGGTGGAGTTCGACGTCACCATCGAGATCCCCAAGGGTCAGCGCAACAAGTACGAGATGGATCACAAAACCGGCCGTATCCGGCTGGACCGCACCCTGTTCACGGCCACCCAGTATCCGGCTGACTACGGCTTCATCGAGGACAGCCTCGGCGAGGACGGCGACCCGCTGGACGCTCTGGTACTGGTGCAGGAGCCCACCTTCCCGGGCTGCCTGATCCGCTGCCGGGCCGTCGGCATGTTCCGCATGCGCGACGAGAAGGGGGGCGACGACAAGGTGCTCTGCGTGCCCTGTGCGGATCCGCGGATGGAGCACCTACGTGAGATCGAGGATTTCGACCAGTTCTACAAGGTGGAGATCCAGCACTTCTTCGAGGTCTACAAGGCGCTGGAACCCGGCAAGAGCGTCGAGGGCGCCCACTGGGTGGCTCGAGGCGAAGCCGAGCAGGAGATCCGCACTTCCTGGCAGCGGGCCCGAGATGCGGGCGGTCCCAGCGACCTGCAGCCCGATCCAGAGACCTGACAGATCAGCCGTGGGCCGGTCGGCCGGCGCACCAGTCCCTCTCGTAACCGGCCGTGAAGCGGTCGATCAGGTCGGCGAACTGCTCCCGTTCGGCCGGCTCCCACGATCCGGTGATTGCCGCGATCCGATCGTCGCGGCGCTGCCGGGCACGCTCCAGCAGGGCAGTGCCGGCGTCGGTGATGGCAAGCAATGACGCGCGTCCGTCGGCAGGATCAGCACGCCGTTCCAACAACCCCATGTCGACGAGGTGGGCGGCCTGCCTGCTGACCGTGGACGGATCGGAGTGCACCGCGGCGGCCAGCATGGTCACCCGCGACGGTCCAAGGCAGATCAGCGTGTGGAGCAGCATGAACGACGGCCGGTCGAGGTCTTCACCGCGGGCGGCGGCGGCGCGCTCGACGAGCCGGATGAGTTGGGCCAGTCCGGTACCGATCCGGCTCGCGACCCCGACGTCATCAGCCACCTGGGAACCAGCCATCGAGCCCCCTCACTGTGCGCCACACCCAAATCTCTCTAGATCGAGCATTCCCCGCGCGTGTCGCAGCGGCAAGGATGTTCACCGATAGGTGGCGCTGCGCCTGCGGTCAACTCCGCTGCGCTACCGGCCGGGCGTCGCGATTGACCAGCGCGGTGTCCGGGTACTCCGTTTCACCCGTTACGGCCGGGAGGCACCGATGACCACCGCAAGCCACGTGACGCCCGGTGCGGTGCGCAGCCTGATCCCCGCCCGAATCGACCGGCTGCCCTGGTCGTCGTTCCACACCCGGATGGTGGTGGCGCTCGGCGTGGCGTGGATCCTCGACGGCCTCGAGATCACCGTCGCGACGTCCGTCGGAGAGGTGCTGAACCAGCCGCAGACGCTGAACCTGTCCTCGACCGAGGTCGGGCTGATCGCGACGGTGTACCTGGTCGGTGAAGTCGTCGGCGCGCTGGTGTTCGGCCGGATGTCGGACAAGCTGGGACGCCGCAACCTGTTCATGATCACGTTGGGCGTCTACCTGGTGGGCAGCGGCCTGACCGCGCTGACCCTGGGCAGCGACGTCGGTTGGGTCGTCTTCCTGTACGCGACCCGCTTCATCGCCGGTACGGGCATCGGCGGGGAGTACGCGGCGATCAACTCGGCGATCGACGAGCTGATCCCGGCCCGCTACCGCGGACGGGTCGATATCGCGGTCAACGGCACGTATTGGGCAGGGGCGGTTCTCGGCACGTTGGGCACCTTCATCCTGCTGAACGTGTTCAGTCTCAGCGTCGGTTGGCGGATCGGTTTCCTGATCGGACCGGTGCTGGGGCTGGTGATCCTGGTGGTCCGGCGCAACTTGCCGGAAAGCCCCCGGTGGCAGGTCATGAATGGCCGTGAGGAGGCCGCCGAGAAGTCCATCTCCTACATCGAGCGCGAGGTTGAGCTGTCCGGCAAGGTCCTGCCGCCGGTGGACCAGAGCAAGGCGATCGACCTGCAGCCGACCGATCAGATCGGTTATCTAGCGCTGACCCGGGTGCTGTTTCGCGAGTACCCGAGCCGGGCTGTGCTCGGCGCTTCGCTGATGATCAGCCAGTCATTCCTGTACAACGCGATCTTCTTCACCTCGGCCCTGGTGCTGGGCAAGTTCTATGGAGTTTCCGCGACGTCGGTGCCGCTATTTCTTATCGCCTTCGCGGTCGGCAACCTAGCTGGCCCGCTAACCATCGGGCACCTCTTCGACACGATCGGCCGCAAGACCATGATTGCCGGCACGTACATCACGTCCGGCGTCCTGCTCGCGATCAGCGCGTTGCTGTTCAATGCCGGGTTGCTCACCGCCATGACCCAGACTATCGCCTGGTGCGTGATCTTCTTCTTTGCCTCGCCCGGTGCCAGCGCCGCGTATCTGACAGTCAGCGAGATCTTTCCGCTCGAGGTACGGGCGAAGGCGATCGCGGTGTTCTTCGCCATCGCGCAGTGCTTCGGCGCGCTCGGTCCCGTCATTTACGGCGCCCTGATCGGCGACGGCAGCCAACCGTTCAAGCTGTTTCTCGGCTACCTGCTCGGTGCCGCGGTGATGATCGCCGGTGGGCTCGTCGCCGTGGTCTTCGGGGTGGCGGCCGAAGGCCGATCCCTGGAGGACGTCGCCGCGCCGCTGGCGGCGGTCGGCCGCGGCCGCACCGGCACCACCCGAGCTGAAGGAGCGGCCTCGCCGCTGTCTACCTGACCGAGCTGGCCACTTGACAGATCAGACCAGCCACCACGCCAACGTGAGCGCGATAAGCATCATCGCTACGGTAAGTAGCAGCACCCCGGATAGCATGCGCGCGGGGTTCGAGTCGCCGGGTCGCACGCCCAGGTCACCGCCGGTGTCCGCGGTACGAGCGCTGTCGCCTGCCGTCCGCGGCCGGGGGAAGCCAGCGTCCTCGCGACCAGGGTCCGAGTGGCCAGCTGCGGGGGTGAGTTGCTGGGTCATGACACAGACGCTACGGAGCAGGTGGTTACCGCACGGCCTGAGCTGGGTTAGCCGCAGGTAAAATCGGTTGACGGCGACCGCTTCCAGGTGCGGGTGGTGATCCCTACCCTTTGGGCATGGCCGCCGCATGGCCGCTGGCCGGGCGAGCTGAGGAGCTGAGCCTGATCAGTGGGCTGGTCCACCGCCAGGATGGGCCGGCCGGTGTCGTGCTGGCCGGTGCTGCGGGGGTGGGCAAGACCCGGCTGGCCCGGGAGGCGCTCGCCGCGGCCGAGCAGCGCGGCGCGCTGATCCGGTGGGCCGCTGCGACGTCCTCGGCGCGGGCGCTGCCGTTGGGGCGGATGGAACCGGCACGGGCCGCGCGTCTGATTCTCCAGCTGCCAGGTACGCGTGGCGGATCCTGGCGCGGAGTTTGTGTTTGACGTGTCCGCGCTCGGATTCCCGGTGGCTCGATGGGGGTACCGCTTCGCTCCTACCGAGGGCGGAACCGAGGTCACTGAGTACTGGTTCGACAAACGAACTCGCGGGGCCAGCATATTGGGGCGAATCGTCATGGGAAAGTTAGCGAACCACCGCCCGGAGGCCAACCGGGAAGTTATGCGGCAAATTTTGCGTCGGCTCAAGACTGAACTGGAATCGGCAGCTAAGAGCTGACCGGCTAGTGGCATGGAGCCTGAGATGAGCGAGGAGGTAGTCGTGGTCGGTGTCGGCGGTTGCCCAGCCGGCGATCCAGGAGCCGGGCAGTTGCGGCGTGCGGAGGCGTTGCGACACCTGCCCAGTGCCTACTCGCTGGCTTTGCGTCTGCGGGACGCCGGCCTACCCGACGAGTTGATCGCTAAGTTCCTGGCTATGGAACGGGAAGCGCTGGATCCGCTGTTGGACGTCGCTGAGGCGAAGCTGGCCGCGATACTGGTCGTCGAGCGGGACGCATGAGATGCCCAGGATGGGGAGCGGCCCGAGCTTCATGCACGCCAGCCTGCCACTCCGGCGGCCGTTCGGCCGCTGAGCACCCCATGCGAGGCTAACAATCGTTGTTAGCAGCGCAGTGGGTTGTGTAGTGGGGTGCGGGTGGGGTCGATGATCGCGGGTGGGATGAATTGGACGTGACCGTGGTCGATGAGGATTTCCCAATCGGTCCGATGCACGTGCCGATGG
>QHBZ01000271.1:2321-5666 GCA_003244055.1 Pseudonocardiales bacterium | reverse complement strand
GCGCTACACTATACTCAATAGGCAGATCCTGGCCGCCCGATCTGAGAATATCGAGCTCGACATTAAGGGAGTTCCGCTGGCCGGAGGGAAAGCGGAACGATTACAATGCGCCGCCGACTCGATTCTCCCGGCATCGGGATGCACCTCAGTGCAGCCGCACCTGCAGGTTGCCCCGGACGACTTCGCCGCGCACTGGAACGCCGCGCAAGCCCTGGCCGGGGTGCAGGTGGCGGTGGCCGCGAACTCAGCGTTTCTGCTCGGTCGGGCGCTGTGGCACGAGACCCGCATCCCGTTGTTCGAGCAGACCATCGATACCCGCTCGCCCGAGCTACGCCACCAGGGGATGCGCCCGAGGGTCTGGTTCGGGCAGCGGTGGATCACCTCGATCCTCGACCTGTTCGAGGAGAACGTGCGCTACTTCTCGCCCTTGTTGCCCTTGTTGCCCCAGACCCAACACGAGGACCCGTTGGCGGTACTCGATGCGGGCTCCACGCCATCGCTTTCGGAGCTGCGGCTGCACAACAGCACGATCTGGCGCTGGAACCGACCGGTCTACGACGTCGCCGACGGCGTACCGCACCTGCGCATCGAAAACCGAGTACTGCCCGCAGGACCCACGGTCATCGACGTGCTAGCCAACACCGCGTTCTTCTTCGGCGCGATGCGTGGACTCGCCGAAGAAGAACGACCGGTGTGGAGCCAGATGCCGTTCCACGCCGCCCAGCACAACCTGTACGCAGGAGCTCGACTGGGCATGGACGCACACCTGTACTGGCCCACCATCGGCTGGACCCGGCCCGACGAGCTGGTGCTGCGCACGCTGTTACCACTGGCCCATGAAGGGCTGCGCAACTGCGGAATGTCCGACGCCGCGCGGGAGCGCTACCTCGCAGTGATCGAGCAGCGATGCATCACACGGCGCACCGGCGCCAGCTGGCAGCGCACCACCGTGCAGACGCTGACCGACCAAGGAGCCGACCGGCCAGGCGCCTTAGCCGCAATGCTGCGCGGCTACCTCGAACACATGCACTCCAACCAGCCAGTACACACCTGGCCATCAGCCGGAGCGCGACAACCATCGAAGTCGACAAGCCTGCCTAGTCTGGACGTGACCGGCCACTACGCCTGACCGGGCTAACTCAGTAAAACAATAATTTATGAAAGTTAGCTGCTAGGGTCAGGGCATGGCTGGTCTGCCGCTGTCCCAGGCTATCGGTGAGTACCTGGGCTGGCTGGAGCTGGACCGCCACGCCTCCCCGGGCACCGTCGAGGGCTACCGTGGCGACCTGCGGCGCTTCAGCGACTTCGTCGGCGGCGATGCCGGCATCCCGGACATCGCTGAACTGGACCGGGAGCTCCTGCGCGGCTACCAACAGCACCTGGCCCGGCTGCGCACCGGCCCGAAGGGCGCGCGGCGGCCGCTGGCGATCTCCACCCGCTCCCGCCGGCTGGTGGCCCTGCGCAGTTTCCTGCGTTTCGTCGCCCGCGAACAATGGCTCCCCGGCGACCTCGGAGCCACCATCGATGTACCCAAGCTGCCCGAACGACTACCCAAACCCCTGGAAGCCACCGACCGGGATCAGCTCCTGGCCGCACTGCCCCATGACACGCTGGCGCAGAAACGCGACCGGGCGTTGATCCTGCTGCTGCTGTCCACCGGCGCCCGCATCTCCGAAATCCTGCGCCTGGACCGCAACGACTGGAAACCGGAGCGTCTGTGGGTGCTCGGCAAGGGCGACCGCGAGCGCGTGGTCCAGGTCACCGAGAAAGCCCGGGCGGCGGTCGAGGACTACCTCACCGCCCGCGAGGACCACTCCCCCGCGCTGTTCGTCGGCTTCCAGCCGGCGAACAAGGCCGCCAGCTCCAACCGCCTGACCACCGCCGGTGCCCAGCACGTGTGCCGCCACCTCGCCCAGCAGCTCGGTATCCCGGCGTTTCACCCCCACCAACTCCGGCACACGCTGGGGACACTGCTGCAAGAGTCGATGGGCGACGCCCGGCTCACCGCCGAAACCCTCGGGCACCGTGGCCTGGGATCGGTCAGTGGTTACACCAAAATCACCGACCTGCGCCAGCGTGAGGCGTATGAGGAGATGCAACGCCGCGGCCTGTGACACCACCGTGCCACCTCGTCACCAGTGTCGCGCGAGATTCGTTCTGAACGTACATGCATCTGCACTTGCATCGGGCGTCCGTCACCCCTACGTGCATCTTCTCTTGCATGAGCGTACGGGCTCTGCAACTGTGAATAAGCAACCACCGTCGACTGCCCGGAGGTGTCAGCAATGAGCGAACCAGGTCGTCCTCAGATTTCTGACGCGCCCCACGGAACGCTAGCTGGTTACCGAATGGGATGCCGCTGTCAATGGTGCCTCGCGGCTAATCAGGCTCACTCCGTCCCCCCCAGACCTATGAATAAGGCCCCGAGTAAATCGACGGTTCCAAAACTCCCTTCGGCTACAACCTGACTGTGCAACACCACACCAACAGCGAACAGGGTGTCGGCAAGGGCGGCGCAGGAGGGACTGCCGGCAAAGCCAACCCCACGCCCTAAGCTAAGGCACCAACCGTGGAGCAATTCACCTATGAATACGACTTCGTCGAGTTGGCGAAGGATCTACGGATCTCGGAGTCGTGTCTGAGGGATTGGCTGGCTCAGGCGCAGGCCGATGAGCGCGGTGAGCCGTCCTCTCCCGCTACATCACGATGTCCGTTATGATTTTGTTGCTGCTGGTGACCATGCGGATGCGGTGCTCGATCCCAGCCGGTAGCGGCCGCCGGGCTCCTTGGGGACCGACAGACCAGGCCGAGGCACCAGTCCAGGGCGCCAGTCGAGGAGTGCGTGAGGTGATCCGATGCCGTTGACCCCCACAGATGTTCACAACGTCGCGTTCAGTAAGCCACCGATCGGCAAGCGCGGCTACCACGAAGACGAAGTGGACGCCTTCCTCGACCTGGTACAGGCCGAGCTGACCCGGTTGATCCAGGACAACGAGGATCTCCGCAACCAGGTGGCGCAACTCGATCAGCAGCTGCGCGCCGCCCCGGTCGACACCGGGCCAGCCCGTCGCCCGCTGGAGTCACCTCGGCCGGTGACGGCTCCGGTGCCGCCGCCGAAGATGAGGGAGCAGACCTCACCCGGTGGGGACCCTCACGTCCACGCGGCCAAGGTCCTGGGCCTGGCCCAGGAGATGGCCGACCGGATGACCAGCGAGGCCAAGACCGAAGCCGGCGCGATGCTCAGCCAGGCCCGCGCCACCTCCGAACAGCTGCTCTCCGAGGCCAGGGCGAAGGCAGAGGCCATGGTGACCGAGGCCAGGACCCGGGCCGAGACTCTGCTCAACG
>QHBZ01000271.1:0-2217 GCA_003244055.1 Pseudonocardiales bacterium | reverse complement strand
CGCACCCGCCTAAAGACCTACCTCGACTCCCAGCTCCGAGAACTGGACGGGCGCCGACCCACCCCCGCAGCAAACCCGACACGCCCCCAACACGACCCGGTCACCACCGGGATCGGCGCGCACGCCCAAGCCCGCTAGCCACCCTTCCACCGGGATGACCTTCGAGATGGTCCAGCAGCGCACCCTAAACCAGGACCCGGTAAAGATCAAATGACGTCACGACACTTATCGGATCACCCGGACCGACCCCACGCACGCCCACCAGAAGCCGAAACACCCTCATCGGCCACCTCCTCACGATCACACCCGTCAGCCCGGGCGGGTCAAGCCGCCCGCACCGGTCCGCCCGAACAGGACCGATCCCCGAGCGGTGACTACTCGGGATTCCGGGCATTATCCCGCCCAATACAGCGGGGTAGGCGGCGTCAGCGCCCGTATCTAAGTCGGTTGTCCGCGATCGTGTCGCGGCCGGTCCTGGATGCTATGGGCAGAGGTCGACCACGTCGATGCGGTGGCCGGTGTAGCGGTCCGGGTCGTAGCTGAGCACGATCGCGGAAGCGGCGCGGGCCTCGTAGACGACCTGCGCGACCTCGAGTTCGCCAGCGGTTTTGCCGCCGCTGGCCGCCGTGCCGACCTCCATCGCTCCCAGCGCCAGCGGCAACACGCTCAGGGGGCCGTCGCGGTCGTAGATCAGCCAGGCCAGTTCCCGGGTCTCGCCGCCCAGCTCGGTGCAGGCCACGGCCAGGGACAGTGCCGCGGTGACCATCAGACGCCCGTCGGTCAGGGCCTCAAGCACGACAGCCTGGGCGCGACGGGTGAGGTCGCGTTCATAGGCGACCAGGACGGTGGAGTCCAGCAACAGGACCGGGTCGTTCACGCGGTGTGGTCGCGGTGCAGGTCATCGACGGCGTCGAGCACCGAGCGGGCGTGGCGACGTGCCGCCTGGTATTCGGCCGAGTCGGGGTCCACCCCGCGGCGGCGCAGCACCTGCTCGACCACCTCAGTGCGCCGTTGGTAGGCCTCCCGGGCGCCGGGCAGTGCCCGGTCGATCTCGGCGCGCACCAGCATGGTCACCACAGCGTTGGCCGACTGGCCGCGCTCCAGCGCCAGCCGGCGCAGCAGGTACCGGTCGGTGTCGTCGAGGCGCAACGGGAACACGGATGATGCCATGACATCATGCTACCAGCGATCTGTTCGACATGCGCTGGGTTGAAACCGGCAACCTTGCGGAATCAGCTGCCGCGCACGCTCTGCTGCTGAGTCTCCGGATGGACCTTCGTCTGGGCGATGCGCTCACGTAGATAATCACCGGCGGTGATTGGGGGGTAGTCGGTGTGGCCGATCGATCCCGGTAGCGGCGCGATGATGGTGTCAGAGTTGGCTTTGCAGAACATGATCAGTGAGATTAGTTCTTCGTGGGGAGCGTCGGCTGGGGGTGGCAGGACGCGATGGGGGGTGGATCGCCAGCGGTCCCCGGTCCATCGGGCCATCAGATCGCCGATGTGACGGTTCAGGCTCCGGCCACGTATGGGACGTCGGCCCAGTTGCCATCAGTTGTCTGGATTTGCAACCCCCGAGGCCCTCTTGACGGTCGAGAAAGGTGAGGGCACCCCAGTCGGTGTGTGCGCCAATCCGGAACTGCCCGTGAGTTGGGGGACCGGTGTCACGCAGCGGCGGGTAGCGGTTGACGTTGAAGGTGTGCGGAGCATGGTCGGTACGGTCTTGGAACCAGTCGGGGTCCAGGCCTAGCCCCAGTTTCCCCCTTAGTTTGATCTTGATGGGCTAGAGCCGGTTTCCAGCTCGGTTCGTGGCGGGTTGTCCTGGGCAAACGGCGTGGCGGTGCTGGTGTCAGCACCCGCCTCAGTGTATTACCCATATATGGCATCCGTGGTGGGTAAGAAGCGAGGGAAGCGGACCTACTACTATCTGGTGGAGTCTGCCCGCGTGGAGGGCAAGCCCAGGATCGTGTCGCAGGAATATCTGGGGACCGCGGAGGAGCTGGTCACGGCGATGCGCGGTGCGGGGCTCGGGCTCCCGGACCGCACCCAGCACAAGGAATTCGGCGCGGTCGCCGCCGCCTGGAGCCTGCTGGAAGACCTCGGCGTGGCCGCGATCATTGACGAGGCGGCCGGGACGAGGCGGTCCGATGCGGGCGCTTCCCTGGGCGCCTACCTCGCGCTGGCGGCGTTGAACCGGCTGGCGGCGCCGTGCTCGAAG
>QHBZ01000270.1 GCA_003244055.1 Pseudonocardiales bacterium | reverse complement strand
GTGCACGCCGCACCGCACACGTCGAGCAAGATCGTGTCCAAGTCGGTGGCCCGCGGCGGTGGCCGCACCTCCTATCGCGGCCTGGTACAGGTCAATGAGGGCAGCCACCACTCCCGCTCCACGGTGAAGTGCGACGCGCTGCTGGTGGACCAGATCAGCCGCTCGGACACCTACCCCTACGTCGACATCCGCGAGGACGACGTGTCGATGGGCCACGAGGCCACCGTCTCCAAGATCAGCGACGATCAGCTCTTCTACCTGATGAGCCGGGGGCTGGCCGAGGACGAGGCGATGGCCATGATAGTGCGCGGGTTCATCGAGCCGATCGCGCGCGAGCTACCCATGGAATATGCCCTGGAGCTCAACCGCCTGATCGAGCTGCAGATGGAAGGGGCCGTCGGCTGATATGACGGCTACTACCGGCCGGCCGGCCGAACACGGTCTGGTCGCGCACTCGCACGGCGCGGCCGTGCCGATGGTCTCGCGGGCGCAGCGATTCACCTCCTACGACGTGGAGGCCTTCGAGGTACCCACCGGGCGCGAGGAGGAGTGGCGCTTCACTCCGCTGCGGCGCCTGCGCGGGCTGCATCAGGGCGTCGCGGCCACCGGCACCGCGCAGGTCAGCGTGCAGGCAGCCGACGGCGTCACCGTCGAGGACGTGGGCCGATCCGACCCGCGCCTCGGCGACGGCGGCGTTCCCGCCGACCGGGTTGCCGCACAGGCCTGGCACTCCGCGGTGCAGGCCACCGTGGTGACCATGCCGGCGCATGCCAAGATCGAGGAGCCGGTGATGATCACGGTCACCGGACCGGGCGCCGGGCAGGTGGCCTACGGGCACCTGCAGGTGCGCCTCGAGTCGTTCGCTGAGGCCGTCGTGGTGCTCGACTACCAGGGCAGCGGTGCCTACGCGGAGAATGTCGAACTGGTCCTGGGCGACGGGGCCCGGCTGACCCTGGTCAGCGTGCAGGACTGGGCCGACGACGCGGTGCACGTCGCTGCGCAGCACACCCGGGTGGGTCGCGACGCGGTACTGCGGGCCACCACGGTGAGCCTGGGCGGCGACCTGGTCCGGCAATCGCCGACGGTGACGTTCGCCCAGCCCGGCGGTGACGCCGAGTTACTGGGGCTGTACTTCGCCGACGCCGGGCAGCACCTGGAGCACCGCTTGCTGGTGGACCACGCTGTCCCGCACTGCCGGTCCAACGTCGCCTACAAGGGCGCGTTGCAGGGCAGTCTTGACAAACCAGACGCGCACACCGTGTGGATCGGGGACGTCCTCATCCAGGCCGCCGCCGAAGGCACCGAAACCTTCGAGGTCAATCGCAACCTGGTGCTCACCGACGGCGCGCGGGCCGACTCGGTGCCCAACCTGGAGATCGAGACCGGGGAGATCGTCGGCGCCGGGCACGCCAGCACCACCGGTCGCTTCGACGATGAGCAGCTGTTCTACCTGACCTCGCGCGGTATCCCCACCGAGCAGGCCCGCCGGTTGGTGGTCCGGGGTTTCTTCAGCGAGATCTTGCAGAAGATCACTGTGACGCAGGTACGTGAGCGGCTTACGCTGGCTATCGAGGCTGAGCTGGAGGCGGTGGGGGTATGACCGCAGTCCGGGTGTGCAGCCTGACCGATCTCAAGGACGACGTTCCCGCTGGGTTCGAGGTCGGCGAGGTGCAGATGGTGCTGGTCCGCCAGGGTGAGCACGTTTACGCGCTGGCCGACGTCTGCTCACACGCCGAGATCGCGTTGTCCGAAGGCGAGGTGACCCGCAAGGGTCTGGAGTGCTGGCTGCATGGATCATGCTTCGACCTGGCCACCGGAGAGCCGTCCTCACCACCGGCATCCGAACCGGTAGACACCTACGCCGTGACGATCGACGGTGACGACGTGTACGTCGATCCGGCTACCCCGACCAACCGCTAGCAGGAGCTGAGAAGACACCGATGACCACTCTGGAGATCAAGGATCTGCACGTCGCGGTGCCCACCGACGACGCACAATCCCCCGAGAAAGAAATCCTGCGCGGCGTTGATCTGACCGTCCGGGCCGGGGAGACGCACGCGATCATGGGCCCTAACGGCTCGGGCAAGTCCACCTTGGCCTACTCGATCGCCGGCCACCCGAAATATCGGGTCACCTCTGGACAAATACTTCTCGACGGCGTTGACGTGCTGTCGATGTCAGTAGATGAACGTGCGCGAGCGGGTCTTTTCCTCGCCATGCAGTACCCGATCGAGGTGCCCGGTGTCTCGATGTCGAACTTCCTGCGTACCGCCGCGACCGCGGTCCGGGGCGAGGCGCCCAAGCTGCGCACCTGGGTCAAGGAGGTCAAGGCTGCGATGTCCGCATTGGACATCGACCCTGCCTTCGCCGAGCGCAGTGTGAATGAGGGCTTCTCCGGTGGCGAGAAGAAGCGTCACGAGATCCTGCAGCTGTCCATGCTCAAGCCCAAGATCGCGGTCCTGGACGAGACCGACTCGGGCCTGGACGTCGATGCGTTGCGGGTGGTCTCCGAGGGCGTGAACCGTTTCCGGGCCAACGGGGACGTCGGCGTACTGCTGATCACCCACTACACGCGGATCTTGCGGCATATCACTCCTGACTACGTCCACGTATTCGCGGGTGGACGCATTGTGGAGTCCGGCGGGCAGGAGCTCGCCGATGAGTTGGAATCCGGCGGTTACGAGCGGTTCAGCCGCCCGCAGGAGGTGACCGGGGTGTCGTCATCGTGACTGGACAACTGACTGCCGACCAGCTGACGGCCGGTGAGCTGGAGAAGATCCGCGCCGACTTCCCGATCCTGTCCCGCACGGTCCGCGATAGTCGCCCATTGGTGTACCTGGATTCCGGGGCCACCTCGCAGCGACCCCGGCAGGTGCTCGACGCCGAACGCTCCTTCCTCGAGCAACACAACGCCGCGGTGCACCGCGGCGCACACCAGCTTGCCGAGGAGGCCACCGACGCCTACGAGTCGGCGCGGGCCCGGATCGCCGCGTTCGTCGGTGTCCAGCCCGATGAGGTGGTGTTCACCAAGAACGCCACCGAGGGGATCAACCTGGTCGCCTACGCGCTGAGCAACTCGACGGGTGCCGGAGGCGCGGCGCAGCGCTTCGTGCTGGCGCCGGGTGACGAGATCGTGGTGACCGAGATGGAGCACCACGCCAACCTGGTGCCCTGGCAGGAGCTGTGCCGGCGCACCGGCGCCACGCTGCGCTGGTACCAGGTGACCGATGGCGGTCGCCTGGACCTCGATTCGCTGGAGCTGTCCGAGCGGACCAAGGTGGTGGCCTTCACCCACCAGTCCAACGTGATGGGCACCGTCCCCCCAGTCGCGGAGCTGGTCCGACGAGCTCGCGAGGTCGGGGCGCTGACCGTGCTGGACGCCTGCCAATCGGTGCCGCATACGCCGGTCGACTTTGCCGCGCTCGACGTGGACTTCGGAGTGTTCTCCGGGCATAAGATGCTAGGCCCGTCCGGGGTCGGTGTCCTCTATGGCCGTCGCGAACTGCTTGAGGCGCTGCCGCCGTTCCTCACCGGGGGGTCGATGATTGAGATCGTGAAGATGGAAGGCTCCACCTACGCCCCACCACCGCAGCGTTTCGAGGCCGGCGTCCCGATGACCTCCCAAGCGGTCGGTCTGGGTGCGGCGGTGGACTACCTGGCCGCGGTGGGTATGGACCGCGTCGCCGCGCATGAACATGCTCTGACCGAGCAAGCGCTGACCGGCCTGTCGGAGATCGACGGCGTGCGGATCATCGGCCCGACCGATGCCGAGGACCGGGGTGGTGCGGTGTCCTTCATGGTTGCGGACGTGCATGCGCACGACACCGGGCAGGTCCTCGACGACCTGGGGATCGCGGTGCGGGCCAGTCACCACTGCGCCTGGCCGTTGCACCGCCGCTTCGGCATCGCCGCGTCGGTGCGAGCCAGCTTCGCCGTGTACAACACCCCCGCCGAGGTCGATGCGCTGCTCGCGGGCGTGCACGAGGTGCGCCGTTTCTTCCGGGTGCCCGCATGAAACTGGAGCAGATGTACCAGGAGATCATCCTGGACCATTACCGCAACCCGCACCGGCAGGGTCTTCGCGAGCCCTTCGACGCCGAGTCCTACCAGATCAACCCAACTTGCGGCGACGAGGTGACGCTGCGGGTGGCGTTGGAGGGTGACCGGGTGACCGACGTGTCCTACGACGCGATCGGCTGCTCTATCAGCCAGGCGGCGACGTCGGTGCTCACCGACCTGGTGGTCGGTCGGACCGTCGCCGAGTCGACGTCCACGATGGACGCCTTCGTGACGATGGTCCAGAGTCGCGGGCAGGCGGAGCCCGACGAGGACGTGCTGGAAGATGCGGTCGCCTTCGCCGGCGTATCGCAGTACCCGTCCCGGGTGAAATGCGCCCTGCTGGGCTGGATGGCGTTCAAGGACGCCGTCGGTCGAGCGGACGCCGCCAGATCAGACAACGGTGCTCAGCGAGCGGAGGCCTGATGAGCCTGAACGAGGAGACGACCCTGAACGAGGAGTCCGAGGTAGTGCGCGGGGCCGCCGGGATGCCTGAGGTCCCGGTGCCCAACCCGGCGGGCGATCTGGCCGACGTCGATGACCTCGAGGAGGCCATGCGCGATGTGGTCGATCCGGAGCTGGGCATCAACGTGGTCGATCTGGGTCTGGTCTACGACATCCGGGTCGATGAGAGCAACGTCGCCACCCTGGACATGACACTGACCTCCGCGGCGTGCCCACTGACCGACGTCATCGAGGACCAGACTCGCGCCGCACTGACCGGTGGTCCCGGCGGGGGACTGGTTGACGACGTGCGGATCAACTGGGTATGGATTCCGCCGTGGGGCCCGGACAAGATCACCGATGACGGTCGGGAGCAACTGAGAGCCCTCGGCTTCACCGTCTGACGCCACTGATCACGACTTGTGTGTCTAAGGCGACAAGACATGTCGTCGAACGCACCCAGACGGTGATCATGGCTAACCGGCGTCCGCGGCAGTGGATCAGGCCACCGGCGCAGCGCCGGCGAGGGTGTCCAGGATCTGCTGCCCGTACTTTGCCAGCTTGTTCTCGCCGACACCATTTACCGTGCTGAGCTCAACCAGGGTCGACGGGGCTTCGGTGGCGATCTGGCGCAGGGTCGCGTCGTGGAAGATCACGTAGGCGGGTACCGCCTGCTCCTTGGCGGCGGTGGCGCGCCAAGCGCGGAGCTGCTCGAACACCGGCACTGCAGCATCGGGCAGGTCGACGGGTGTCGCGCGGCGAGGTTTGGCGGTCTTCGCCGTTGGCGCTGCTCGTTCGGGTTCGCGGCGCAACAGGACCTGGCGCTGCCGGCTCAGCACCTGGCCGCTGGAGTCGGTGAGCACCAACGTGCCGTAGTCGCCCTCGACGGCGAGCAGGCTCTGGGCCAGCAGTTGGCGCACCACCCCGCGCCACTCGCTCTCGCGCAGCTCCGTGCCGATGCCGAACACCGTCAAACTGTCGTGACCGAACTGGGTGATCTTGGGCGTCGTCTTGCCAAGCAGGATGTCGATCACCTGGCCCGCGCCGAACTTCTGGTGACGTTCCCGGTCGAGCCGCAACACCGTGGAGAGCAGCTTCTGCGCGGCGATCGTGCCATCCCAGGTTTCCGGTGGGGACAGGCATGTGTCGCAGTTGCCGCACGCGGTGGAGTGCTGGCCGAAGTAGGCGAGTAGCTGACCGCGGCGGCACTCCACCGTCTCGCACAACGCCAGCATGGCGTCGAGGTGGCTGGCGAGGCGGCGGCGGTGGGCGCCGTCGCCCTCAGAGGTGTCGATCAGCTTGCGCTGCTGCACGACGTCGGCCAGACCGTAGGCCAGCCAGGCGGTGGAGGCAAGGCCGTCCCGCCCGGCCCGCCCGGTCTCCTGGTAGTAGCCCTCGACGGATTTGGGCAGGTCAAGGTGGGCAACGAAGCGCACGTCGGGCTTGTCGATGCCCATGCCGAACGCGATCGTGGCGACCATGACCAGGCCGTCCTCGCGCAAGAAGCGAGCTTGGTTCGCGGCCCGGGTACGCGCGTCGAGCCCAGCGTGATAGGGCAGTGCCTCGATCCCGTTCTCGGTCAGGAACTGGGCGGCCTTCTCGACCGAAGCCCGCGACAGGCAGTAGACGATGCCCGCGTCGCCGGGGTGCTCGGTGCGCAGTAGGTCCAGCAGCTGCCGCTTGGGTTCGTTCTTGCCCACGATGCGGTACTGGATGTTCGGTCGGTCGAAGCTCGCCACGAAGTGACGGGCGTCGACCAGGTTCAGCCGCGACGCGATCTCGGCGTGGGTCGCCTTGGTGGCCGTCGCGGTCAGTGCGATTCTGGGCACGGTGGGCCACCGCTGGTGCAGCGCGGACAGCGCGAGGTAGTCGGGCCGGAAGTCGTGTCCCCACTGGGCCACGCAGTGCGCCTCGTCGATGGCGAACAGCGAGATCGTGCCGCGATCGAGGAGGCTGCCCGTCGACTCGGCGCGCAGGCGTTCCGGCGCCAGGTAGAGCAGATCGAGCTCACCGGCGAGGAAGGCGGACTCAACTCGACGGCGCTCGGAGGGCTGCTGGGTGGAGTTGAGGAACCCGGCCCGGACGCCCAGCGCCGTCAGGGCATCGACCTGGTCCTGCATGAGCGCGATGAGTGGCGAGATGACGACGCCGACGCCTGGTCGCACGAGTGCGGGAATCTGGTAGCACAGCGACTTACCCCCGCCGGTCGGCATGAGAACGAGAGCGTCACCGCCGCCGGCGACGTGGTTGATGATCTCCTGCTGTGCCCCCCGGAACGAGTCATAACCAAACACGCGGCGCAGCACCCGCAGGGCGTCGCCCACGTCGAGACCCGTACCGGGGACGACCATCCGGCGATCCTAGGACCCGGGCGTCATCGCCGGCAGCGGTGTTCGGGTTTGGGCCGACCGATCGCCGGGAAGGTTGGGTCGGACCGGGGC
>QHBZ01000269.1 GCA_003244055.1 Pseudonocardiales bacterium | reverse complement strand
GCGCGCTTGTCCGGGCGCAGCAGCCGGATGCCGTAGTAGAAGTTGCGCGCCTGCGTCCTGGTGATCGACTCACACAGCTCGAAGGCGTCCGCCACATTGACTGTGACACTGGTCACGTCATCCCACCTCCCCACGTCGCCGGTTGGTAGCGGTTGACGACCGCCTACGGGGGGGTTGGTGGTCGGTGAAGAGCACCAACGGGAGGTGGCGCGCCACGTCGCGGCGGCGCGGTCGCGGTGGGCCGGCCAGCACGTCGCCCTGCGCGCGGCGGAGCGCGTCGAGCGCGGCCCGGCCGCCGGCCACGTATCCGGCCACGGCAAGCCGGGCCCAGCCGTCCAGCAGCCTCACCAGTGGCGCGCCGGAGTCGAGCAGCTCGGCGGCACGGTTGACCTGGAAGGCCATCAGCCGGCGCAACGCCGGCGAGGCGACCGCGCCGTCCAGCTCGGCCTCGGCCACCCCGAAGGCGGCGAGGTCTTCCTGCGGGAGGTACACCCGCCCGGCCCGGCGGTCCTCAGCGACGTCTTGCCAGTGCTCGATCAGCTGCAGGGCGGTGCAGACCCGATCGGACAGCTCGATCGCCGCCGGGGAACCCACCCCGAACAGGTCGAGCACTATCCGCCCGATCGGGTCCGCAGACAGGGTGCAATAGCCGCGTAGCTGCGCATATGTGGCGTACCGGTGGACTCGCTGGTCAACCAGGTTGGCTTGGATCAGCCGCTCGAACGGTTCCCGCTCGAGCCCATGGGCCGCCACCACCGGCGCCAGCCGCCGCAGCACCGGGTGTCGCGACGACTGCTGCTGCGGCGACTGGTGCTGGGTCCGGTCGCCGTCCCAGATCGTCGCGAGGTCCCGCCGGAACGCGGTGAGCAGCACCGTCCGGTCCCCCACGGCCTGGTCTCCCAGATCGTCGATCACTCGGGCGACGTCATACACCGCGACCAGACCCGTCCGCAGCTGCCGGGGAAGCAGCCGCAGCGCGACCGGAAAGTTCTCGGCGTCCTGCTGGCGGCGCAGCGCACGATCGCGCGGTGCTCGATCGTGCCGTGCCGCACCCGCATTCGAGACCGCCGCCATGAATCTATCTTCAGGCGGTCAGCGGGGGTAGTTCTGCTGCGGAGCGGTCAGTTCTCAGACCGCGAAGTTGTCACTTGTGAGTAAAGCATCGGTGGCGCGGATACTCCCGGTTGGGCGAGTCGTGCTATGACGGGGGCAGGCCATGGGCATCGACGAGAGCGAACTACGGCTGCATGATCTGGTCCCGGCGATCGTGCAGCGGCTGCCGATCATCCTGGCCGAGGTGCGTGAGCTGCTCGCCGAGAAGAATCCGGACTACGCGGGATTTCTTGCCGGCGACTTCGATGAGATTCTCGGCGCGTCCGGGGGTTTCATCGCCCGGCTGGTCGGTCTGGCCCAGCGGGACCACTCGACAATGGCGCCGCAGCTGGCGTCCGGGGTGGAGCAGGCCCTGTTCGAGGAGATCGGGCGCCTCCACTACCAGCAGCAGCAGCGGGACATCAGCCCGCTGCTGGCCGCCTACCGGACCGGCGCCGGGGTGGCCTGGCGGCACGTGTCCGACACAGCGCTGCGGCGCGACGTTCCCGCTGAGACGTTCGCGGGGCTGGCTGCTGTCCTGTTCGCCGCCGTGGACCAGCTGTCGTCGGCGTCGTTGCGCGGATACCTCGAAGCTCAGACCGCGGCGGGGCATGCCCGCGAGCGGCTGCGCGACGAGCTGGCCGCACTTCTGCTCTCGGACCGTTGTGACATGGCGGCTATCCGGGCCGCCGCAACCCGGATAGCGTGGCCGCTGCCCCGCCACGCCGCCGTCGTCTTGATCAACCCGGACAACGAGGTCGGGCGGGCGTTGCTGGACCGCATGGACGATTCCTGCCTGCGGCTGCGGCGGGGGCAGATGCTGGTGGCGATCGTGCCGGACCCGGAGGGACCCGGACGGCGTAAGCGGCTGGCCACCGCGCTGCGCGGGGCTGGGGCGGTCGTCGGCGTGACCGTGCCGGTGGACCGGCTGCCGGCCAGTGTGGACCTCGCCGAGAACGCCGTGCGCCTGAGACACGTCCTGCCCGACGACCCGCTGTTCGTCGATGAGCACCTCGACGCGTTGGTGGTACACCACGACGACCGGCTGCTGACCGCGTTGCGGCTGCAATGCCTTGCTCCCCTCGCGGCGCTGCCTGAGTCCACCCGCGACCGGCTGTCGGAGACCCTGAAGTCCTGGCTGATGAACATGGGGAACCGCAGGGTGGTGGCCGACGAGCTGCATGTACACCCCCAAACTGTCCGGTACCGGCTGGCCCAGCTGCGCGACCTGTACGGATCCGCCCTGGACGACCCCGGCACCCGCGCCGCGCTGCTGCTGGCACTGGCCTGGGGGCCGGCGGCCACCGAGTCCGATCCGGCGATCCCGCCCGGCAAGCGGAGGGAGCGCCGGTGAACCTCGAGCCATCGCAGCGGTTGCTTCCCCACCGGGTGCATCCCAACCGGGTGCATCCCAAACAGTTGCATCCCAAAAAGTTGCTCGTCGTCAGCGCCGATATCGGCGAGGGCCACAACGCGACCGCGCGAGCCGTCGAGGAGCGGGCCCGGCGGCTGTGGCCCGGCTGCGAGATTCGCCGCATCGACACCTTGGAACGGATGGGCCGGGGGGTCGGCCCGGGGTTCCGCTGGATCTACCGGGTCAACGTGGACACCACGCCCTGGCTCTACGACTTCTTCTACCGCTCGCTGTGGCGCTACCGGTGGTTCGCCGCGTCGTCCTGCCGGGTCGTCGGGGTGTGGAGCGGCATCCGGCTCGCCCCGGTCATCGAGGAGTACCGGCCGGACCTGGTGGTGTCGACCTACCCGCTGGGTACCGGTGGACTGGATTGGATCCGGCGGCGCGGCGGCCTGGACCTGCCGGTCGCAGCGATCATCTCGGACTTCGCGCCGCACCCGTTCTGGGTCTACTCCGAGGTGGACCTGCACTACGTGGCCAGCCAACCGAGCCTGCAGGCGATGTACCGGGCGCGGCCCGATGCGCGGGGAGCAGTAGGGGCGCCCCCGGTCGTCTCGGCGTTCCAGCCAACCGACAAGATCGCCGCCCGGCGGCACTGTGGCTTGCCCGAACGCGGCCTGATCGTGCTGGTCTCCTGCGGCTCCCTCGGGTTCGGCTCGATGGAACGCGCGGTCGCGGCCGGGCTGGCCGCCGGCCCGGACATCTGCGTCGTGGTGGCCTGCGGGCGCAACGAGGCGCTGCGCGCCAGGCTGGTTGCACGGGCCAAGCTGCTGGCGCCCAGCCCGGCGCAGCGGCTGGTGGCGCTGGGCTGGACGTCGGAGATGCCGGCGCTGACCGCGGCCGCTGACGTCGTGGTGACCAACGCCGGCGGCGCGACGGCGCTGGAGACGGTGGCGTGCGGGCGAGCGGTGCTGATGTTCGAGCCGATCGCCGGGCACGGCAAGGCCAATGCCGAACTCATGGCGCAGGCCGGGCTGGCCACCGTGTGCAACGGGCCGGCAGAGCTGATCGACGCGCTGCGCGGGCTCGCCACACAGCCCGCGCTGCTCGCCGGAGCGCAGCAGCGCGCGCTGACCCACATCGGTGCCCTGGATCTGGATGCCGAGATCGCGGCCCTGCCCGGGCTGGTCCGCCACCACGGCGCTCGCCCGCTGTCCGCGCCGGACGCCTTCTTCGCCCACGCCGCCACCCCCACGGTTCCCCAGCAGGTCGGCGCTGTCCTGATGCTCGCCGAGGCGCAGCCCGCCGGGTCGCCGCAACAGCTCGCCGACCACCTCGCCGGGCTGATCACCGACCGGGTCCCCGCGCTGCCGATGCTGCGCCGCCGGCTGGACCTGCGGCCGGGCCGGCGGCCGCGGTGGCTACCGGTCGACGACGTCGACCCGGCGCAGCACCTGCAGGTCCGAACGGTCGGCACCGGCCACGGGATCGCCTGGTCGGCAGCCCTACGAGAGTTCTTCGGCACCCCCGTAGCGCTGGACGCGCCGCCGTGGCAGTTGGCGGTGGTGCACGATGCCGGCACCGGACGCACCGCGCTGCTGGCGAAGATGCACCACAGCCTGGGCGACGGCCTGGCCGTCACCGCCACCCTGATCGAGTTGCTGTGTGACCACGACGACCCTCGCGTTCAGCGGGCTCAGCGGGGTTATTCATCCCCGGTTAACCCCGCTGAGCCCGCTGAACGCGGAACATGGGGGTCCAGGGCCCGGCACGTGAGGCGGGTGGTTCGGGGGTTGGTCAGTTTGGCGAGAGCAGGTCCTGCGCCGGCTGTAGGGCTAGTTGGGGGGCTAGTCGGGGCGAGCACTGCGACCCGGGAGTACGCCATGGTGGAACTGCCGGCGGTCACGGTGCGGGCCACCGCCCGCGCGCACGGGGTGAGCACCACCGCATTGCTGCTGGCGCTGGTGGGCGAGGCGCTGCACCGCACCGATCCGGTGAATACCGCAGTGCACGATCGGCTGCGGGTGGTGGCGCCGCGGACCACCCAGGCGGTCCGGAGGGCCGGCGGTGGTGGCAGTGACGATTACCACCATGACGGCTCGTACCAGGGCAATCACACCGCCGCACTGGCCTTGGACCTGCCGGTCGGGCCGATGCCCCCGACGTGGCGGATCGTCGCGGTGGCCGAGGCCCTGGCCAGGCTGCAACGGGCCGATCAGCCGGTCGCCGCCCAGGCGGTGGTCGACGCGTTGGGCCGGCTGCCAGCGCCGCTGCACGCGAAGCTCGTGCGCCTGATCTACGGGCGGCGGTACTTCTCCGTCATCACGTCGGTGTTGCCCGGGCCGCGAAAAGCGCACTATGTGAAGGGAGTCCGGCTCACCTCGGTGTTTCCGGTGCTGCCGCTCGCGGATGGCGTCGGGTTGGCTGTTGGTTTCCTGACCTGGGGCGACATGATCGGAGTGGGGGTGAGCGCGGACACCGGGCTGGTGCCCGACCCGACCGGATTCGCCGGCGCACTACGTCGGGCCTTCGCGGACCTGGCGACCGATGCACCGCGTAGCCCAACCGGTAGCCCAACCGGTAGTCCAACCGGTCGCCCGGCAGCTCACCACACAACACAGGAGTGAGGCGTGCCGAACTCGACGGCGACGATGTTCTTCGTCGCGGTGCCGGCTGCGGTGGTCGGGGCGGCGAGTTTCGGTCTGGCCAGCGCGGTCCAGCAGCGCGCCACCAAGGAGGTGCCGACCAGCGGCACACTCGACCCGCGGCTGATCCTGGATTTGATCCAGCGGCCGGTGTGGGTGCTGGGGGTGGGGACTGTCATCGTCGGTCTGAGCCTGCAGCTCGTCGCGCTGGCGTTCGGTCCGTTGGTGCTCGTGCAGCCGCTGCTGGTGACCGGCGTGCTGTTCGGCGCGGTGTTCTCCGCGCTGCTGGCCCACCGCCGGGTGGACCGGCTGGTCGTGCTAGGCGCCCTGGGCTGCGTGGCGGGCCTGTCGGCCTTCCTGCTCCTGGCCCAGCCGACCGGCGTGTCCACCCAACTCGCTGACGACGGCTGGTCGCTGTTGCCGCTGGCGATCACGCTGGGTGTGCTGATCGTAGGGTGCCTCGCCGTGGCCGCGCGGTTCTCCGGGCCGGTACAGGTCGCCGCATTGGCCACGGCCACCGGCCTGCTGTACGGCGTCACGGCCGGCTTGATGAAGGTGGTCACCGGCCAGTTCCGGTCCGGCGGGATCGTCGAGCCCTTCGTGCACCCGGTGTTCTACGTGGTCTGCGCGGTGGGACCGATGGGGTTCCTGCTCAGCCAGAACACCTTCCAGAAGGGCACGCTGATCGCCCCGGCACTGGCCATCATCACGATCGTCGATCCGCTGGTCGGCGTGGCGATCGGGGTGAGCTGGCTGGGCGAGCAGCTGGCCAGCTCACCGACCGTCCTCGCCGGCCAGATGATCGCGGCGGTAATCGTGATCGGCAGTATCATGCTGCTCGCGCAGCGCGGCACGCAGCTCCGCCGCGAGATGGAACAGCCGACGCCGGGCGACGTCGGCGGGCCCGGGGATCGCCGGGGCCGGGCCGCTAGGGGATGATTACCGGCTGTCATGCCCTGGTCACCGGCGGCTCGTCGGGCATCGGCGCGGCCATCGCCGAAGGCCTCACCGCAGCCGGTTGCCAGGTGGTGGTACTCGGCCGGGACCGCCCCCGGCTCGACGCGCTGGCGCGCCGCACCGGCGCTCGCGCCCTGGTGGCCGACCTGTCCACCGGCGGGGGCTTGGCGCAGGCGGCCGACGCCGCGAAGAAGGTCGACCTGCTGGTGAACTCCGCGGGCCGCGGCTGGGCCGGGGATCTGGCGACAATGGCACAGCCGGATATCGACGCGCTGGTCGCGCTGAATCTCACCGCCCCGATGTGCCTGACCCGAGCTGCGCTGCCCGGGATGCGCGAGCGCGGGCGTGGGCACCTGGTGTTCGTGTCGTCCATCGCGGCAGTGGGCCTCGGCGGGGAAGCCGTCTACGCCGCGACGAAGGCCGGGCTTCGGGCGTTCGCGGCCAGCGTCCGCCACGAGGTGGCCGGCGAGGGCATCGGCGTCACCACGCTGCTGCCCGGTGCGGTACGCACCCCGTTCTTCGACCACCGCGGACTGGCCTACGACCGTCGCTTTCCCCGCCAGCTGGCACCCGCCACCGTTGCCACGGCGCTGCTCCGGGCGATCGAGCAGGGTGATCCGGAAGTGTTCACGCCACGCTGGCTCACGGTGGCCGCCCGGGTGCAGGGCGCGATGCCAGAGTTGTTCCACCGGCTGGCCGAACGCTTCGGCTGACACCTTCCTGCGCGCTTCTACGCGATCAAGCCGCGGCCGCGACACCGAAACGCAGCCGGATACCCTCGCCACGCAGCTCCCGGCGAAACCACAGCAGCGAAACCACCGCGGCGATCCCCACCAGGGTGAACGACCCCGCTGTGGTCACTATCAGGAAGTCGCTCAGGGTGGCGCGGGCCAGCACCCACAGCGTCGCCACTCCGTTGGTCAGGAACACCAACGCCCACAGCAGCGACACCCGCCGGAAGAACCGCTGCACTCGAAGGTTGCTGGTGAGCGCGACCGGGAAGGCACAGAAGTCGTCGGCCAACCGGGCGATCAGGGGCCGGCGCAGCCCGAGCGTGGCCAGCAGCCCGAATGCGATCAGAAAGTTCTGCAACGTGGGCTGCAGGAAGTAGAGGAACACGCTGCCGGTGGCGTACCCGATGGCGGTGCGAACCACCAGCAAACCAGTGGTCAGCCACAGCACGGCGGGGATCGGCGTACGGGTCACCACCCGGCGAACCAGCGCCGTCAACGCCCACGCCAACGCCGCGATCAGCCCGCCGGTGAGATTGGTGAGGGTCAGCAGCAGATAGAACAGCCCCAGCGGGGCCAGCACCACCTCGAACAGGTGCCTCGCGGCCTGGCGCAGCTGACCGGACAGCGCCCCCAGATGAATGACCTGCGCTCGTGACTGCATCGCGGTGGACAGTAGCCGGGCCCCCGCCCGGCCACGCAGCGGGTCCGCCCGAGCCGGTCGGTCTCCCGGGCCGCAGCCGGGCGCGAGTCGCATTCAACCAGTTTGCCCCCAATCCCGCCGTGGTACTCCAAACGTGGCCAGGTACGCCAGAAATGGCGGGTCGCACCACAGCTCCCGAACTCAACAACAGCGCTGCTGGCGCGACGCGGAACAGCTCTCCTGTTGAGTTCGGGAGCCGCAGCGCGGTGCGGGGGGTGAGCTGTCGGGTGAGGCGGGGTGGCGGGAGCGGAGGAGCGGTGACAGAGCACGACGACCGGCGCGATCGGCGTGATTACGAGCGGGGGTTGCCCGGATACCACGACCCGACCGCGGAGTTCGCTGGGTCTTCACCGGCCCGCAGTGCACTGACGCTACGTATCGTGCTGGCCGGTTTCGGGTTGGCGTTCTGCACCGCCGCCGCGGTGTTGTTGATCATATCCGGTCTGACGGCTCTCGGGGTCGCGTTCGCAGTGCTCGCTGTGGTGGCGCTCGTAGACCTGAGCTGGGTCATCCATCGCAAGCGCCGCGGCGAGCCCGGCTGACCATGGGTTGTCGCCGATCAACCCTGGGCCATGTCGTTGAAGCGGCTGTAGTGCAGTTGGTGGGCGACGGTCACGGTGGTGGTCGGCCCGTTGCGGTGCTTGGCCAGGATCAGATCAGCTTCACCGGCGCGAGGGTCGTCGCGCTCCCAGGCATCCGGTCGGTGGATCAACATCACCATGTCCGCGTCCTGCTCTAAACTGTTATGCAAGGCGATGCCGTTTGCGACAAAATTATGGGTTCCCAGGACTGTGGCGTCATAGACGGGCTGCTCACCGATGCTATCTATCGAACGGATCTCGTCCCAGAACACGTCGTTCGTGGCAAGCATGCGGAGGTCTGAATTGTCAAGAACTACAGCGATCTGCGTCAAGCGAGCCCGACCCACACTGTGCTTCAATAAGGTACTGCCACAGAACTGGGTGCCGATTGCGGTCGAGAAGGCTCGATGCGTCATGCCACGCGCGGCGAGAACCGAGCGAACCCGCTCCCCTACCTCAGCGGGAACCGTGTCGACGTTCGTGTTACCCGCTATCCCGTGCAGTACTTCCAACGCACGGCTTCCGGCTGCGCCGCGGGCACCATGGCACCCCACGTCGGAGAGGAAGGTGCGCTGATTGTCGAGGCCGATGACGCTCACGTGGTAGCTGTCGCGATAACCAGGCTTGCGCGCCACGGCGATGCGGGATAGCACCCCGACTCGCAGCAACAGGTGCGCCACGTCGTCCGCGAGGCGCCGGCTCGTCGTCGCGTAGTAAATCTGAACGCACCGATCTGAGCCATTCGGGTGCCGTATGTAACCATCCGTTGCCCATAGATGCCGCAAGAACAATGCTACCTGGGCGCGGGACAACCCGAACACCTCATCAGGAATGAACTTCTCGTAGCTGCGGAGCCCGAATAGACCCAGTTTGTCGAGCCACGCCGCGATCGGATTGCGCTTGCCGTGGGTGAGATGGAAAGGAGCCGGGAACCGCAGCGACGTGCACCGGGCGGCGACGTGGGCGTCGCGAACTGCCGTGATACCGAACGTTGCGGCAGCTTCGGAGACCGCCTGGAGATTGGCCTCATCGATACTCGCGTACCGCAGTGGCTGCCGCCGCACGAACGAGCCGTCACCAATCAAATGAGCAAGCAGGATTACGTGGGATTCGAGCCAGGTTCGTACCTGTAGTGGTTCAGGTACGGACCGCGGCACCGCCACCCGGGAGCCTGTAGTGAGCTCACCGAGCGGGAGCCACCCATCGAGGGTCAGGAACGGATGATTCGCGGTGGCCTCGACGACGCGTCCGGAGCAGAGGGTGACTCGGAACGCCTCTCGCGTTCCGCTCGGGAAGGCATGCGTCAACGGCCGCGCCACCAGCCGCAAGCTCTCGTCCAGGGACCACACCGGAACGTTCCGCTCGCCGCTGGCGAGCAGCTCACCTAGGGTGACCTCGGCGCCGGTGTCGGCGCGCAGAATGCGGGTGCCAGCGGTGAGGCAGCCGGATTCGCGGAGATCGGCCAGCATCGGCTTCTTGTCGGTGCGCTGCTCGG
>QHBZ01000268.1 GCA_003244055.1 Pseudonocardiales bacterium | reverse complement strand
GTCGAGGTGGGGCAGGTCTATGTGGACGGGCTGTCGGTCGGTGACGTGGGCGACTCCACGCTGTCCGACCGGCTCATCCTCGGTGAGGGTGGGTTCATCGCGATCACCGTGGTGATCGTGACCGCGACCGGCCGGGCGGTGGCGCCGCCAACGATCTCGGGCCGCGGGTTCTCCGACGATCCCAAGGCGCTCGACGGTGTTGTGCCGCTGGTCGAGATGGAATTGGCCCGCACCGAAGCGGAGGGGATCACCGACCCGCACCGGATCGCCCAGGCGGTGCGGCGCGTAGTGGGCAAGTGGGTCGCCGACACCTACCGGCGCCGGCCGATGATCGTCCCCACGGTGCTGCCCGTCGGCTGACCAGTTAGTCGCCGGCTCAGTGGTAGGCCGCAGTCATCGTGGCGGCCGTGCTTGTTGAGGCTGCTGTGGCGTGGCGTGCTGATGTGGGCAGGGCCGCACGGGCTAGCGTGTCCTGCATGAGGGGGCGGAGCTCTACGAAGACCACGGCCGCGCGGTCCCGGGACGCGGGGGCCAGGCCGAGGCAGCGGTCGAGCCCTCAACGTCCAGCTGGCCGATCAGCGCCGCGGTCTGGGCGGGGTCGCCGCGGTCTGGGCAGTGCGTGGTCTCCACTGGCCCGCGGCGTCGGCGGGCTTGTCAGGGCGCTGGGGCGGACCCGCGAGCTTGAACCTGAGCACCGCCGCGACGGCCTCGCGCTCGGCCTGGTGGGGTTCGCCGTGGTCGTCGCCGCTGCAGTGTGGTGGACCGCTGGGGGGCCGGTCGGTGCAGGCCTTCAGCGTGCACTGGGTGCTCTGTTCGGCGCCGCGTCGGTAGGTTTGCCGGTGGTGCTCGCCGCGGTGGGAGTGACCCTGATGCGCACCGAACCCGACCCGGCGGCGCGGCCCCGCCGCACCGTCGGCACCCTGTTGCTGACATTGGGGACGCTAGGGCTGTGGCATCTCGCGGCAGGCTCCCCCGCGGACAGCGCGGGAAGGTCCCAGGCAGCCGGCATAGTGGGTTCCCTGGTGGCAGATCCGTTGGTCGACGGGTTCACCATCTGGGTGGCGGCGCCGCTGCTGGCGCTGCTCGCTGGTTACGGGTTGCTGGTGTTGACCGGAACCCCGGTTCGAGCGGTACCCGAACGGATCCGCCGGCTGTGCGGAGCGCGGCCGGATCAGGACACCGACACCGAGGCAGATAAGGCTGACGCCGATACCGGCGTGACGAGCGCCGATCCGGCCACCGCGCGGTTGCGCCGCCCGGCGCGGCGTCGGCAGGGTACCCAGACCGAGCAGGACCCATCGGAGGCTACCGCCGCGCCAGCCGTGCCGATCCCTGCGGAGCCAAAACCTGCCGCGCTGGTTGACGGGCCGGTCCAGGCACGAGCCGGCGATAAGCCCGGGCCGGCGACATCCACGCACCGGATGGTCGAAGGTGACTACCGGCTTCCGCCGCCCGACCTGCTGATCAAGGGCGACCCGCCGAAAGCGCGCAGCAAGGCCAACGACGCGATGATCGAGGCGATCAACGGGGTGCTCGACCAGTTCTCGGTCGACGCCCAGGTCACCGGGTTCGCCCGCGGCCCGACCGTCACCCGCTACGAGGTGGAGGTGGGACCCGGGGTCAAGGTCGAGAAGATTACTCAGCTGACCCGCAACATCGCCTACGCCGTGGCCACCGACAATGTGCGGTTGTTGGCCCCGATCCCGGGCAAGTCCGCGGTGGGCATCGAGGTACCCAACAGCGACCGCGAGATGGTACGGCTGGGCGACGTGCTGCGCTCGCCGACGTCCATCCGCGACCAGCACCCGATGGTGGTCGGGCTCGGCAAGGACATCGAGGGTCACTTCGTCACTGCGAACCTGACCAAGATGCCGCACCTGTTGGTGGCCGGTGCCACTGGTTCGGGCAAGTCGAGCTTCGTGAACTCGCTGCTCGTTTCGTTGCTGACCCGGGCCACCCCCGATGAGGTCAGGATGATCCTGATCGACCCGAAGATGGTGGAGCTGACCCCCTATGAGGGCATCCCGCACCTGATCACGCCCATCATCACCCAGCCGAAGAAGGCGGCGGCGGCGCTGGCCTGGCTGGTGGAGGAGATGGAGCAGCGCTACCAGGACATGCAGGCCGCCAAGGTGCGCCATATCGACGACTTCAATGTCAAGGTGCGCAGCGGCGAGGTCGCGGCGCCACCGGGTTCGCAGCGCGAGTACCGCCCCTATCCCTACATCATGGCGATCGTCGACGAGCTGGCTGACCTGATGATGACCGCCCCGCGCGACGTGGAGGACGCGATCGTCCGCATCACGCAGAAGGCTCGGGCCGCCGGGATCCACCTCGTGCTGGCCACTCAGCGGCCCAGCGTCGACGTGGTCACCGGACTGATCAAGACCAACGTCCCGTCCCGGCTGGCCTTCGCCACCTCCTCGCTCGTCGACAGTCGGGTGATCCTGGACCAACCCGGCGCGGAGAAGCTGATCGGCATGGGCGACGCGCTCTACCTGCCGATGGGCGCGTCGAAGCCGGTACGCATCCAGGGCGCCTTCATCGATGACGCCGAGATCGCCAAGGTCGTCGCCTACGCCAAGGACCAAGCCACCCCCGAGTACACCGACGGGGTCACCGCCTCCAAGCCGGGGGAGCGCAAGGAGGTCGACCCGGACATCGGTGACGACCTCGACGTGCTGCTGCAGGCCACGGAACTTGTGGTGACGTCGCAGTTCGGCTCGACGTCGATGCTGCAACGTAAGTTGCGAGTCGGCTTCGCCAAGGCGGGCCGGCTGATGGACCTGTTGGAGAGCCGGGGAGTCGTGGGTCCCTCGGAGGGGTCCAAGGCGCGCGAGGTCCTCGTCAAGCCTGATGAGCTCGACGGGTTGCTGTACCTGCTTCGCGGTGGCGCCCCCGGTGGCTCCGGCAGTGGCGACGAGGCGGATTGAGTCTGGGAGTCACAGTTCGAGGAGCATCCGGGTGTTGCCCAGGGTGTTGGGTTTGGCGTAGGGAAGGTCGAGGAACTCGGCGACGCCTTCGTCGTGCGAGCGGCGCATCTCCTCATAGACCTCCGCGGTCACCGGCGCCCCCTCGATGGTCCGGAACCCGTGCCGGGAGAAGAAACGCTCCTCGAAGGTCAACACGAACAGCCGGCGCAACCCCAGCGCCCGTCCCTGCTTCACGAGCTGCGCGACGAGCGCGTGTCCTGCCCCCTGGCCTACGGCGTCCGGGTGTACAGCCAGGGTGCGGATCTCAGCCAAGTCCTCCCAGAGGACGTGCAACGCACTGCAGCCCAGCACCGTCCCGTCCCGTTCTGCCACCCAGAATTCCTGGACGTCCTCATAGAGCGTGACGAGCTGTTTGCTCAGCAGCACCGCCCCGGCGTAACAGTCCACCAGATCCTTGATCCGGCGGACGTCCCCGACCCTCGCCCGACGCACAGTGATCGGAGTACCCACAGGGCAGAACCTATCGGGCTCCGGACCGAGCGGATCTGGCCCGGCGTGGCTGGCTGCTAAGCAGCCGGTCTCTCGTCGCGGGGCGATGCTGGCTCCTCCGCGATATTCTCAATCGCTTCGATGAGCCGCTGTGTGCGGGTCTGCGATCGCATCCACGCCGGCAGGTCCAGCAGCGCCATGATCTCGTCCGCGAGCACCTCGCCGATAGCTCCGGGCCACAACCGCTTGGCCTTAGCGGCGGCGGCTGCGGCCATCCGCTGCGGAGCGTACTGGTCGACTTCCTGCGAGACCGCGATGTGTGTGTCAGGCATCGGAGACCTCCTCAGCCTCTGCCGGTTTCGACGATTCCCCCAGTTCATCACTCCTATGTTTCGATCCTGTGACGGCTCGTGTGAGGCTAACTCGACCGTGGGCGGGCTGACCCGGTGTCCGACGTCGGCCCAGCACAATGGGTCCGGTGACTAGGTCCGGGCAACGGGTGGTGCTGGTCACCGGTGCGGCGTCGGGCATCGGTCGGGCCAGCGTGCGCATACTGGTCGACGTCTGCGTCGCAGCAATCCCTGTTTCAGACACCTGAATGCCTCCTGGAGGGCTCGGCCCGTACCTGGCGTTCACAAGGGTTCAACGATTACGGCTGGGCACAGTCGCGCGCCCGCCGTAGGGGGTCGGCAAACGATGGGTGGCGCGGCAACCCGTCGTCAAGGTCGAACGACTCGAGGTACGTGTGCCCGGTGGGCGCCACTGCCCCGCCTGCCCACTCGTGGGTGGCGAGCCGCACCGAGGTGCCCGACGGCAGCATCAGGACCGGGTCCAGTGCGACCAGGCCGAGATTCGGTCAGCGAAGTACAGACGGCGGGACCGAAGGCGATGAGCAGCGGAGTCGTCACGCTCATACAGTGTTCCCTAAACGGGCGAACGTAACGGTCGGACCAGAGTGCTGTGCAGACGGGGTCAGCCGAGCACGCCCGGCTTCAGCAAGCAGACGCGGGCACGGCGGCCTGGCGGGCCTGGGGCCCGTATGTGTCCGAGCGGGCCTGGGGCACGGTTCGGGAGGACTACAGCGCCTTCGGCGAGGCCTGGGACTACTTCCCGCACGATCACGCCCGTTCAAGGGTCTACCGCTGGAACGAGGACGGCATGGCCGGGGTCTGTGACGACCGCCAGACGTTCTGCCTGGCAATGGCGCTGTGGAACGGCGTCGACCCCATCCTCAAGGAGCGGATGTTCGGGCTGACCGGGCCGGAGGGTAATCACGGCGAGGACGTCAAGGACTACTGGTGGTACCTGGACTCCACCCCCACCCACTCCTGGATGACCTGGCGCTACCACTACCCGCAACGGCCCTTCCCCTACGCCGACCTGGTCGAACAGAACCGGCGCCGCGGCAAGGACGTGCCGGAGTACGAGCTGGTCGACACAGGCGTGTTCGGGCAGGACCGGTACTGGGCGGTGACGGTCGACTACGCCAAGGCCGGCCCGACCGACCTGTGCCTGCGGATCACCGTGGACAACCGCGGCCCGGAGGCGGCGACCCTGCACGTGCTGCCGACGCTGTGGTTCCGCAACACGTGGGCGTGGGCACTACCCGGGCAGGACGCCGTACCGGAGATCCGCGCTGAGGCGGACGGGACGCTACTCGCGCAGCACGAGACGCTGGGAACGCTCGTCCTCGGCGGCGATGGTGCTCCACAGCCGTTGCTGTGCGACAACGAGACGAACACCCAGCGACTCTACGGCCTGCCGGGCCGTTCGGCGTATCCCAAGGACGGGATCAACGATCACGTCGTGGCCGGTGCCGCGACCGTCAACCTCGGCGGGGTCGGCACCAAGGGTGCACTGTGGTACCGGCTCGACGTGCCGGCCGGTGGCCGTGCCGTGGTGCGGGTACGGCTGACCGCGGGCGACAGCGCCGGTGAACTTCGGGCCGGTGAGTTGGGAGCCGGATTCGACGAGGTGATGACGGCTCGTCGAGCCGAGGCAGACGAGTTCTACCGCGTGCTGACCCCGGCCCGGTGCGGCGCCGATGATGCTCTGGTGCTCCGGCAGGCGATGGCTGGGATGCTGTGGGGCAAGCAGTTCTTCCACTACAACGTGGCACGCTGGCTCGACGGCGACCCGGCCGGCCCACCGCCACCAGCGCAACGGCAGCACGGGCGCAACTCCTCCTGGCGGCACCTCAACAACGCTGATGTCATCTCGATGCCGGACCCGTGGGAATACCCCTGGTACGCCGCCTGGGACCTCGCCTTCCACTGCGTGCCGCTGGCGCGCCTGGACCCGACCTTCGCCAAGAACCAGCTGCTGTTGCTGCTGCGTGAGTGGTACATGCACCCGGGCGGTCAGCTGCCCGCCTACGAGTGGGCCTTCGGCGACGTCAACCCACCGGTGCACGCCTGGGCCGCGTTGCGGGTCTTCGAGAACGACGGCTCGCGTGACTTCGACTTCCTGGCCCGGGTGTTTCACAAGCTGCTGCTGAACTTCACCTGGTGGGTCAATCGCAAGGACAGCGACGGCAGCAACGTCTTCGAGGGCGGGTTCCTCGGCCTGGACAACATCGGGCCGATCGACCGGTCCGCTGCGCTGCCGCTGGCTGGGGTTCTCGAGCAGAGCGACGGCACCGCCTG
>QHBZ01000267.1 GCA_003244055.1 Pseudonocardiales bacterium | reverse complement strand
AGTTTGTCCGGGTCCAGCGTTGTGGAGAAGAACTTGGACCGGCTGACGCTGTTCGTCAGCTCGGTGTGGGTGATCTCCATCGTGGGGATCGGGCTTCTGATCAAGATCGGCTGACCGCTCCGGGCGGTTCCGCGAGGTGAGGGCGATCAATGGCAAGTGGCAACGCGATCCGCGGTACGCGGGTCGGCGCAGGTCCGATGGGCGAGTCCGAGCGAGGAGAGACTGCTCCCCGTAACCGGGTGTCCTACTGGTGCGCCAATGGGCACGAGTCTCGGGTTTCGTTCGCGGCCGAGGCTGAGGAACCGGACGTGTGGGACTGCCCACGGTGTGGGTTCCCGGCCGGGCGCAACGAGCAGCGGCCGCCCAACGCGCCGCGCAATGAGCCGTACAAGACGCACCTCGCCTACGTCAAAGAGCGCCGTTCCGACGCCGACGGCGAGGCGATCCTCGCGGAGGCACTGGCCAGGCTGAAGGAATCTCGCGAGCCCTGACGTACGGCCCGCCAGCTACGTGGTCGATGCCGAAAAGCTCGTCGGGTGTGCCGTGAACTCGACAGCACGGACGTTTCTGCCCCGCCAAATGTCCGTGCTGTCGAGTTCATGACGTGCACAATCGCTACGCAGGTAGTACTCGGCACCGACCACTAAGCTAAGCCGCCAGCCTGCGCTGGCTACTCGCCCAGGCGACGGGTTCGTTCTGGCAGGCGCGGGTGTTCCCCTCGAAGAGCAGGCCGTAGGCGCACTTGAGGGCTTGACTCGTTCCGTGCCACCTGATCAGTGCCATCGCAGAGCGCAGGGTCGATCGGTGTTGCGCATCGCTAATGCCCGGTGCCTCGCCGGTGATCATCGCGGGATCATCTCGGGTGGGACCGTCTCGGGCGGGCTCGTCGCGGGTGGAGCCGTCCAGGGAGAACGTCGCCGGAGTGGTGGTGAGTAGGAGCCTGACCTGGGCGAGAGCCGCAGGGGCGGAAGAGAGCATGAGCCCGACGACGAGCGCGGACGCTGCAATGATACGAAGGCCTGCGGGGTCTGTGCAGGACTCTCGGCAATGACTGTACAGATGGGACAATCGGGAGGTATTTTCCGAATAGGGGGCCTCAGGTGTCTGGTCGACAATCCCAACCAGCGACAGCGGGTCTTCGTCTCTCACGCTGTCGCTGGTTGGCATATGCCTTCGTGGCTGGATAGTCTGGGTATCGACTGAGTTGCTCATGTCATCACCCTTCGTAGTCACGTGCGTCGTCGCACGTACGCGCTGCTCATTCAGTCCCAGACTTACCTTTACGGGCAGCTCACGTCCTCCTGCATCCTGACGATTTCTGTACGTCTTATGAGCGCTTGGTATGGTTTATCAACGACGAGCGGCGACCGCATTCGCACCCCTACGGGGCTGCGGTGACGGCGGCATGGCTGCCGGGGGAGAGTCAGCGGCCGAGGAGCTCCGAGGGGAGCTTTGCGGCCGCTGCCCGGTCCAGCAGCCACAGCGTGCGGCGGCGACCCGTCGCGCCCGCGGCAGGCATCTGCACCTCGCCGGCTCCGCGTAACGCCATCGTCACCGCTGCGGCTTTCTCCGCCCCCGAAGCGATCAACCAGACCTCTGCGGCGCAGCGGATAGCGGGCAGCGTCATGGTGATCCGGGTGGACGGCGGTTTCGGACTGCCCCGTACGCCGGTCACCGCGCGCTCGATCTCGTAGACCGCAGGGGAGCCGGGGAAGACCGAGGCGACGTGGCCGTCCTCGCCGACGCCGAGACAGCAGATATCGAACGACGGTGCCGGGCCGCGATCCTCCGGCCGCCGCTGCTTCGCGAGCACGTCCTCGTAGGCTTGGGCGGCGGTGTCCGGGTCATCGCCCCAAGGGCCATCCGAGGCCCCCATCGGGTAGACCCGTGCGGGATCCACTCCGACCCGGTCGAGTAGCGCCTCGCGGGCCTGGGTCTCGTTGCGTTCCGGGTGGCCACCGGGCAGGAAGCGCTCGTCGCCCCAGTAGATATCCAGCTGTCGCCAGTCCACCGCCGCGGCCGCCTGGGTACTCGCCAGCTCGCGGAGCACCGCGATTCCGATGCGTCCACCGGTCAGTACCAGCGACGCGGATCCTGCGGCGGTCTGGATGTCCACGATCCGGGTGACCAGCCGCGCGGCTGCGGCCGCGGCGAGCACTTCCGCGGTGGCGTGCACGACGACGTCGGGGCGGCTCACTGATCAGCCCGGGTCTCGTCTCGGGTCGCACCCGGTTGGCTGCCCTTCGCGGAGCCGCCACGCCGTCCATTGCGACCGTCTACCTCGGTCAGCGCCTGCAGCGCGGCCTGATAGATCTCGTCCGGATCCAGCCTGCGCAGCTCTTCAGCGAGACAATCGCGCACCGGGCGGCGTCTCAACGGCACCCGGCGGTCCGGTTGCCCTGGCTGGCGCAAGGTGCCTACCTTACCGTCGGGCCGGACCAGCTCGACCCTGCCGGACCGACGCTCCATGATCGCTGAGCTGACCCCGCCGCCGGGCGGGCTGGTGCGGCGGCGCACCGGGACGTGCAGACGGGAACGAAGCCAGCCGGCGAGCAGGTCGGTGGACGGGTTGTCCGCGGCACCGCTGACAGTAACCGTCTTGACATCCTCATACGGTGGTAGATCGAGTGCTGCGGCAAGCAGCGCGCGCCACGGGGTCAGCCGGGTCCATGCCAGATCGGTGTCCCCCTCGGTGTAGGAGCTGCGGCGGCTTTCCAGTGCCTTGATCGGCTGGTTGGCCGCGGCGGTATCGGTGATCCGGCGCTGGGCCAGCCTCCCGATGGGATCCTGCGCGGGAATGCCGGGCGCCGCTCCTGGCCAATACGCGACGACCGGGCAGTCCGGTAGTAGCAGCGGTACCAGCACACTGTCTCCGTGGTCGGCCAGCGGACCGTACAGGCGCAGCACGAGCACTTCGGAAGCGCCGGCGTCACCACCGACCCGGATCTGGGCGTCCAGCCGGGTCCCGGCCCGCTTGAGGCCCCTGGCTACCACGAGAACCCGGCACGGGTGTTCCTTGCTGGCCTCATTGGCAGCTTCGATCGACTGCTCGACCTGTGCGGAGTCATCGGTCACGATCACTAACGTCAGCACCCGGCCCAGCGCCACCGCACCGCCACGCTCCCGCATGTCGATCAGTGCGTGGTTCACCGCAGATGTGGTTGTCGAAGGTAGGTCGACGATCATTGTTCGCCTCCGATTTTGTCCCGGGCGGTGCGGAAGTAATCCGCGCCATCACGAAGGTCGATGACGGGGTCGGGATAATCAAGGGTGGCCCGTTCAGGTGGATCTAATCGGGTGTCGGTGCCGGTGCCGGCGACCCACTGCCAGTTGAGCTGGTTATTGGCGACGTCGGCGCCGACGAGCAGGTCAAAGAAATGCCGGGCACCGATGCAGACCGCGAAATGCGCGATGTCCCGCAGGTGGGCATCCAAGTCGGCCAGCCCGTCAGCGAGGAACACGGCTCGGTTCGCTGACATCGAGCGGCCGTTGATGATCGCCTTGTCCAGCACGAACAGCGGAACCACCTCGGTGGCGGCACGGCAGGCCGCGTGCAGGACGGGATTGTCGTGCACCCGCAAGTCGCGGGTGAACAGCGCGATCGCCACGCTCATCTCACTGGCCTGCCGGTGGCAGTCGCTGCGACGTCGTCCGGTGCTGGAGGTGGTGGCGTTCGGCGGTGCCGGTGATATTACGGACCATGCCGCCGAAGACGATGTCATGGAACGGCGCGATGGATTTCCAGTACAGATGTCCGGCCAGCCCATGGGGTTGAAACAGCGCCCGCTGCCGGTAGCGCGCGCCGCCCGCACCGTCAGCAATCACCTCGAGTTCGAGCCAGGCGCGGCCGGGTAGCAGCATCTCGGCTCGCAGCCGCAGCAGCCTGGGCCGGTTGAGGTACTCCACCCGCCACCAGTCCAGGGCTTCACCGACGTGCAACCGGCGGGGGTCGCGGCGGCCGCGGCGCAGCCCGACACCCCCGGCGACCCGGTCGATCCAGCCGCGTACCGACCACGCCAGCGGGAACGAGTACCAGCCGTGCTCACCGCCGATGGCTTCGACGACGTCCCACAAGATGGACGGGTCGGCGGCGCAGCCCTGCTCGCGAATGTCCTGGTAGAGGGAACCGCCGGACCAGTCAGGGTCAGTGGGCAGCGGATCCGACGGCGCTCCTGGCCAGGACGCGTCTGACCAGCGCGTGGGCACCTCGGCGTGGCGGGTGTGCGTCAGCGCGAGCTCGACGGCGTGCTCGTAGTGGATCAGCCCGCCTTCGGGGTCAGGGATGTAGCCGGCGATATCGCGATCGTGACAGACGACTTCGTGCACCAGCGACTCGATCAACGGGACGGCGATGCTGCCGGGCACCGGGGTGACCAGGTTCACCCATTGCGCCGACAACCACGGCGTCAGCACCGGCACCGGCAGCACCACCCGCCGGAGCAGGCCGGCCACGACCGCGTAGCGGCGCATCATCTCCAGGTAGGTCAACACATCCGGTCCACCGATGTCGAAGGCCCGGTTGACGTTCGGTGGCAGCGCGGCGGCGTGAGTCAGGTAGTGCAACACGTCGCGCACCGCGATCGGCTGGATGCGATTGTGCACCCAGCGCGGCGTGATCATCGCCGGGAGCCGTTCGGTGAGATAGCGCAGCATCTCGAAGCTGGCCGACCCGGAGCCCAGAATCACCGCGGCCTGCAACACGATGGTAGGCACGCCGGAGTCGAGCAGAATCTGCCCGACCTCCGCGCGTGACGCCAGGTGGTCGGACAGGTGCCCAGTGGAGGGCGTGATCCCGCCCAGGTACACGACGCGGGTCACACCCGCGGCGCGAGCCGCGTCGGCGAGCACGTGGGCGGCGCGGCGGTCGACGTCAACGAAGTCCCGCTGATTGAGCGAATGCACCAGGTAGTAGACGACGTCCTGACCGGTCATCGCGTCGCGGACGCTGCCGGGATCGGTGACGTCGCCGCTGACGATCTCGACGCGATCCCGCCAGGGCACCTCGGACAGCTTGCCCACGGTACGTGCCACCGCACGCACCTGATGGTCGGCGGCCAGCAGCGCGGGAACCAGCCGGCCACCGACATAGCCGGTGGCGCCGAACACTACGCACCGCATCAGGACATCAGAGCAGTGTTCGGCCACCAGCTGGTCCACCGGGCCCCGTCGCTGATCACGGCCGTCTCCAGGTGCGTCCGGCCATAGCGATCATCCGATCCGCGGACGGCGGCCCCCACGTGCCCGCGGCGTACGGCTCAGGCCGGTCGCACTTCGCCCAGTGTTCGAGCACCGGGTCCAGGATCGCCCAGGACAGCTCGACCTCGGCGTTGACCGGGAACAGCGACGGCTCCCCGAGCAGGACGTCCAGCAGCAGCCGCTCGTAGGCCTCCGGCGAGGACTCGGTGAAGGCTGTGCCGTAACGGAAGTCCATTGTGACGTCCCGCACCTCCATCGCGGTGCCCGGCACCTTGGAACCGAACCGGATCGTGACGCCCTCGTCCGGCTGAATCCGGATGACCAGGGCGTTCTGCCCCAGCTCCTCAGTCATGGTCGTCTCGAAGGGCAGGTGCGGAGCCCGCTTGAAGATCACCGCGACCTCGGTGACCCGCCGACCCAGCCGCTTGCCGGTGCGCAGGAAGAACGGCACTCCCGCCCACCGCCGGGTATCGACGTTCAGGGTGATCGCGGCGAAGGTCTCGGTGGTGGAGTCGTGAAATCCGGGCTCCTCCAGCACTCCGTCGACCTTGGTACCGCCCTGCCAGCCGGCTGAATACTGGCCGCGCGCCGTGGTCTCATCCAACGGCTCCGCGAGCTTGGTGGCGGAAAGCACCTTGATCTTCTCGCCGCGCAGCGATCCGGGCGAGAAGGACAGCGGTTCCTCCATCGCGGTGAGCGCGAGCAGCTGGAGCAGGTGGTTCTGGATCACGTCCCGTGCTGCGCCGATGCCGTCGTAGTAGCCGGCGCGGCCGGCCAGCCCGATATCCTCGGCCATGGTGATCTGCACGTGGTCCACGTAGTGGCTGTTCCAGATCGGCTCGTAGAGCTGGTTGGCGAACCGCAGGGCGAGAATGTTCTGGACGGTCTCCTTTCCAAGGTAGTGGTCGATGCGGAACACCGATTCCTCGGGGAAGACGTCGTTGACGATGTCGTTGAGTTCCCGGGCGCTGCGCAGATCGTGCCCGAACGGCTTCTCGATGACCACCCGGCGCCACTGGTCGCCGGCCGGCGCAGCCAACCCCGTGCGGGACAGCTGCTTGAGCACGACCGGGAACGTCGCGGGTGGGATGGCCAGGTAGAAGGCGTGGTTGCCGCCGGTACCTCGTTGCTGATCGAGCTCGGCGACTACGGACGCGAGGTCGTCGAACGAGGCGTCGTCGTCGAAGCTGCCGGGCACGAACCGGACGCCCTCACACAGCCGGGCCCAGACCTCCTCCCGGAACGGGGTGCGGGCATGCTCGCGGACCGCGTCGTGGACCAGTTCGGCGAAGTTCTCGTCGGCCCAGTCTCGGCGCGCGAAGCCGACCAACGCGAATCCTGGCGGCAGCAACCCGCGATTGGCCAGGTCATACATCGCCGGCATCAGCTTCTTACGGGACAGGTCCCCGGTCACGCCGAAGATCACGACACCGCACGGCCCGGCGATCCGGGGCAGGCGTTTGTCCCGGCCGTCCAGCAGTGGGTTCACCCAGCCGGCCGGGGCCTTGCTGCCTGCTGTGCTCACCTATAGCTCCTGCATCGCGTGCGCCAGCGCGACCAGCCCGGCCGCCCGATCGAGTAGATGAACCCGCAGCACGGGCCGGCCATGCCCAGCGAGCACGTCAGCGTCACCCAAGGCCTGGGCCTGTTGCAGATCGCCCAGGGTGAACTGGGTGCCCGGCACCGGGATGTCCGCGGTGACCGCACCGGTCAGCTGCAGGAATGCCCCGTTCTGGTGGCCGCCCTTGTGGTATTGGCCAGTCGAGTGCAGGAACCGCGGACCCCAGCCGAAGGTGGTCTGCAGCTGCGCACGGCGGGCCAGTTCGGCACGAAGCACCGTGGCGGAAGCATCGGCGATGCGATCGAGATATGCCTGCACCGCGAGGTAACCCCGCGCAGGGGTAGCGGTGATCAAGGCCCGCAGCGCGTCGCTGAGGGTGGCAATGCCGGCCGGCATCCAGTTCCCGACGGGATACACCGCGACGTCACCCTCAACGAATGCAGGCGCGGGTCTGGCGGCGGGCTTGTTGAGAGCGTCGAGCTGCGCCCGGGCGGCAACCTTCGCGGCTTCCACGTCGGGCTGGTCGAACGGGTTGATCCCCAGCACCCGGCCGACCACCGCGATGGCGTACTCCCACAGCAGCAACTGTCCACCCAGGGTGCCGCTGACCGCCACTGAAGCTGCCGCCACATCTGGACCGATCGCGACCGGGGTGGCGTCCGGTCCGGCGTCGGCGAAGCCCGGCGCAGCGGGGCTTCCCACCACCACCGGCAGCAGGCCGGTGCCGTTCTTGCCGGTGGACTCGGCGATGAGCTGCTCGGCCCAGTCGGCGAACCCGACGATCCCGGAGCCGGTGTCGGTGAGCACCACCTTCTCGGCGCCGGCGGCATGCCCGACCGCCAGCGCAGCGGCCAGCCGCAGTGCCGGGTTCGTCGGGTCATCGGCGGCCAGCGACGGCGCCTGATGCTCGGCATCGTCGAGCAGGTTCGCGATATCCGCCCTGGCCAAGCCAGCCGGGACCAGGCCGAACGCGGTCAGCGCGGAGTAGCGGCCGCCCACGTTCGGCTCAGCGGTGATCACCGCCCGGTAGCCTTGCTCCTCCGCGATCCGCTGCAGGGGCGACCCCGGGTCGGTCACCACCACCAGGTGCGCCGCCGGGTCCAGCCCCGCCGCGGCGAACGCGGCAGCGAACACCCGTCGGTGGCTGTCGGTTTCCACCGTGGAACCTGACTTCGACGACACCACCAGCACCGTGCGCTCCAGGTCGCCCGCCAGCGCGTCGGCCACCTGACCGGGGTCGGTGGTATCCAGCACGGTCAGCGGCACTCTGGAAGTGGCGCAGATCACCTCCGGGGCCAGCGACGATCCGCCCATCCCCGCCAGCACGACCCGGTCTATCCCGTCGGCGTGCAACTCCGACCACAGCGCATCGATGGTGGCGAGCAGCGGTCGGGAGGTATGGGGAAGCGCCACCCAGGCGAGTCGGCGGGCCGCCTCGTCCTGCGCCTGGGGACCCCACAGCGTGGGATCCTGCTTGGTCAGCGCGGAAGCCACCCGCTCCCCGACGAGATTGTCGACGAGAGAGTCCGCCGCCGCGGTAGGCGAGCTGATCTCGACCGTGAGCGGCCGCATCGAGGGAGGCTGCGACGTTGAGGAAGACGGTGACATCGCCGGTCAGCCCGCTGAGTGCGGTGCGACCTTGGCCAGCTGGCCGGCCACCGTCTCGCCGAGCTCGGACCAGGATGCGTCGAACTTTTCCACGCCCTCGCGCTCGAGCACGACGAACACGTCGTCGAGATCGATCCCGACCTCGGCCAACTCATCGAAGACGCGCTGGGCCTGCTCGGCAGTGCCCGAGACCTGGTCGCCCGGAACCTCGCCGTGGTCGGCCAGGGCGAGCAGGGTGTTTTCCGGCATTGTGTTGACGACTCCTGGAGCGATCAGGTCAGTGACGTACTTAGTGTCCGGGTAGGCCGGGTTCTTCACCCCGGTGGAAGCCCACAGTGGCCGCTGCGGCCGCGCCCCGGCCTCCTTCAGCTGAGCCCAGCGCCGCGTGCCCAACTCCTGCTGGTAGGCCGCGTACGCCAGCCGGGCGTTGGCCACCGCGGCCTGCCCGCGCAGCGCCAGAGCCTCTTCGGTGCCGATCACTTCCAGCCGCTTGTCCACCTCGGTGTCGACCCGGGAGACGAAGAACGACGCGACGGAGGTGATCGTGGCCAGGTCGAACCCGTTCGCGCTGGCCCCCTCCAGGCCGGCGAAGAAGGCCGCCATGACCTCGCGGTGGCGCTGCACCGAGAACACCAGGGTGACGTTGACGCTGATCCCGTCGGCCAGCGCGCCGGTGATGGCTCCCAAACCCTCCACCGTCGCCGGGATTTTGATCATGACGTTGGGTCGATCGACCAGCTTCCACAATTCGGCGGCCTGGGCGAGGGTGGCGTCGGTGTCGTGGGCCAGCTGCGGGCTGACTTCCAGCGATACCCGGCCGTCAATCCCGCCGCTGGTTTCCCAGGTGCCACTGAAGACGTCGCAGGCCTGTTGCACGTCGGCGACGGTGATCTCGCGCACGGCCTCGTCGGCCGACGCGCCGCGGGCTGCCAGCTGGTTCACCTGCTGGGCGTAGTCCTCAGCGTGGACCACGGCGTGGGCGAAGATCGTCGGGTTGCTGGTCACCCCCACCACGTGCTTGTCGGTGATCAACTCGATCAGGTTGCCCGAGTTGATCCGCTGCCGGGACAGGTCGTCCAACCAGATCGACACACCCGCCTCGGACAGGGCCGCCAAGGTATCGGTGCTGCTCACGAGAGTTTCCTTCCACCCGCGGACGGGTCAGCTATTGTTGCGCTTGGTGCGTTCCAGGCTGCGACGGGCCGCGGTGGCTACTGCCTCGCCGGTGAAGCCGAACTCGCGGTAGAGGGTCTGCCAGTCGGCGGAAGCACCGAAATGCTCCAGCGAAACCACCTCGCCGTGATCGCCCGCAAAGCGCTGCCACGGCATTGCGATGCCGGCCTCGACGGCCACCCGAGCCTTCACCGTCGGCGGCAGTATCTGGTCGGAGTAGGCCTGGCCCTGTTCGTCGAACCACTCCACGCAGGGCATCGACACCACCCGGGCGCTGATTCCCTCGGCGGCCAGCGTCTGCTGGGCGGAGACGGCATATTGCACTTCGGAGCCGGTGGCGATCAGCAGCACGTCGGGCAGGCCGCCGCCGAGCTCGGTCGCGGTGTCGGCGAGTACGTAGCCACCACGCGCGACGCCGGCAGCGTCGGTGCCCTCCAGCACGGGCACGCCCTGCCGGGTCAAACAAAGCCCGGTAGGCCGGGTGCCCTTTTCCAACAGCGCCTTCCAGGCCGCCGCGGTCTCGTTGGCATCGGCGGGCCGGACCACGTCCAGGCCCGGGATGGCCCGCAGCGAGGCCAGCTGCTCGACCGGTTGATGGGTGGGACCGTCCTCGCCCAGGCCGATCGAGTCGTGAGTCCAGACGTAGATGGTCGGCGCCGCCATCAGCGCGGCCAGGCGCACCGCCGGGCGCATGTAGTCGCTGAAAATCAGGAACGTGCCACCGTAGGGGCGGGTGGGCCCGTGCAGCACGATCCCGTTGAGGATCGCGCCCATGGCATGCTCTCGTACCCCGAAGTGCAGGGTGCGGCCATAGGGCTGGGCCTGCCACATCTTCGTCGAGGTCTTCTCGGGTCCGAAGGAGTCGGCGCCCTTGACCGTGGTGAGGTTGCTTTCACCGAGGTCCGCTGAGCCCCCCCACAACTCCGGCAGTACCTCGCCGATCGCGCTGAGCACTTCCCCGGAGGCCTTGCGGGTCGCCACGCCCTTCTTGTCGGGTTCCCAGGTGGGCAGCTTCTCCGCCCAACCCGCCGGTAGCTGCCGGTTGATGAGGCGATCGAACAGCGCGGAGCCGGACGCGTTGGCTTCCCGCCAGGAGTCAAAGGACTGCTGCCACTGCGCGTGCGCGGCCTGGCCGCGGGCCACCACCTGGCGGGCGTGTTCGAGCACTTCCGGTTCCACGACGAAGGAGCCCTGCGGGTCGAAGCCCAGCGCCTCCTTCACCGCGGCTACCTCGTCGGCGCCCAGCGCGGAGCCGTGCGCGGCCCCGGTGTTCATCTTGTTCGGCGCCGGGTAGCCGATCACGGTGCGCAGCACGATCAGCGACGGCCGGCCGGCCTCGGCCTTGGCCGCCTCGATCGCGTCGAGGATGCCGACGACGTCCTCACCGCCGTCGACGGTCTGCACGTGCCACCCGTAGGCCGCATAGCGCGCGGCGGTATTCTCCGACAGCGCGATCGCGGTGTCATCCTCGATGGAGATCTCGTTGGAGTCGTAGAACACCACGAGGTTGCCGAGTTCCTGGGTGCCGGCCAGCGAGGAGGCCTCGGAGGTGACGCCTTCCTCGATGTCGCCGTCGGAGGCGATGACGTAGATGTGGTGGTCGAAGGTGCTCCCACCCGGTGCGGCGTCGGGATCGAACAGGCCGCGTTCCCGCCGAGCCGCCATCGCCATACCGACCGCTGCGGCCAGCCCCTGGCCCAGTGGCCCGGTGGTGATCTCCACGCCGACGGTGTGCCCGTACTCCGGATGGCCCGGTGTCTTGGAACCCCAGGTGCGCAGCGCCTCGATGTCCTCCAGCTCCAGCCCGTAGCCGGACAGGAACAGCTGCAGGTACAGCGTGAGGCTGGAGTGGCCACAGGACAGCACGAACCGGTCCCGGCCGGTCCACGCCGGATCGGTGGGATCATGGCGCAACACCCGTTGGAACAAGGTGTAAGCCAGCGGGGCCAGGCTCATGGCGGTGCCCGGGTGACCGCTGCCGACTCGCTGGACGGCGTCAGCGGCGAGAACCCGGATGGTGTCCACCGCCCGGGTGTCTAGATCGGTCCAGTCGTCGGGCACCTGGGGGGTGGTGAGCTGGGTCAGATCGTCGGTGACGGACACGCTCATGCTCCTGACTGTGCTCGGTCCTACGGCCCGGGGCGCGAATAGCCGGCCGGGCCCATCTCTGCGATCCACCCTAGCCAGGTAGCGGCCAGAGTGAACTCATCGACCGGGTGCCCCGACCGGGCGTGACGCACACCACCCGTCTAGCATTTGTCAATAAAGCCATACCCGCCGGGCCGCTGCTTCACTCCTGCGGCTGTCCGAGAATCGTCATCAGGAGGGGCGACGGTGAGTCGAGCACGTCGACCCTCTCAATCGCTGCATCCGGGAGCGCGGTGAGCAGCAGCGTCCAGGCTTCCGCATTACCGCGAACTGTGCACCGGGGCGGCGTGCTCCGCGGCTATCTAGCCTTGACCAAGCCGCGAGTGATCGAGTTATTGCTGGTCACGACAATACCGGCGATGTTGCTTGCCGCCCGTGGGGTGCCGTCGTTGTGGCTGGTCCTGGCCACGCTGGTGGGCGGTAGTATGGCCGCGGGAAGCGCGAACGCGCTGAACTGCGTCGCCGATGCCGATATCGACGCAGAAATGCACCGGACCCGAGCCCGGCCGCTGGTCACCCATCAGATACCGATCCGCCACGCGCTGATCTTCGGGATCGCCTTGGGGGTGGCTGCTTTCGGCTGGTTGTGGGCCACTACCAACCTGCTCTCCGCGGCGTTGGCGGTAGGGACGATCCTGTTCTACGTCTTTGTCTACACGCTGCTGCTCAAGCGGCGCACGGCGCAGAACATCATCTGGGGAGGTGCCGCCGGGTGCATGCCAGTGGTGATCGGCTGGTCGGCCGTCACCGGCACGGTGGGGTGGCCCGCGCTGGTGATGTTCGGAGTGATCTTCTTCTGGACACCGCCGCATACCTGGGCGCTGGCGATGAGATTTCGTGAGGACTACCAGCGGGTCGGCGTGCCGATGCTGCCCGCGGTGGCCTCTCCGGTGTATGTGACGCGCCAGATCGTGGTGTTCAGCTGGCTGATGGTGGCGTGGAGCCTCCTGCTGGTGGGTGCCACGAGCTGGGTCTATGCCGCAGTAGCGGTGGTTGCCGGTGGTTGGTTCGTCACGATGGCCCACCGGCTTCATGCCGCGGTGCGGCGCGGCGCGGTAGTCAAACCGATGCGGCTGTTTCACCTGTCCAACACCTACCTGACGCTGCTGTTCGTGGCCATCGCCATCGACTCCGTGCTGGGCTGGACACCCCTGGCGGTGGCATCCGGCTGGGTGCCCTAGCGGTCGCACCGGAAATCCGTCCATGTTGGCGCCGTCCGGCCACCTCCAGCACCACCTGCCTGGCGATCGTTCACGACACTAGATCCACTCGACTGCGGTCAGGTCACCCTGGACGGAGAACCCATCGCCTGCCGCGATGAGTTCCGCTGCCCGTCGTCGTCAGATGAGCGTGGGGCGAGGCGACACCGAAACGATGGTGGTGCTCGTTCACGGTGGCATCGAACTGGCGAGCCGGCCACTGGCGAGAACCTGCCGTCCGGACCTCGCCGTTGTCGAGGAGCTGGCACGGTTGCAACTCGCAGCCCGGCGGCTGGGCTGCTCGATCCAGCTACGTGGACCGTGCACCGAGCTGCGGGAGCTACTGGTCCTGCTTGGTTTGACTGAGGTCGTGACGGGTCTACGGCAGGTGAGCGGGCAGGCCGAAGGCCGCGAACAGGCTGGTATCGAGGAAGTTGTGATGCCCGACGATCCGGTCGCCTGAGATCTCGATGACTTGGAGGGCGAACGGTTGGAAGCCACCCTGGCCGTCCGGGCGGTAGGAGCCGAACGCGGGACCGCCGTTGGCCGCGGTCGCCACCAGGCGCGAGCCGCGACACCCGCAGCCCTGGCCGAGGAACCACCGACCCATCTCGACCGGGCCACGCAGCCAGAGGTCGTAGGGCGGCATCGACATGACGGCGTCGTCGTGCAGCAGCGATACCAGCGCCGTGATGTCGTAGCGCTCGAAGGCATCGACATATCGGGCGAGCAGTGCCCGCTGGTCGGCGTCCACGGTGGGCGAGCGCACGTCGTCCACGTTGCGAGCTGCAAGGGTGCTCCGAGCCCGCTGGAGTGCGCTATTGACCGACGCCACGCTGGTCTCAAGCAACTCGGCGACCTCGGTTGCCTGCCAGCGCAGCACCTCCCGCAGGATCAGCACCGCTCGCTGCCGGGCCGGCAAGTGCTGCAGGGCGGTGACGAAAGCCAGCCGGACGGTCTCCCTTGACACCGCCACCTCGGCCGGGTCGCCATCGCCGGGTAGGACTCGGGCGTCGGGGATGGGCTGCACCCAGGCGTGCTCGGGCAGCGTCGGCCCCAGGGACGCCGCCGCGGTCGAGGACGGCCCCAGATCCATCGGCCGGGCCCGCCGCTCGCGGCCCCGCAGCATGTCAAGGCACACGTTCGTCCCGATGCGGTAGAGCCATGACCGTACGGCGGAGCGGCCCTCGAAGCCGTCGAGACCCCGCCAGGCCCGCACCATCGTCTCCTGCACCGCGTCTTCGGCCTCGAAACAGGAACCAAGCATGCGGTAGCAGTAACCGGTAAGTTCCCGGCGGTGCTGCTCCAGGTCCTCCGAGCGGACCTCGCTGCTGCCGACGGTATCGGGACGGGTGGGCACGAGCGCCCATGCTACGCCGACGCATCGGCCACGGGGCTCAAAATTACCGATGAGTCTGCCTACCGACGATCGTCATACGGGAATGATGCCGGCGGTTTAGGGTCGGCAGGTCGATCCGAGAAGGAGTGCAGATGAGCGGGGTACGGGTACTGGTGGGCACCCGCAAGGGTGCGTTCGTCTTGACGTCGGACGCGAAGCGGCAACGGTGGGACGTCAGCGGCCCGCACTTCGCGGGCTGGGAGATCTACCACGTGGCAGGATCACCCGCTGACTCGGATCGGCTGTATGCGTCGCAGTCCAGCGGCTGGTTCGGGCAGCTGATCCAGCGCTCCGACGACGGCGGCGCGACGTGGCAGCCGATGGGTAACCAGTTCTCCTATGACGGTGTACCCGGTACTCACCAGTGGTATGACGGCACGCCGCACCCCTGGGAGTTCGCGCGGGTCTGGCATCTCGAACCATCGCTGACCGATCCGGACACCGTCTACGCGGGCGTCGAAGACGCCGCCCTGTTCCGCTCGGTCGATGGCGGGCAAACCTGGCAGGAGCTGCCGGGGTTGCGCGATCACGACTCGGGCTCCTCCTGGCAGCCAGGTGCGGGCGGGATGTGCCTGCACACGATCGTGCAGCATCCGAGCGACCCCGGCCGGATGTTCGTGGCCATCTCGGCAGCCGGAGTGTTCCGGACCGACGACGCCGGCAAGACCTGGCGCCCGACCAACCGCGGCCTGCGCTCCGAAGGCATCCCGGACCCGACCGCCGAGGTCGGCCACTGCGTCCACCGCCTGACGATGCACCCGTCGCGGCCGGATGTGCTGTTCATGCAGAAGCACTGGGACGTCATGCGCAGCGACGACGCCGGCGAGTCGTGGCAGGAGATCAGCGGCGATCTGCCGACCGACTTCGGGTTCCCGATCGCCGTGCACGCGAATGAGCCGGACACCATCTACGTCGTCCCGATCAAGAGCGACTCGGAGCATTACGTGCCTGAGGGAAAGCTGCGGGTGTACCGCAGTCGGACGGGCGGGCACGAGTGGGAGGCACTTACCAAGGGTCTGCCGCAAAGCGACTGCTACGTCAACGTGTTGCGCGACGCGATGGCCGTCGACTCGCTCGATTCCTGCGGCATCTACTTCGGGACTACCGGCGGTCAGGTGTACGCGTCGGCCGACGGGGGGGACAGTTGGGCGCCCATCGTTCGAGATCTGCCGTCTGTGTTGTCCGTGGAAGTCCAGACCCTGCCATGATCCGCCTGCGGCTTCCGGCGCATCTGCGCACGCTCGCGCAGGTCGATGGTGAGGTTCGGCTGCACGTGGAGGGTCCGGCCACCCAACGCTCGGTCCTCGACGCGCTCGAGGCCCGCTATCCCGTGTTGCGCGGAACGATCCGTGATCGCGTCACGCTCCAGCGGCGCGCCTTTGTGCGCTTCTTCGCCTGCGAGCAGGATTTGTCTCACGAATCACCGGACGTGCCGCTGCCTCACGAGGTCGCAACGGGGGTGGAGCCATTTCTCGTCGTAGGGGCGATGGCGGGGGGCTAAGCACGTTGGCCCGGTTCGCTCACGTAGCGGCGATGCGCCCCCGATAGGGTCTGCTGCGCTGGGTGCCCGGCGAGTCTGCGGCACGTTATCGAAGACGGCCTCCAGACTCGGCACGAGCATGGATGCGAGTCCATCGCCTGAGGAGCCAGCCCTCGACCGTGCTGTCCGCAGCGTCACCGGCCGCCACTACACGCCACCGGTACTTTGTACGGCCTTTTCCTGGCCGCCGGCGCTGCCCAGCTCAGGCCGGGTGGTGTACTCGCTGCCCTGGTGCCCGCAGGCTGGTTGGGTGGCTCCTACTTCCAGCGCCTCAGGGCACTCTGCTGGCCACCTTCGTACGCGGCAAGCAGCCGCAGGACGTTCGGTGTGATGCCCTTGCTGTGAACGGGCACTCGATCCGGGTGCCCATCGGCGTAGCTCGGCCACCTGCACTGCCCGACATGCCCTGGTCGCTGCCCCGTGATGTCTCCGACGTGCCGCTGGTGCGCCGCGCAACGACCCTTCGCGGCCGCCTGTCCGACTACGGCTGGAAAATCAGCACCGGGCCTCTCGTGTGGAACCGTGCCAAAGATCGCATCTCTGCCCGTCGTCGTGCAGACACCATCAAGATCATGTGGGCGGCCGACCTCGACGGCGGGAAGCCTCGTCGCGCGCGAGTTCGCGAGGCGCAGCGGTGGCTCCAACTGCGCCCGGGCGACGACCGCACTCTCGTCCTGGACCGCCCCGCGGTGCTGGTTCGGCGGACCACGGCCCCGGAACAACCACGACGTCTGGTCGCAGCAGACCTCGACGCCGCCTGCCTAGAGGAGTGGGGAGGGCGTGTCGTTGTGGAGAATCACGTCAACGTATTGACGTGTATTGATGGCGAGTCCCCGCTCACGGCGCGGCTGTTGGTGGCGCTACTCGATTCAAGCGCATTCGATCGTCTGTACCGGTGTCTTACCGGGTCCGTGGCGGTGTCGGCCTACGAGTTGGCTGCCATGCCGCTGCCTGACCAGAGCACGCTGCTCAGCTTTCGCTTCGCGCACCAGCACCGAGGCGAAGCGGGCGTTGCCTGTTTTGGCGCGGAAGTCGCATGCATGGTTCCTCGACGAGCCTGACGCACTGCTGTCATGGTCCGATCTGCCAGCGAGTGAGTTCGACGACCTGTGAGTTACGCCGCTGCCGCATTCTCGCTCAAGATCACGAAACTTCGGGCTAGGTGAGGCGGCTGAGGTAACGGCCGGCTTTGGCTGCCGCGCTGGGGTTCTGAGACAGCACATAGTCGTAGAGCGCGATCGGGATCGCGAAAGAGTAGGTGGGATAGGCGTGGATGGAACCGATGATCGCATCGACGGTGAGGTCGTTGTTCATCGCCAACGTCAACTCGTTGATCATTTCGCCGGCGTTGTGGCCGGCGATGTGGGCGCCGATGAACCGGCGTTTGCCGTCGATGAGGAACTTCATCAGGCCGACGGGCTCGGCGTCGGTTACCGCACGCTCGTTGTGGCTGTAGGGAAAGCGGATGACATCGTAGGTATCGCCCGCCGCTTGTGACTCGGCTTCGGTCCGGCCGACGTGCGCGACTTCCGGGTCGGTGAAGGTCACCCACGGCAGGTGGCCGGGGGAGTATGCCGCCTTGATCGGAACGAAGGCATTGCGCACCGCGTGCGCTGCATGGTGGCCGGCGTAGTGGGTGAACGCCGGCCCGCCGGTCACGTCGCCGGCGGCGTAGATGTGTGACTGGCTGGTCTGGAGCCGGTCGTTGACGGCGATTCCCCGGTCGTCGGCGGTGACTCCGGCGGCGTCGAGCCCGAGGGTTTCCACATTGGGCACCCGGCCGACCGCGCACAGGACCGTGTCCACCCGCAGATCGTGTGGGTTCAGGCTCAGCACGATGTCAGCGCCCTCGCGACGCGCGGCGGTGGGCTCAGTTGCGAGCCGTACGTCAATCCCCTCGTCGGTGAACCGGCGCTCCAGTACGTCGCTCATGTCGGCGTCGTCGCGGGGGATCAGATGTGGTCGGCGTTGCAGCACGGTCACCGTGGAGCCCAGCCGGTGCAACGCCTGCGCGAGCTCCACCCCGATCGGACCGCCACCGATCACCGCGAGCCGGCCCGGCAGCAGGCTCAGGTCGAAGACGTCTTCGTTGGTCAGGTAGCCGACCTCGGCCAGGCCCTCGATGTCAGGTACGGCCGGTCGGCTACCCGAGGCGATCAGGACGAACTTGGCGGTGATGTCGCGGTCCGCCACGCGCAGAGTGTGCGGGTCGCGGAAGGTGGCGCCGCCGAGCAGCACATCGACACCCAGGTCGGCCAACACCTGGGTGTCGTCGAGCTTGCCGACCTCAGTGACGGCGTGGCGCACCCGAGCGTTGACTGCCGCGAGGCCGCTGGGCAGGTGCTGCGGTGACAGCCCCCAGCGCTGCGCGGTGGCGGCCTCGTGGGCCACCCGGGACGCCTTGATCAACGCCTTGCTCGGGACGCAACCGTAGTGCAGGCAGTCCCCACCCAGCCGGTCCTTGTCGATCAGCGCGACGCGCTTGGCGAAGAACCTGGCGAGCCGGGCGGCGGTCAGTCCGGCCGATCCGGCGCCGATGATCGCCAGGTCGTAGTCGAAGGACGCCACGGTGTTTCCCCGATCAGCGAGGTTGGTCGTCGTTAGCGGCAGGGTTGCGGGGGGTTGGTGGTCCTTGAAGGGCGGCCAGCTTGGCTGCTTGCAGCAGGCGCGCGGGGAGGACCCGGTCGTCAGGTGTGCGCGGCAGCCATCGGCGCACCACGGTGCCGTCGCTCAGCAGCGCGTCGCCACCCATCTGCCGGACGTCCTCTACCGGCCGCGGTAGGTGTTGCCCGCGGGCCGCCGCGACCGCGTAGCGGGCCAGTGTTCCTGGGGAGTAAACCTGCCACAGGCTGGCCCGGCGCATGCCGAGCAACCTGTAGAGCTCCCGGTCCTCATCGGCGAGGAACGGGCCCGGCCAGCTGAGGTGGTCGGCGAGCGCTGCGAGCGCGGCCGGGGGACTGAACCCGCAGGCGATGAGGCCGATCGGGGAGCCGGCGGCGAGGTCACGCACCTGCACGAGGTGCTGCTGGCAGGGCAGTCAAAACCGGTGCCGGATTGCGGTGAGCAGGTGCCTGCCCGGCAGCGCGCCGAGATCCACGGATCGCCCGGTGCGCGCATCGGGCAACACTACGCCGTGCAGCGAGACGGGAAGATCGATCTCACGAGGCATGGACGTCGACGATCGGCAGCAACCGCCGCAGCTCGACGTTCTCTACCGGGTCCAGCACGCTGTGCTGGACGCAAGCAGGGACGAGCTCACCGGTCTCGGGGTGCGCCATCGCGTAGTGGCAGGACGCCAGCCGCTCCTGAGCGGCGAGGATCCGTGGATCGGAGGCCTTCTCGCCACGCTGCATCAGCTCCCACGCCGGCGCGACATCCGCGGCGTCCATGAACTGATGCACCACGAACGACACCGGTCGCACGCCGTGTCGCAGCAGCGCCCGCACACCGCCGACCCGCCGAAGCAGGCGGGCGATCCACTGAACCGCGAGCGGGAGGATTGCCGGGTGACGCACCACCGCTCGCAGCAACTTGCCGATCAGGTCTGGCAGCTCCACCCCAGCGAAGTTCACCGCACCGAGGTACCGGAAGAACGCTTCCCTGGCGGCGAGGTCAGCTGGGTCGCCACCGGACAGGAACGGGTGCCACCGTGGGCCGACGTAGAACCCGTAGGCGGCCCGGTTACATCGCAGATCACCGTGCTGAATCACGGTGTAGTCCAGCAGGGTGCCCACGCCCTTCTCGATCTCCCGCCAGACCTCGTCCATGCCGACCTGCTCGTAGTTCTCGTGCCAGCGGCGGTCGTCTCCCACGAACGCCGCCGGCTGGAAGGAGAACATGCCGAAACCCATCGCGTGGCAGTCCCGCACCACCCCGGCGACCTGGCCGAGATTCGCCGGGGTGACGGTCATGTTGTGCGCCAGGAAGAAGCGCACGCCGTGCTTGGCGCGCAGCCTGGTGAACATTTCCACGAAGCGCTGCCGGTAGGGGTTGAGATCCTCTTCGCTACCCGGCCGGGGGATGCCGCGCCGGCCGAACATGAGCATGTCGAAGTGCCCGGCGAAGGACAGTCGTCGTAGCCGCGGCTGGCCGTGGGCGTCCAAGGCGAGGCGCTCCAGATAATCGGGGTCGAAGTCGCCGTGCGACATGCTCATCGGTTCACGGCCGTACCGGCGCATCGTCAGCAGCGCGGCCGCGTGGTCGTCCGGGCTCAGCAACGTCACCTCCCCGCCGATGAGCTGGGCATGCGCCCGAGGTCCGCGCAGCCGGCGCAGCAGCGCCATCTGCTTGTCGACCTCGGTGATGGTGTGTGACCCGTCCACGCGTACCCGGTTGGCCTCGCGCGAGTGGTAGCAGGGAGTGCAGGCGAGGTTGCAGCGCGGGAACACCCCGCGGGTGCCCTCGCAGCCCACCGCGTGCCTGCCCAGGAACTGACCCGGGGTCTTGACATGCTCGGGAAGCTGCGCCCACCGGCGGTGCAGGACCGCGGCGAACTCCGGATCGACCGGCCGGGTCCGACGCTCCAGGCGACGCAACGCATCGATCACGCGCAGGTATCCCATCTGTGTCCATTCGCTGGTCAGGCCGAACCGGTTCGCCGACCCGGTCAGAACATCCACCGTAGCGGCTCGAATGGGAAGGTGTGTCGATGACGAGGTTGGCACTGTGACGAGGTTGGCACTGTGCGGTGGGACCTATTCCAACCCGTATGCGTTGTGGGCCTTCATTGACGCCGCGCGAGCCCGCGGTGCCGACCGGCTGTGGTGCCTGGGTGACTTCGGCGCCTACGGGGCGGAGCCGGAGGCGATCTGGCCCTTGCTGGTCGACAACGGCATCGAGTGCATCGCCGGCAACTACGAGCTCGCCATCGGTCGGGGTGATCCCGACTGCGGCTGCGGGTACGCCGACGATGACGACAACGCCTTCGCCGCGATCGCCTACGACTACACGCTGGCGCACACCTCCGCGGAGTTCGCTGCCTGGATGCGGACCTTGCCCACCGAGCACCGGGAGACCATCGACGGGCTGGACCTGCATCTCGTGCACGGTTCACCGCTGGCCGTCAACGACTTCTGGTGGGAATCGCTGCCCGACGACGCGCACCGGATGCGGATCGACGCATCCGGCGCCGACGTGATCTGCTGCACGCACTCCGGGCTGCCGTGGGTCAGGCGGTTCGGGGCCACCCTGGTCGTCAACGTCGGGGTCCTCGGCCGTCCGGCCAACGACGGTGGTCACCATGTCTGGTACGCGCTGCTGGACATCGTCGACGGTCACGCCACCGCGGAGCTGGTCTCGCTGGACTACGACTGGCACGCGCACGCGGCGTCGATGCGGGGCGCCGGGTTGCCCGAGGCGTTCACCCAGGCCGTGGAGACCGGCTGGTGGACCACCTGCCTGGAGATCGTGCCACCAGCGGAACGCTCCCGGGGCCGTTTCCAGCTCTACAAATCGGCGATGCCATCCTTCGCCGGCGAGCAGGTGTCCTGGGGTTCCACGCCGGAGATCGTGGACGACGGCCTCCCGGTGCTGCCGCTGTTCGGCTCTGCACTGTTCCCGCCCCGGCTGTGGGTCTACACCAATTTCCACTGCAACCTGGCCTGCAGCTACTGCTCGGTCGCCTCGTCCCCGCAGGCCCGCCGCCGGGCGCTCGGCCTGCCCCGGTTCCGGGAGCTGGTCGACGAGGCGGTCGCGGAGGGCTTCACCGAGCTCTACGTCACCGGCGGCGAGCCCTTCCTCGAACGCGACCTCGTCGAGATGCTGCTCTACGCCACCGAGGCGCTCGACGTGGTGTGCCTGAGCAACGCCATGCTGTATCAGGGCTGGCGGCGCACGCAGCTAGAGCGCCTGGCGGGCCGGCAACGGCTGGTCCTGCAGACCTCGCTGGACGGTGCGCGGCCGCATTTCCATGACGCCAACCGTGGGTCGGGAACCTGGGCCAAGGCGATGGACGGGCTCGAGCTGGCACTGTCGCTGGGTCTGCCGGTGCGGGTAGGGATGACCGAGACGCCGCAGAACCCGGCTGAGGTTGAGCCGCTGCGGGCCCTGCTGGCCACCAAAGGGATCCATGGTGCGGACTTCGCGGTGCGGCCGCTGGTCAAGCGCGGCCATTCCCACGACGGGGTGGCCATCGACACCGACAACACCGTGCCCGAGCTGACCGTCACGACCGACGGCTGGCACTGGCACCCCGCCGGCGCCGACCTCGACACCTCGCCGGACATGCTGCTCGCCGGCCCTGACGTCAGCATGGCCGAGGCCAAGCGCCGCGCCGTGGAACTGTTCCTCCGGCTGCGCCAGCGCGACGGATCGCTACCCCTGATCTACAACTGCGCCGTGTGAAGATTGCGGCATCAACCCCTGTGTGGCGCGGTGTGTGTAACGGTTGGTGGTTCCCGACCGCTACAAGAAGCGTAAGTATTTACACGACGTTGGTCGGGAATCGTGCAGAACCTCAAGATTCTGGGGCGAAGGGTGTATCAGACAGCCCGGAGACCAACTCTCTTGTAGGGCACGGCCTGAACCAAACTTCGGATGGCGAGATGTCATGGAAACCACGATCAAGGCCCCGATTGAAGCAGCGGCAGCGGCGCTGGCCACCGCGGCTGCCCTGCCGATGACCGCCACAGACGAGGAAACCCTGACGCTGGTCCGCGGCCTGGCGCAAATCGCCCGCCACCTCGGCGAGCTCACCGCAGCCGCCCGGGACCGCTGGTCGGCCTGGGGCACCGTCACACCACACCTGCAGCAAGCCGAGGCCCTCGCCGCCGACACCACACGCTGCCTTAGCCACGCAGCCGGCATCTACACCTTCAACACCACGCGGCCCGACACGACCATCCTCCGGCTAGCCTCCACCGGCACTGCGCGACCCGCGGCCTGAGCACCAAGAGCGGGACTTGGCGTAGGCGCAGGCTACCTCGTCGACCTGCTCGTAGCCGACGCGCAGCAGGAAGGTGTTGTTGCGCCCGTAGGACTTCATTCCCAGCACGAAGAAGTCCGGCTCCGGCACCCTGAGCACATCCACCCCGTGCGACGCCTGAGCCAGGCAGTCCGCGGGGCCGTCGCCCGCGGCAGACAACAGCGCCGCCGAGAGGTTCATCGGGGCGGCGGTGGCGTAGCACTCGTGTACCTGGAGCTGCCGGTACAGCGAAGTGTCACCCAGAAAGCCGGTCAAGCCGATGATGCGGTCGACGATGACC
>QHBZ01000266.1 GCA_003244055.1 Pseudonocardiales bacterium | reverse complement strand
AACAGTGAATCTTCGCGTCAGGGGCTTGCGCCGATGGCTTCGTAATCGGTGTCTGCGCCCGGGCCGGCCCGTACAGCTGCGAAGTACAGCAGCGTCGAACGTCCTGAAGTCGATCTAGTCGCATCCGGAACGCCACAGCATGGCCTGCAACTCCATCGAACACGCTCCCGGTACCTGTCGCGCCCAAACTCCGTGCTAGCGTTCTCCAACCCAAGTGTTGACAACTGTAACACCCCCTGTCTAACGTGAGAGTTGCGTGCACCCCAACACCCGAAGAAGGAATCAACGACGCTCTTGACTACGCAGCCCGACTCGGCTTTGTGGTCGAACAAACAGCAGCCGGTCACAAGTGGGGTCGGATCAAGTGCACATGCAGAGCCATGTTCTCGGTCTGGTCGACACCAAAGAGCCCGTTCAACCATGGCTGGCAGATCCGTAGATGGGTTGACCAACACAACCATGGTGACACTGAGGAGGGGTAATGACTGAGTGGACATTTCGACTGACCCTCCGAGGCATCGAGCTGACAGACGAACACCTCGACACTCTCTATGAGGCCGGCTGCGACGACGGCTCCTTCTCCGTGGAACCAGACAGCACGGTCCTGGCCTTCTTCGACCGTGAAGCACCGACAGGGCAAGATGCCGTGATCTCCGCCATCGTCGACGTCGAGCAGGCTGGCATCGGCGCTCGGGTGCTCCAGGTCCAGGCCGATGACGACTGGCTGACTGCCAGCGAGATCGCAGCGCGAGTCGGCCGCAGTCGTCAGAGCATCGCTCTGCTGGCGCGTGGCGAGCGTGGTCCCGGAGACTTCCCAGCCCCCATCGCCCGGCAGCGTTCATCGAACCCACTCTGGAGCTGGACCGAGGTCGAAGCATGGTTCCAGCGCTACGACCCCGAAGCCGTGCCAGTACCCGGACCGAGACTGTCACCGGACTTCCTCGCCGAGGTCAATGACCGGCTGGACCTTCGGGAACGCCTTCGGCACGCTCCGAACGCCCCATGGCGGCAAAAGCTGGACGAAGCACTGCCACTCGGCGCCTGACGTCGAGTTAGCTAGTTTGGACCAGCGCACGGCGTCCGCTGTACAGCAGCGAAGTACAGCAACCGCGTCGACCGGCACCGTCTCAATGTGCCCACCAACGGCCCACGACGTGCGGGAATAACCCCTACCGACCGCCCTGCCCGCAGCTCGGGACGAAGAGGCCGTGGGTTCGAATCCCGCCACCCCGACACCACCAAGACGGGTTCACCGAACCCGGCGCGGTCCCAGGAAAGTTTAGTGGTCACCCCCGTTGCTACGCGCCGGCGGACGGACAGCACGCGATTTTTGGCCCAAGGTGTCTCCCGTTACGCCGCATCACATGACGGGTCGCCACGTTCCCTCGGCCGAGAGGTGTCCACGCCGTGGTACCGGCCGTAGGGGCGCCTATCGGCGTCGCTGCGTGATGGCGCCACCGTTGATGTCCACGTGCGGTTAAGTCTGGTCAACATTGGGCACTCAACGCGTGTCGGCGGTCGACTATCCGTAGTGAACGAACGGGTGTGCCCGCTGCCAGCCGCCCGCGGTGCGGCAAGCCGCACAATCCCGAACCGCGCGCCTCACCCGGGAAGGATGCGAACCCGGACAGTTAGACAGCATCGAACCTGGCTCCGCGGCGCAAGGGGCAATTGAGACTCGTCTTACGTTCGGTCCATCTGTAGCCGGATGGTGGTGGGGTCGGGCCAGAGGTAGAGCTGGTCGCAGAGTTGGTGGGCCATCCACAGGCCCCGGCCCCGATGCGGCGTCGCTCGTGGGGGTATGAGCCCGGCTAGCGGCGGGATGTGTTGGCCGGTGTCGGTGATCTGGCAGATTATCGAGGTTGGGGTGGTCCACAAGAGTACGGCGGCGGGTGGGGTGCCGTGTTCGAGGGCGTTGGTGGCGATCTCGGTGGCGGCCAGCACAAAGTCGTCGCAGCGGGCGGTGGGCAGTCCGGCCCGGGCGGCGTGACCGGCCACGATGTGGCGCAGCGTGGCCAGCTCGGGGGGGTGGTCGATGATGTGGGTGAGGTCGGGTTTTCCTAGCTCGATCGGTGGCGGCAGCGGATGGCTGGCCAGGAACTGTTCCGCTGGTAAGTGGTCTGGGTTGGGTGTGATCGATCCGTTGACCAGGCTGGGGTGGGCCCGGCGCACCGCGTCGGCGGTGGCGGAGTTGTTGGGGTAGGCGCAGACCAGCGTGAGGTCGCACTCTGCTAGGGCCTGGGTGGTGATGGCGTCGATGTGCATCCACAGCGCCGCGCGATGCGGATCGTCACCCCCCGGGTCGGGGGCGGCCACGATCATGGCCGAGCGACCATCGGGGCTGGTGTCGGCGAACCAGGCCCGGTAATGGCTGAGCACTCGGCCGGGATGGCGGTAAAATTCGCCCGGGTCGGTGGTGTGCAGCCCGGTCAGGGTTGGTAGCCGGGCACGCAGTCCGGCCGCGGTCGTGGGAGGTAGCACAGCTAGTACCGGCTCACCGCGGACCAGTCGCTCGGTAACCATGGGAGCGAGGGTGGCGGTCAGATCTGCCGACGGAGGGTGGATCAACCCGTGATGGGTCAGCCCCCGGGCGCCAGCCGAGGTGCACACCACCATCACCTCCTGGCCCGTTGCGTACATCCTTACTGCCCGCTGTGTTGACGCGATTCCCGGACCGTTATACCCCGTTTGCGTGGGCGCCCAAACGCGCGGCACGACAGCCGAACCAACGCGCCGAGAGGGCGCTGACTCGGAGTGTATGAACCAGGGCGAACCCACTGGTCTAGATTCTGCGAACGAACGGTGCAGCGTGGCACCGTTCGCACACCAGTCACCCGTCGACGCACCGCAACGCACGACCGGCTGGCGCCATCCCGCTCCAGTGGGTTCTAGCCGCCAACCGCTGTGCCGCAGGGCACGAGGAGGACCAGGCCCGGTGATGACCACGAAAGACGCGCACGGCGAACGAGCCGAACCGCCCGCCGCCGCCGCCGATCACACCACCGACCCATCCAGCACCGCCGCCTCGGCCGGGGATACACCAACCGACGATCCCGCGCTGTGCACGCCAGACCAGCTCCTGGAACTGACCGTAGCCCATCCGGCCGACGGGGTGTGCGTGGTAGAAGTGGACGGGGAGCTGGACATGGTCACCGCACCGCTGCTCGAAGCATGCCTACGTGAACAGCTCGCCACTGGCCCGACACATCTGATCCTGGATCTACAACCGGTGCGCTTTATGGCCTCCAACGGGCTGAACTGCCTGCTACACGCCCACGAACTCGCCCAGACCACCGGGGCGCAGCTACACCTCGCCGGCCTAGTCACCCGCGCCGTAGCACGCCCACTCCAGATCACCCAGCTACTGGAACTGTTCAACACCTACCCCACCCTGTCCCACGCTCTAACCGATCTGACCAACTGAGCAACCCCCTCCCGCACCATCTCCCGGCGGCGTCCCTCACCGTCAAGGTAGGGCGAGCGATCTCGACAGATCTATTTACCTGGGTTTGGTCAACCGTTGTGTCGTGCTGTCCGCGTGCAGTAACGCCGATGCCCCGGCCGCCGAACCGCGACGGGTCGGTTCACCCCAGCGCGGGGCCGGCAGGTCACCAGGGCCAGAAGGCGACCTGCGGTGGCCGCGCACCGGCACCATCGGGGGCGGACCTGCCCGGTGGATATCAGCGAGCGGGACGACGGGCACCACGAGTGGAACGAATCCGGTGACTGTGCCGTAACATCACGGGCAAAAGTAGGCGGAGTGCGCGGGAGGAATCGTGATCGTTCTCGGCATTGTCCTGGTCGTAGTGTTCGGGTTCCTGATCCCGATCCCGATCCTGTCCTACCTCGGGTACATCCTGATCGTGGTGGGCGTGATCCTGTTGGTGCTCGGTATGGCCGGACGAGAGATCGGTGGCCGACGGCACTACTACTGACGCCGGCGTCCGTACCCGGGTCGCCGGCGAGGTGGTCGGCTACGACGCATCGCTGGGGAGTACAGGGCGCTGCCCGCTGACCCTCACGGCTGACTGCGGCCACATGCGATCGGGCGCTACCCGCGAAACCTTGGGTAGCTACGTAGTTCCTCATCGGGCGTGGGCGTATCGGCGTAGAGCCACCCCAGCCGAGGCCTGGCGTGGAACCGGTATACACCGCCGCCGGTACGCTGACAGCCGTGCGTGCGTCCATGCTGCTCGGGGGGCTGTTGCTGGTGGCGGGCGCCGGGCTGCTCACGGTCGGCCTCCTCGGTTGGCGCCGGCTGCTTCCACGCAACCGATTCGCCGGTATCCGCACGCCCGCGACGCTGCGCTCGGACGCGGCCTTCATCGCCGCCAACCGGGTGGCCGCCCCGCCAGTGCTCGCGGCGGCCGCCGTCTGCATCGCCGGGGGAGGGCTGGCCCTCGGGGCGGGTGGCCCGGCGCTCACGGTGATCGTGGCGGTAGCCGGTGCCGGCGCGGTCGGGCTATCACTCGCCGGCGGATTGCTGGGCCACCAGGTCGCCGTCGCCACCCCGCCGCCGACGGGTGGTTGTGCCTGCGACGGCACTGGCTGCACCACAACCTGAGCAACCTCGACGATCTCGCCGAGAACGACTACCGGCGAACGCTGCCCTGGTGGCGACCGGAGAACCTGGTCACCAACCAGCGCCTGCTCGACGTCGTGCGCACCGTCGCCACCAGCCACGACTGCACACCGGGCCGGATCGCGCTGGCCTGGATCCTGGCCAAGGGACCCGACGTGGTGCCGATCCCCGGCACCAAACGGCAGCGCTACCTGACCGAGAACCTGGATGCGCTGAACATCGAGCTCACCCCCGCGGAGATCGCGGAGCTGGACGCCCTGCGCCCGGCGGGCCCGGACGGCCAACGAGGGCGAGACGAACCGCACCACCGCCGCGCTGAGCTGACCGATCGGCGCCAGGCGCCCACTACCCGGCGACCGCTGCCAAGTGTTGCCGCGCCTGGTCGTCGAGCTCGATGTCGGCGACCGCGAGGTTCTCCTCCAGGTGCCGCACGGATGAGGTGCCGGGAATCAGCAGGACGTTAGGCGCGAGCCCCAATGTCCAGGCGAGCGCCACCTGCACCGGAGTGACCCCAAGCCGCTCGGCCGTGTTGAGCACCTGCTCGTTGTCCAGCACTGGATTGGGTCGGACGAAGGCGGAGCCCAGCGGGAAGAACGGCACGAAGGCGATCCCCCGCGACGTGCACTCCTCCAGAACCGGTATCGAGGCGCGATCGACCAGGTTCAGTTGGTTCTGGACGCACGCCACATCTGTGCGTTCCAACGCACGCAGCAACCGCTCGCGGGTGACGTTGCTCAGGCCGACGCCGCCGATCAGCCCGTCATCGCGGGCCTGGATCATGGCGGTGAGCTGGTCGTCGAACCGCTCGTCCGATGTCGCGTCGTCCATCGACCGCAGGTTCACGGCCGCCAACTGCTCGACACCGAGGCTGCGCAGGTTGTCCTCGATGGCCCGACGCAACTGGTCGGGTTCGTCGTAGGGCAACCACCCGCCGGACTCGTCGCGTCGCGCCCCGACCTTGCTCACCAACGCGAGGTTCTCCGGGTAGGGGTGCAGCGCGTCGCGGATGAGCTCGTTGGCGATATCGGGCCCGTAGTACTGCGAGGTGTCAATATGGTCGACACCCAGGTCGACGGCGCGCCGGAGCACCGCCAACGCCTGGTCTCGGTCTCGCGGCGGACCGAACACGCCGGGACCGGGTAGCTGCATGGCACCGAAGCCGATGCGCGCGACGGAGAAGCGGCCGAGAGGGAAGCGTTTCATAACGCTGAGGCTAGATAGTCCACACCTGTCATAGTCCACATCCGCCAGCCCGCTCTGCGGGGGGTCGGCGAGCAGTTCATGATAGCTGTGACGATCACTATGAAGACGCGCATGCAATACGCACTGCTGGGCCTCGGCGCCGCCGATGTGCACCTCACCTCAGATGACATCGCCGAACTGGACGCCGCCACGCCGCTGCCTGCGGTGTATCCGAACTGGTACATCGACAGCCTGACCGACCAGCCCGTCAACCAGGTGCTCACCAGCCCCAGGTGCCGGGGGCGCCTTTGAACGGGCCGACGACGTCCGGGGTGATCCAGCCGCCGTAGAACTCGCCCGGCTGCGGAGTCACGGGCTCCCCGTCCAGGGTGACCTCGTCGAACCGGCCGGCGTAGACGGCGACCCGATCGGTGAGTTGTGGGTAGCGTAGATCGGGCTGTGGGTACCACCAGCCGACCTCGCGCAGTGGCTCGACGCCGGGCACCTCCAGGTCGACGTAGTACGCCTCGCCCTTCCACTCGCACATCGTGAGCCTCGGCGCCGGCAGCAGTGGTATCCGAAACTCCGCGCGGGGCAGGTAGTAGGTCGGCGGGTGCGACGTCTCCAGCACCCGGACCACATCGTCGGTATCGAGCACCAGGGTCGCACCGTGCACGATCCGAGCGCGGCGGTGCACCCGTTCGGCACGAGGCGGCCGCGGGTAATCCCAGACAGACTCCTGGCCCGGGCCAACCGGGTGCACGTCAGGGGGGTGGTGCTGCTGCCGCTGACCTGAGCGTTTCCATCTCACTTCGGGCCAACCTCTCGCACTGTTCGGCAACTTCCGTACCCCCACTGTGCCCGCGCACGTGGGGACGTGTCGGAGGACCGATCGCCAGGTAAACGC
>QHBZ01000265.1 GCA_003244055.1 Pseudonocardiales bacterium | reverse complement strand
TTAACGCGGCGCTGCACTAGCCGACCGGCCTGGTAGTCCTTGAAAGCCGCTAGGACCTCCGCCCGGGTGTTCATCACGAACGGGCCGCTCCAGGCGATCGGTTCCCGGATCGGGGCGCCGCCCAGGACGACGATGTCCAACGCGGGGTGTCGCGACTCCTGGTGCACCGCACCGGCGACGGTGATGGCGTCGCCCGGGCCGAACACCGCGAGCTGACCGGTGTGCACGGGCCGGCGCTCGGCGCCGACGGTCCCGGCACCGGAGAGCACGTAAACCAGCGCGTTGAAGTCCGCACGCCAAGGCAGCCGCAGCGTCGCGCCCGGGCTGATGGTGGCGTGCAGCATCGCGATCGGGGTGTAGGTGGATCCCGGTCCGTGGTGCCCGGCGACCTCGCCGGCGATCACCCGGACCAGCGCCCCGCCGTCCAGGGTGGTCAGCAGGGCGGACTCTCCAGCCCGCAGGTCCTGGTAGCGGGGAGGGGCCCACTTCAGCTTCGCGGGCAGGTTGACCCACAGCTGCAGGCCGTGGAACAGCCCACCGCTGAGCACCAGGTGCTCCGGCGGCCGCTCGATGTGCAGGATGCCGCCGCCCGCAGTCATCCACTGCGTGTCGCCATTGGTGATCTCGCCGCCGCCGCCGTTGGAGTCGGCGTGCTCGAAGATGCCGTCCATGATGTAGGTGACGGTTTCGAACCCCCGGTGCGGGTGCCAGGCGGTGCCTTTAGGCTCGCCAGGGGCGTACTCGACCTCGCCCATCTGGTCCATGTGCACGAACGGGTCGAGATCCCGCAGGTCCACCCCGGCGAAGGCACGGCGCACCGGGAACCCCTCGCCCTCATACCCCGACGGTGCGGTCGTCACCGACCGGACCGAGCGATCCAGTGCTTGCGCAGCGGGCTCGGGGATGCGGGCCAGCGTGGTGACGTCCTCAACGGTGACAGCTGGCATGGCCGCCACCCTCCTAACTCATTGACGGTTCAACTACTAGCCTCAACGTCCGGACCGCGCTGCACATTCCTCATCGGGCCCGGTACAAGCCGGGCCGGCTCCGATACCGTGAGCGTGCTGGGTCGGTGGGTGAGCCGGTCTTTGCCCGAAGGGGAGAAAAGTCATGGACGACGCTACGCTGCAAGATAAGGGGAAAGGCGACGTCGTCGGATTCGCCGAGGTCGACCAGACGCCAGATGTACGGTTCTTCGTCGAGTTCCTCGACGCGGCGAATGCGTTGCCCGATGTGCAAACCCTCAAAACGGTGATGGTCGACGAGCTTCGCCTGTCTCCTGGCGCCTGGGTGCTTGAGGTTGGCTGCGGCACGGGCGACGATGCGCGCCTGCTCGCCGCGCTCGTGGGCCCGGACGGTCGGGTGGTCGGAATCGATGCGAGCGAAGCGATGGTCGGTGTAGCTCGGGAACGGTCTACCGACAGTTCACTGCCCGTTGAGTTCGCCCTCGGCGACGTGCGTGCGCTGAAATTCCCGGACGACGCATTCGACGCCTGTCGGTGCGAACGCGTGCTCATGCACGTCGATGGTGACCCGGCGAGTGGCGTCGACGAGATGGTCCGGGCGGTGAATATCGTTGGACTACTGGTAGAGCGCTTCGATCTCACTGGCGATCGGTCGGCGCTGCAGCTTCATCGTCGGGGTGAGCTCCATCCCACCGGGTAGCCATTCGCGATCGAGCAGGGTCCATCGCTGGATCTGCTCGGGCAGCGACAGCTGGGTGTTGGCTCGCGCCACACCGGCGGCGACCTCGTCGAGCACGCACCGCTGCCGGGTCAGAGCACTCACGGAGTAGCCGCTGAGGCCGTGCAGGACGGCGAACGCCCGGGCGGCGTCCGGGTCAAGGCGTGTCGCTGAGACGTATTCACTGCCATCGACGCGCGCGCCGGGGTAGCAGTGGGCGTCGATCGCAGAGAGGCCGCGTCACGGGCTGTGTCCGATGTTGCTGCCTGCGGAGCGCAGGGTGAGCACCGACGCCACCACGGCTGTGCTTGCCGCGATCAGCCCTAGGTAGAGGCCGGCACCAGCGCCACTGGACACGCCGAAGGCGCTGCCCAGGTCGAAGTCACCCAACTCGCCCAGCCGGTCCAGCTTGGGTGCGTCCGCCCCGCCGGTGGCGTCCGGGAACGTCGCCCAGCGCAACGCGATCGTGACGACCGCCAGTGCGGACAGGCCAAGCGTGATCAGCGATCTGGACCCGGGCAGCGTCAGCCGCCCGCCGAACGCGCTCACGAGCACCCAGCCACCGGCCGCCACCAGCAGAAGCACGGAGAACCAGGCGCCGAAGCCCGCGTTCCAGGCGTCGACGTCAGCAGATCGGTCGATCCCCAATATCGAGATGCTGGCGCTGTACCAGGGTAGGAAACTTGAGACGTACGCCAGCAGCGCCGCGCCGATCACGACCCAGTCCAGGGTCCGCACCGCGCCCGCATGAGATTCCGCCATGTCTGATCTGCCTCCCGGGGCGACCTTGATCGAGCCGTGCAAGCTACTCTAGGCCGAAGTTCCGTGGCGCCCAGCCCCGCCGCACCGTGTCCGACAACTCGTGGGCAACAACCCCTGGGCAACAACCCCAAGCTGGCGATAGATGCAGAGGAAGATTACCGGAGAAATGAGCGAGGGTAAGAGCACGGCTAACTCGGTCGCCGATATCGAGGCCAAGTGGCGACGCGAGTGGGCTGAACGCGGCACCTACCGGTTCGACCGGACCAAGCCGCGCAACGAGGTATTCTCCATCGATACCCCCCCGCCGACCGTCTCCGGCACGCTGCATCCTGGACACTGCTTCTCCTACACCCACACCGACATCATCGCCCGCTACCAGCGGATGCGCGGCAAAGAGGTCTTCTATCCGATGGGGTGGGACGACAACGGCCTGAACACCGAACGCCGGGTCCAACTGATGCTCGGTGTGACCTGTGACCCGAGCCTGCCCTACGACCCGGACTTCAGTATCCCGAACAAGCGCTTGAAGCCCACGGTGGCGATCAGCCGACCGAACTTCGTCGAGTGCTGCGCTACGGTGACCACACAGTTGGAGAAGCAGTATTTCGAGCTGTGGTCTGCATTGGGGTTGTCAGTCGACTGGACACAGACCTACACCACGATCGGCAAGCACTCGATCCACACTTCGCAGTATGCGTTCCTTGAAATGCTCACCAAGGGCCTGATCTACCGGACCGAGGCCCCGACGCTGTGGGACGTGGATTTCCGGACAGCGGTGGCGCAGGCCGAACTTGAAGATCGCGACATACCGGGTGCCTTTCACCGCCTGCGATTCCGTGCCGAGGCCGATGAGACGCCGATCTTCATCGAGACCACCCGCCCGGAACTGTTGCCTGCGTGCGTCGCGCTGGTCGCTCACCCCGATGACGAGCGATACCAGCACCTTTTCGGTACCACGGCACTGTCACCGCTGTTCGACGTGGCAGTCCCGATTGTCGCCCACCATCTCGCCGAGCCGGGCAAGGGCAGCGGTATCGCGATGATCTGCACCTTCGGCGACACCACGGATGTCACCTGGTGGCGGGAGCTCAAGCTGGACCTTCGAGCTATCGTCGACAAAGCCGGGCGAATCACCGAGGAGATGCCGCACGGCATCGTCAGCGAGCGCGGCCGCCACGCCTATGCCCAGCTGGCCGGCAAGAAGGTGGCCCAGGCCCGCGAGACGATCGTCGCGTTGCTCAGCGCATCCGGGGAACTGGAAGGCACGCCGCGACCGACGAACCATCCGGTCAAGCATTGGGAGAACGGCACCAAGCCGCTGGAGATCGTGACCAACCGGCAGTGGTTCATCCAGTATCCCGCCAAGAGCGACATGATCGCCCGTGGCGAGCAACTACGGTGGGCGCCCGAACACATGAAGGCCCGTTATGACGACTGGGTCAACGGGCTCAACGGCGACTGGAACATCACCCGGCAACGGTTCTTCGGTGTTCCCTTCCCCGTGTGGTACCCGATTGAGGCAGACGGCACGGTGGCGCCTGATCGGCCTATCGTGGCCCACGTCGAGGATCTGCCGGTCGATCCCTCCGTCGCTGTCCCCGAGGGTTTCACGGCGCAGCAGCGCGACGTGCCCGGCGGTTTCACGGCTGACCCAGATGTGATGGACACCTGGGCGACGTCGTCGCTGACACCGCAGATCGCCGGGCACTGGATCGACGATGCGGACCTGTGGCAGCGTGTCTACCCGATGGACCTGCGCCCGCAGGCACACGAGATCATCCGGACCTGGCTGTTCTATACGATCGTGCGCAGCCACTACAGCTTCGGCACTCTTCCCTGGTCCACCGCCGCAATCTCCGGCTTCGTCTACGACCCCGACCGCAAGAAACTGTCGAAGTCGTCGGACAACAGCCCGGACACGCCGAACAACCTGATTACCTCCTTCGGCGCCGATGCCGTGCGGTATTGGGCGGCGGGCGGTCGCCCCGGCCTCGATCTGGCCTTCGACCGCAACCAGTTCAAGATCGGCCGCAAGCTGGTGGTGAAACTGCTCAACGTCGCCAAGTTCATCGGTGGATTCGGCGCGCCGGCTGCCGGGGCGTGCGCCACGCATCCGCTCGACACCGCCCTGCTACTGCGGCTGGAGAAGACTGTCGCGGAGGCTACCGCAGCGTTTGAGAGTTATGACTACACCAAGGCGTTGCTGGTGACCGAGACCTTCTTCTGGTCCTTCTGTGATGACTATGTCGAGTTGGTGAAAAACCGCGCCTACCAGCAGGACGGCTCGGCGCTGGCGACGCTGAAACGGGCCCTTGAGATCATGCTTCAGTTGTTCGCGCCGGTTCTGCCGTTCGTCACCGAAGAGGTGTGGTCGAACGCCCACAGTGACTCGATCCACCGCTCGCGGTGGCCCGACTCCGACGCCCTCGGTGTGCAACCAGAGGCCAACGCCGCCCATCTTGACGCCGCTGCGACCCTGCTCCACGAGATCCGTAAGGCGAAGAGCGCCGCGAAGGTCTCCTTGCGTACGGTCGTCAGCCAACTCACCGTGCATGCCAGCGCGGACCATCTTGACCTGGTGGACGCTGTCATCGACGACATCCGCGAAGCCGGGAACGTCGCCAAGGTGTCCACCCGGCCCAGCGACAACGGCGTACGTGTCGACGTGGAACTCGAGCCCGCTGCGACTGGGTGATACCGAGCACGCGTCGCGGTCAGAAAGCAAGACAGGGTCCGTTGAGACCAACGTGGTCGACCGCGTCGCGGGTGGGGCAGGGGTGGTCTGGCGCCCTCTTCTGCGCACCGCAGCCGTAGCGATGAGGGAGCCCATGAATGATCAAGCACGCCACTGCTAGTGCGTTTGTGTTCTGCGAGTTCCCGCAGGGGTGGCGGCTGGGCTTGATCGAGCACCCGCGCCTGCACAAACGCATGATCGTGGGTGGGCACGTCGAATGTGACGAGACGCAGGCCGAAGCGGCGGTACGCGAGGCAGCAGAGGAGTCCGGACTGGTGGTGTGGCTGCTGACGGCCCCGTCGCCGGCGTTGCCGCCGGGATATCCGCACGAGCGGGTGGCGGCGCCGTGGTGGATCACCGAGGTGATGGTGCCTGCGGACAACCACGTGTCCGAGCCGCATGTTCACGTCGATCACCAGTACGTGGCGATCGCCGATTCGCCGGTTCCGGTCAGCGAGCCGGCGCAGCCCTTCGGTTGGTTCTCCGTCGAGGAACTTGCGGACCTACCGATGTTCGAGGACACGCTGTTGCTGGCCCGGGCGCTGTTCCCCCGTATCGGCTCGCTCGCCGCGGCGGCCGAGCGCGACGGCGAGGATCTGTCGGGTGAGCGCATGAGCGGCGCGCAACGGCGCTCGCCGCCAATCTCGCAGACGCGGGAGTTCTTATCGACCCCCGCTGGCGCATGGCGATCGAACAGACCACTCGGCACCCATTCGTCCCGCGTTTCTACCGCGACGATGACACGATAGTCGATGGCGCCGATCCGGCTGCCGTCGGCGAATGGCTCGACGCGGTCTATAGCGACACCAGCCTCGTTGTCCAGTGCGCCATCGCGCCCGGTACGGACCTCCAATTCCTCACGAGTTCCTCAACCATGCCTAGCCTGATGGTTCGCATGCTGCAGATGCTCGACGTCATCGACGGTTCGGATGTGCTGGAGATCGGCACCGCCACCGGCTACAACGCCGCGCTGCTCTGCCACCGCCTCGGCGCCGACCACGTTGCGAGCATCGAGCTGCACCAGGGCCTAGCCGCCGACGCCAACGACCGCCTGCTCACAGGTGTGTGGGCGTGGCGGGCGGATCGATCCACACCAGGCGCGCGGTGATGTGTGGGCGGCGGCTGAACGCGAGCACCGCGCGTTCAGGCGACCGCAGGCTCATGTGTAGGCCGTGGTCCACCGCGACGACCTTGGCGCAGTCCTCGAACGCGATGCCCCAGGCCGCGATCCGCCCGTCCACCCGGTCGCCGTACTCCTGCACGACAGCGAACAACCGGGGTGCGTCATCAGCCACCAACCCCGCCATCAACTCGGCGAACTCCGCTTCGCCGCACAGCGGAGGGAGCGTGGCCGGGTCGAGCTCTGCGGATGGTTGCTCTGTCTCCACTAGCATCGTGACCTCCTGGAGCGCGTTTCTCGGTTGCCCTAGAGTGTTCTGGACTGTCCATCTATACAAGTGGACGGTCCAGTAATCACCCGAGTGGGCTATTGTGGTGTGACTTCAGCACTGCATCCGGGAGGTCGGTCATGACGCAGGGCCTGGACGCCAGCGGGTCCGTCGTGCGTCGTTGGCAGCTCGCCGCCGGACTCAAGGCTCAACGCGAGCAGGCTGGGCTCACCCAGGAGCAGGCGATCGAGCGGCTGGTCACGGGCTCGGGGCGCTGGTCGAGGTCGAAGCTGTCGCGGGTGGAGAACCGCGAGCACCACGTCAAGCCCCGCGAGGTCGAACAGCTCCTCGAGGCCTACGGCGTGACCGATTCCGCGACCAGTGACGAGCTGGTGCAACTGTCCGAGGTCTCCCGCGAGGGGGACTGGTGGGTCCGCTTCGCCGGCGACCTTCCCGGCGGCTTGCGCCCGTTGCTGAGCTTGGAGAGCGGCCTGGTCGCACTCCGCGATTTCCAAAACCAGCTCGTCCATGGCCTGCTGCAGAGCGCGGACTACACACGGGCGCTCGCGATGTCGATCAATCCGGGGCGGTTCAGCCCGGCCGAGCTTGAGCGCCGGGTCGCCGCCCGGATGGCCCGGCAGCAGATCCTCGCCCGGGAGGATCCACCGCAACTGCACTTCATCCTGGACGAGACAATCCTGCAGCGGCTGATCGGCGACCGGATCGTCATGCACGACCAAACCCGCAAGCTGCTGCGCGCGACGGAGAAGCCGAACATCACCATCCAGATCCTGCCGCGCGATGTGGGCGGCAGCCCCGGACTGGAGGGGCCGTTCTCGATCCTCACCCTGCCCGCCCCGATCCCGGACGTCGGGTACACGGAAGGCGCGCAGGGTACGTTTTATATCGAGGACCGGGACCGGGTGCGACACTGGATGTTGCGCTTCGGCATGCTCACCCAGCGGGCCTGGTCCCGCGAGAAGTCGGTCGAAGCGATAGCCGAGGCGATGAAGAACTACGAGTGACCCGGAGGAGGTCAGCGGATGACCACGGTGGAGGCCCTGGCCCAGCCCCAGTGGCGCAAGAGCAGCTTCACTGAGGAGGGTGGATCCAATGGCGGCACCTGCGTCGAGGTGGCCGCGCTGCAGGATGGCCGGATCGCCGTCCGCAACAGCAACCACCCAGGTGCCGGTGTCGTGTTCCTCACCCGCGCCGAGATGGGCGCCTGGCTCAAAGGTGTCAAGGCCGGCCAATTCGACGACTTCGCCTAACCGTCCACGCAATAACGGGACCGCAATCACCTGACCCGAGAAGCCGGGTGGGATACGTGCGGATCATCGGCTACTCGCCGAGCGTCGGGTTCGTACTCACCGTGATCGGCGACCCAAAGGAATGGTCCGGGGTCACCGCGTGGAAAACACGCGGGGCCGACCTCCGCGACTATCTCGAAAACACGTGAGGCCGGCCGATGACCGACACCACCGAGGAGGCTCGGGCTGCCCGCCGCGCCCGCCACGATGCGATCCTCGCCGAGGTCGCTCAGGAGGAGGTCGAGGCCGCTGAGGCCGAAGTCGCCGAGCATGCCAGCACTCTGGACATGCCATTGCACCTGCGCATCGACCGGGAACTAGACACGTAGCTGCGCCGGCGAGCCGCCGCCGAGCACATTCCCACCTCCGCGCTGGTCCGGCGTCTGCTCCGGCAGGCCGTACACGAACACAGCCACGGCGGGCTCACCGCAGCCGAGGTCGAGGACATTGCTCGCCGCGTCGCCCGGGAAGAACTTCACAACCGCTGACTGGGGCGACCGCGCCAGTTGGGCGAGGCCGCCGAGATCGCGGTGATCGAGGCGTCCAGCCAGATCGACCTCAAGCGCTTCCGGGCGAAGGTCAGCGATTTCCTGACCCGGAGCTCGATGAGGAGACACCTCGTGGGCCGGACGTTCTCGTGTCAAGGCGAAAGCTTCCGCGTCGTAGCCGTCGACGGCACCTGCGGGCCAGCGCGCAGTGGCCCAGTGCGGCAGCTCTACCATCCCCCGCATGTCGCCGGTGTCTCGTGGTCGCAAGAGCAAGAAGAGTAGGACGAGCAGGACGGTCTCCGGTCCGCGGGGTGCTGCGAGCCGTCGGACCGATGGTGCGCTTGCTGGTTCACCGCGCTCGGCGTTTTCGGCGCTTTCGGCGCTGCTGGGACCGCGGCAGCGGCCGGAGTGGTTCGATTCCTCGATCAAGAACGTCCTCGATCGGGCTGGCGTCGTCATGGCGGCTCAGGGGCCCAGGGAGCTTGAACAGGCGACCGCGGAGTTGTTGGGCGCCGAACTACACCGCGTCCTGCGTGAGGAACGCGAGGGAATGTGGTTCAGCTGGTGGTTCGAGGAGCTCGTGGAAGCCGCGACGGCTCGGGTCCAGGAGGAGGTGGGTAGCCCGGACGGCGCATGGGCGCCAGTGTGGCGATTGCTGCACGGTCTCACCTCGATCGGGTCACCGGCGCTGGCGTCCGTCGCGCAGACGGCGTTGGGCCAGGCGAGGAAGGCGTTGCGGGGTGATCCGGTGGTGCGGCAGCAGCCCGACTGGCTGCGGCAGCTCGCGCGGATCACGGCCACCGGTGAGGTGTGGGAGATGCGCGACGCGTACGGCGCGCGCATCGCGCTGATCGCGGGTCTTTCCTATCCCGGTGGGGTGGACCGCTCGGTGTTCCTGTTCGACATCGATGCCTGCGGGTTCATCGAGATCGTCAACGCTGGGGTCTTCGACGACGTGGCGCAGGCGGCCGCCGCGTGGCGAGCGCTGGTAGGTGACCCGGCGCATAGCGCACCGCCGGAGCGGGTCGAATCGGCGGAGCGCCTGCTGTGCCTCGTCCATTTGCGAATCCGGAGAAGAGATGCTCCGGGGAACCGAATCGCGGACAGTGCTGGACAACTGGTTCCGGGCGCGCCGCCGGATCCACGATCTCGCAGATGCGCTGCGGAAGCGGGGAGTGTCACTGCCGGAGGCGCGGTCGTTGTACCACGACCTGGACACCGATCCGATGGCAGCGGCGTTCACCGGCTGGCATATGCGCCGGCTCGGCATCGAACCCGATCCGGAGGCCGTCGATGCGCTGGCGCGGGAGTGGATGGAGGGCACCCTGCCCGACACCTGGCACTCGCCCTCACCGCATCGAGTCCAATTCCAGCTCACGTTGATCAACGATTGGATCCCGGACGATCCGATCACCATCGCCGCGAAAGCGCTGTTGCCCGAGTGGGTGCGGTGGCACGGTGAGCAGGCCGGTCTGACCGAACACCTTGTCAACCGTGCCGTCGCTGTCGTCGCAGGCGATATACGGACGGTGTCGGGCTGCGCGGACTCTCGGACTTAGACGGCGCCGGAAGTCCGTCGGGTGGTGTCGTGAACTCGACAGCGCGGACGTTTCCAGCGGCCAAGATGTCCGTGCTGCAAAGTCGTTCGCCCAGGTCAGTGCGTTGTCGGGTGGTGTGAGGTGACTGTGGTGCGCTGGGTGGTTGACGGGCCGGTCGCGGCGCCGTCGGCGCGGGCTGGTGGCAGTGCGGGGGTACGAGCTTCACCGGCGGGATCGTGCTCTACACCGGAACCGACGCCTACCGGCTGGACGACAAGATCTACGCCGTCCCGATCGACCAACGGTGGGCGGGCTGGCCGGTACGGGTTGTGCCCGCCACCGTGGGAGACTGACTGTGACGTGAGGAGCTCGAGGTGACCGCCCTTCCCCAGCCACTGACTCAGCTGTTGACGGTGGCGGAGTACGCCGAGCTCGGCGAGACCGAGTCGGGCTACACCGAGCTGCTGGAAGGCCGCCTGCTGATGTCGCCGAGCCCGGTTCCCGATCACAACTTCGCCGCGGCCGAGTTGCTGGTGCAGCTGCGCCCACAGCTGCCGGATCACCTCGAGGTGATCCTGGACGTCGACGTCGACCTTCAGCTCGTCGAACCCGATCAGCCGGGGTTCTCCCGCCGGCCGGACCTCATGATCGTCGCGCAAGGCGCCCGTCAACGGGTTCGTCATGAGGGCGGGATGATCCGGGCCGCCGAGGTGCTGGTCGTGGTCGAGATCGTCTCGCCCGGCTCCCGTCGCACCGACCACGTGGCCAAGCGCAGCGAGTACGCCGATGCCGGCATCCCGCACTACTGGATCGTGGATCTCGACGAACCGGTGTCGCTGCTCGACTGCCACCTCGCCGAGGGGTTCGGCTACCAGGACAGCGGCAGTATCACCGGCGCCTTCACCACCACCGAGCCGTTCGGAGTCCACCTGCGGCTGGGCCAACTGCTCTGACCTGGCCGACGGCCACCAACGGGACACCGCCGACGAGTCCGCGTCGCATCCTGCCAGACTTGATGGCGTGAGCACACCGTCAGAGCGGATCTTCGCGCAGCTCAAGGATGGCGATGGCACCGAACCCCGCCGTCGGCCAACTCCGCGATACGCAAGCCAGTCCTGCGGTTGACCTCCGGAAGCTCCGACGTGTGGATCATGCCGTGCCCGGCATCGTGCAGGAACCGTGCGAGCCGAGCGGGAACATGAGAGGCCGAGGCCGCTGAGGCCGCTGAGGCCGAAATCGCCGAGCAGGCCAACGCTCTGGACATGCCATTGCACCTGCGCATCGACCGGGAGCTAGACACGCAGCTGCGCCGGCGAGCTGCCGCCGAGCACATCCCTACCTCCGCGCTGGTCCGGCGTCTGCTCCGGCAGGCCGTACACGAGCACAGCCTCGGCGGGCTCACGGCAGCCGAGGTCGAGGACATTGCTCGCACCATGCACCGGTACTCAGCCATGGGTTGACTACCTTTGTCGATGGAGCAGCGTGTCAACCTGATCACGCTGGGGCTTCCCGGCGAACCTGGGATGGGAGATTACCGGGCCTGGCGCCGCTGGGCCTGGGCGAACGTATAGTCCTACCCGGCCCGAGCACCGAGGAGTGGACTTGCTTCGTCTGGAAGCGGTGAGCAAGCGCTATGTCCGCGGCGGGTGGGTGCTCCGGAACGTCGACCTCGAGATTCCCGGTGGCGAGGTCGTGGCGATAGCCGGTGCGAACGGCTCGGGGAAGTCGACGTTGCTGCGGTTGCTGTGTGCTCTGTCCCGGCCGACGAGCGGCAGAGTGTCCGGTCAGCCCGAAGTGATCGGCTACGTTCCGGATCATTTCCCGCCCAATGAGCGGCTGTCCGCGATGGAGTATCTCACGCACCTGGGTCGCATTCGCGGTCTCAGTACCAGCGGGGCCGTTGCGCGGACGGATCAGCTTCTGGATCGGCTGGCCCTGGTCGGTGGGAAGCGCTCCCAGCTGCGGACCTTGTCCAAGGGCAACGCCCAGAAGGTCGCGCTGGCCCAAGCGCTGCTGGTGGCGCCGCAGTTGCTGGTGCTCGACGAACCATGGTCGGGGTTGGACGCGTCGGCGCATGGCACGCTGGCCGCCATCATCGCCGAGGTCGCGGGTTCCGGCGGTCTGGTGGTCTTCACCGATCACCGTGAGTCGATCAGCGGCGTCCACGCGTCGCACACCTACGTCATCGACGCCGGGTGGCTGAGCCGGCGTGCGATGGTGACCGCACGCGAACCGGCGACTGAGGTTGTGCTGATGCAGCCGAGCGGGCGACGGCCACCCGACGTGGACTGGTACGGAGTGGCTGGCGTGCTGGAGGTGACCGGCAGGGCGGAGACCATCACGATCCGGGTCACCCGGGAGGGCTCGGACGCTGTGCTGCGGACCGCGTTGGAGCATGGCTGGTCGGTCACGAGCCTGGGTCCGATCGCGGAGTGCACCCGGTGATCGCGCTCGTCCGCTACGCCGGCGCCACCATGCTGCATTCGCAACGGTACCTGGCCCCGGTGCTGCTGTTCATGGCCGTGGTGGGCGTGTCGTCGAGCAACGATTCCGGACCGCTTCCCCCCACCTACGGCTTGTGCGCGGGCGCGCTGTTCGTCTGCGCGACGTGGCTCACCATCGCTTTGATCAGCGTCGAGGATCCGGCGCACCGGGCGATCACCGTCGTCAGCGCGGGGCGTTCCAGCAGGGTTCTCCTGGCGTCGGTGGTTGTGGCTGTGATCAGCTGCCTGATCCTCACGGTGGTCGGTGTGGTGCTGCCGTTGCTGGTCGGAACCCACACGGTCGGTGCCGCTGATCTGGCACTGGGCGTCGAAGCCGAGCTCACCGGCGCGTGCGCGGGAATCGCCATCGGCTTGCTGTGCTCGCGGCTGGTGATCCGGAGGCGGGGTTACGCGCTGATCGCCGCGGTCGGGCTAGTTCTGGTTGCGCTGCTGGTGCGCGGCCTACCGCCCATCAACGTGTTATTGCGCGTGACGGCCAACGCCACGAAATCGGCGGATGTGCTCGGTCCTGCTTTCGGGTTGCTCGCGATCGGCGCCGTGATCCTCGTCGTCGCCTCACTCGCGACGCAGTTCATCACCACCCACCGAGACTGAGCGGGTGTAGGTCATGTCGTCGGCGTCGGTTCGCAGGCCTGGCCAGACCTCGGGTTCGGGCTCGGGTGGGGAGCGGTCGGCGCGGGTCCAGCGAAACACGAGCGCGAACACGGCGAGCAGGACCGGCACCTCTCCGAGCAGCCAAGCCAGAACCGCCCCGCGTCGCTGGTCGGCGAGCAGGCCGGGAACGAAAGGCAGCCGCAGCGCGCCGTAGAAGCTCGTCGCGAGGGGTGTCGCTCGGCTGAGTAACCAGCTGGCGAACGCGGCATGCAGCGCCATCACGGCGAACACCATGACGATCCGACCGATGGCCGGCAGCCCGCGCCCGGGCAGGCTGTAGCCCAGTACCGGCCAGAACAGCGCGAGACCGGTCAGGAAGAACGCGGCGTCCATGGCCAGGTGCGCCCAGTGCTGCTGGACGATTGTGTCGAACAGCCCGGTCGGGTAGAGCCCGAACAGGGTGACGGCCACCGCCGCCCACGCGATAGCTGGGTTGCGAGCCAGCCGCACGGCCGGTGACTCGAGCAGGCTCACCAGCCGCCTTGCGAGCCGGTCCGGTGCGAGCTCCAGCGCCATGGTCACCCCGTGGCCCAGCACGAGGAGTACCGGGACGAAGGTGGCGATGAGCATGTGCTGGACCATGTGCACGCTGAACACTGCGGGCCCGTAGGTGCCGAGGCCCGACGACGTGGCCACCAGCAGCACCGTGCAACCGGCCAGCCACGCCGCAGTGCGCCCTGCCGGCCAGGTCCGCCCGGCGCGGTGCAGGCGGCGCACCCCTACGAGGTAGAGGGCGGCCGCCAGCACCGCGAGCGGGCCGAACACCAGGTCGAAGCGCCACCGCACGGCGAGGTCCAGGGCGGTGAGATGGGATGGTAGGTCGTAGCCCAGCAAGTAGACGAGCCTGCTCGGCTGGTAGCCCGCTTCGGCGGGTGGAAACAGCCGGGTCAACCCGGTGCCGGCGGCCGCCGCCGCGGCGAGCAGCAGAACTTCCACGCCGGCGAGGCGCAGGGCGCTGGTCCGCCCACTGGGCGCCGCCACCGCCGCGCGGGCTCGCTTGGCGACCGCGACCAGCCCCAGGAGCAACGCGGCGCTGACCACCACCAACCTGCCGTACCCGCTGGTCAGCAGGTCCGACGGAGCGACTGCGTAGGCCGCGGACACCACGCCCGAGGCGCCGACCAGCGGCAGCGACCAGGTCGCGATCGCGGTATGCCGGCGCAGTACCTCATCTTTTCCGGTGCCCGTGCGGGCGAGGTGCGCCACTACCGCGATGGTGCTGCCCAGCCAGAGCACGGCGCCGAGCACGTGCAGGGTCAGCGCGTCACCGGCGATGTCGTGCGACCGCTCGGCGTTGGTGGCCGCGGTCAAGGTGACCGGTAGGAGCCCGGCCAGCGCCAGCAGCAGCAGGCCGAGGGCGCTACGCCAGGACAGTGCCCAGCCGGCGAGCAGGCCCACCACCGATGCGATCAACGCCGCCAGCGCCCACCCGGTGGCCTGCTCGATCTGACCGATGCCGGTGATAAGCGCATCGGGGCGGGTGAGGAACCGACCCGGGGACATGCCGCTGTTCTCCGCAACGGTGAACACCGCGACCGCCATCGACGCGCACGCCTGCACGACCGACCAGCCCCGGGCCGCGCGCAGGCCGGCGTACCCGCTCGGTGACACGAGGCCATCCGGGTCGCCCGGCACCAGCACCGCCGCCAGCAGCAGGTTCCCGACTGCGGCCGCCGCGGCGCCCATCGCCACAACCCGAGCCGCGGGCAGCCCCACGTCCACCACCGGCCCCAGCGCTGGTAGGCCGTAAAGCACCGAGACACTGGGCGCGAACCCGGCGAGCAGGCCACCGGTCAAAGTCGCGGTCGCCGCGAGACCGAGCATCAGCGCCGGCCACACTCGCGCCAATCGGCCCCGCACCAGCCGCTCGGTCATGCCGTCGGCCGCGGCCTCGTTGGGTACCCGGCGCGTTACACCTGCGATGACGTGCCCCCGTCAGAACGCTTCTGGTTGGTCCATCTGCATGCTAAGCGTCCGCTGTGCCAAGCGGCGCGTGCCCCCATGGTGGGAAGACCATTCGAGGTTCAGTATGGCGAATCGGGTGAGATCTCGGTGTCCCGTACCCGAATGTCTAGTCGGCATTGTCGGTGCTGTGCTCTAGAATGGGGTTATGTCGACGGCGGCGGTGTGGCAAGGCAGTGAT